>JBBRZR010000112.1:0-12192 GCA_038236495.1 Burkholderiales bacterium
CTGACCCTGACCGTCACTGCCAACGGCACGGTGCAGCCCACCCGCACCATCAACATCGGCAGCGAGTTGTCGGGCACGGTGCTGAAGGTCAACGTCGACGTCAACGACCAGGTCAAGAAGGGCCAGGTGCTGGTGGTGCTCGACACCGCCAAGCTGCGCGATCAGATCCTGCGCTCGCAGGCCGCCGTGGCGGCCGCGCACGCCAAGGTGGCCCAGGCCGGTGCCACCGTGCGCGAGACCCGCGCCAGCCTGGGCCGGCTGGAGGAGGTGGCGCGGTTGTCGGGCGGCAAGGTGCCGTCCAAGGCCGAACTGGACACCGGCCGTGCCGCGCTGGACCGTGCCCTGGCCGACGAGACCAGCGCCCGCGAGGGCGTCAAGGACGCCCAGGCCGCACTGTCCACCGACCAGACCAACCTGTCCAAGGCCTCGATCACCGCGCCCGCCGACGGTACCGTGCTGACCCGCACGGTGGACCCCGGCAACGCGGTGGCGGCATCACTGCAGGCGGTCACGCTGTTCACGTTGGCCGAAGACCTGCGCAAACTGCGGCTCTGGGTGTATGTCGATGAGGCCGACGTGGGGTCGGTCAAGCTCGGGCAGGCCGCCAGCTTCACCGTCAGCGCCTACCCCAACCGCACGTTTCCGGCACGCATCACCCGGGTCGGCTTTGGCTCGACCATCACCGACAACGTCGTCACCTACCTGACCTACCTGGACCTGGACAACAGCGACCTGAGCCTGCGTCCCGGCATGACGGCCACCGCCAGCATCACCGCCACCCAGCGCAAGGACGTGCTGCTGGTGCCCAACAGCGCGCTGCGCTTCACGCCCAGCGTGGCCGGCACAGCGGCCGAGGGCGCCGCGGCCAAGAAGGGCATCGGGGCCAGCCTGATACCGCGCATGCCGGGCGGCAGCCGGCGGTCAGCGGCCGCCGGTGCCAGCACCGCCAGCGCCCGCCAGGTCTGGGTGCTGGCGCCCGACCCCGCCGGTGGCGCCAGCAAGCCGGTGGCCGTGGCCGTGACCCCCGGCATCAGCGACGGCCACATGACCGAGATCGTCACCGGCGACCTGAAAGCGGGCATGCTGGTGATCACCGACCAGAAGTCAGTGTCCGCCGCCAAGTGAGCGCAGCGCTATGACCGGCAGCCCCACCCACAACCCGCCAGAGGTTGCCCCAACCGCCCGACCCGGCGCCAACCCCGGCAACCCGGCCGGCCCCGCAGCCGTCCATCCGGCCGCTGGCGTGCCCTTGATCCAACTGCGCGGCGTGCAAAAGCGCTACGGCAGCGGCGAGGCCGAGTTGCTGGCGCTCAAGGGCATCGACCTGGACATCGCCGCCGGCGAGTTTGTCGCCATCATGGGCCCCAGCGGCTCGGGCAAATCCACCGCGATGAACATCCTGGGCTGCCTGGACACGCCCAGTGCCGGCCAGTACCTGTTCATGGGC
Organism: Burkholderiales bacterium; assembly: GCA_038236495.1. Classification (GTDB taxonomy): domain Bacteria; phylum Pseudomonadota; class Gammaproteobacteria; order Burkholderiales; family Burkholderiaceae_C; genus Pseudaquabacterium. The sequence continues at coordinate 1,448 of JBBRZR010000112.1, forward strand.
GCGCATGTCGAATCGCTCTCGCGCGACCAGCGGGCGCGGCTGCGGCGGCGCTACCTGGGCTTCGTGTTCCAGGGCTTCAACCTGCTGGCGCGCACCTCGGCGCAAGAAAACGTCGAGTTGCCGCTGCTCTACCGCGGCGACAGCGCCAGCGACCGCCGCGCCGCTGCGGCACGCGCGCTGCAGTCGGTGGGCCTGGGCGGCTGGGAGCAGCACACCCCGGCCGAGCTGTCGGGCGGCCAGCAGCAGCGCGTGGCCATCGCGCGGGCCATCGTCACCGAGCCGGCGGTGGTGCTGGCCGACGAGCCCACCGGCAACCTCGACACCCAGCGCAGCCACGAGATCATGGGCCTGTTGCTGGCGCTCAACCGCGACCACGGCATCACCGTGCTGATGGTCACGCACGAGCCCGACATGGCCGCTTACGCCCGGCGCCGGGTCACGTTTGTCGATGGCCTGGTGGCGCGCGACGAGCAGAACCCCCACCCGGTGACCGGCCCGCCGGTAGTGCAGGCCGTGGACGAGGACGTCTGATGCTGCTGTCGGTCTTTTTGCTGGCCTTGCGCTCGGTGCGGCGCAACCTGCTGCGCTCGTTTTTGACCATCCTGGGCATCGTGATCGGCGTGGCCGCGGTGATCACCATGGTCACGCTGGGCCAAGGTGCCACCCAGGCGATCGAGACGCAGATCACCAGCCTGGGCACCAACCTGCTGCTGGTGTTGCCCGGCCAGCGCCGGGCGGGCGGCGGCGGCGGGGGCGGCGGTGTGCCGCAGTTCACCCAGGCCGACGCCGACGCGATTGCAACCCAGATCGGCGGCGTGGCCGCGGTGGCGCCGCAAGGCCGGGCCAGCGTCAACGTGGTGGCCAACGGCCGCAACTGGGCCACCAGCGTGACCGGCAGCACCAACGCCTTTTTCGAGACCGGCAACTGGAAGCTGGCCGCCGGCCGCCTGTTCGAGCCCGACGAGCAACGTGCCGGCGCGGCCGTCTGCATCATTGGCGAGACCGTGCGGCGCGAGATCTTTGGCGGCAGCCCGGCCAGCACTGCGGCCGGAGGCGGCCCGGCCGGCCTGGGCGCGCAACTGCGGGTCAAGCAGTTCTCCTGCGAGGTCATCGGCATCCTGGCCGCCAAGGGCCAGGGCGGCATGGGCGACCAGGACGACACGGTGGTGGTGCCCTTGCATACGCTGCAGCGCCGGGTTACTGGCAGCACCAAGGTCAACACCTTGTCGGTGTCCATGGCCGATGGCGCCGACAGCGCGCCGCTCAAGGCCAGCCTGACCCAGCTGCTGCGCGAGCGCCGCAAGCTCGCCGACGGTGACGACGACAACTTCAACATCTTCGACACCCAGCAGCTGGCCGAAACCTTGTCCAGCACCATGGGCGTGCTGACCAGCCTGTTGGGCGCGGTGGCGGCGGTCAGCCTGCTGGTGGGCGGCATCGGCATCATGAACATCATGCTGGTCAGCGTGACCGAGCGCACCCGCGAGATCGGCCTGCGGCTGGCCGTGGGCGCGCTGGAGCGCGAGGTGCTGCTGCAGTTCCTGATCGAGGCGGTGGTGCTCTCAGCCCTGGGCGGCGTGGTGGGCATCGTCATTGCCACCGGTGCGTCCTGGGCGGGCGCCCGCCTGATGGCCGTGCCCTATGTGTTCGACCCGACTATCAACGCCTTGTCGCTGCTGTTTTCGGCCGGCATCGGCGTGCTGTTCGGCTACTTTCCGGCCCGCCGCGCCGCCCGCATGGACCCGATCGAGGCGCTGCGCCACGAGTAACGGGTACGGTCTTTATGCCTTCTTGATGCGTGGCGGCCAAATCTCAACACCATCTTGATACCCGGCTGCCTAAGCTGATAGCCATCGAACAACTCGATCGCGAGGGCTTCATGGACTTTCTGTTTCTGGCTGCGGTGGCGCTGATGTTCGTTGCCATGCTCGGTATGGTGATCGGCTGCGAGCAGCTCGGGGGGCGCCAATGACCTGGCTCTATTGGCTTGCAGGCACCGCCGCACTCGGCTTGGTGATCTACCTGGTCTACGCCCTGCTGCGGGCGGAGGAGTTCTGATGAACGCCGCTGCAGGGATCCAAGGGGCCGTCTTCTTGGGCGTGCTGCTGATGTTGGCCTGGCCGCTGGGCAAGTGGTTGGTCGCCGTTGCCGAAGGCCGACTTCCGCGCTGGATGGCACCGCTGGCGGCGGCGGAGCGCGGCCTCTACCGCTTGGCCGGCGTCGAGCCGGGCCAGGGCATGGGCTGGCGCGGCTATGCCATGGCGCTGCTGGTCTTCAACGTCCTCGGTCTTTTGGCGGTCTATGCGCTGCAGCGCCTGCAGGGTGTGCTGCCGCTCAATCCGCAGGGCCTGGCCGGTGTCAGTGCCGACTCGTCGTTCAACACCGCCGTCAGCTTCGTCACCAACACCAACTGGCAGGGCTATGGCGGTGAGTCCACGATGAGCTACCTGACGCAGATGCTGGCACTGGCGGTGCAGAATTTCTTCTCCGCCGCCACCGGCATCGTGGTCGTCATCGCGCTGGTCCGCGGTTTCGTCGCGCGCTCGTCAGCGTCGATCGGCAACTTTTGGGTAGACATCACCCGTGTGACGGCCTATGTGCTGTTGCCGCTGTCGCTGGTCTTTGCGGTGGCGCTGGTCAGCCAGGGCGTGATCCAGAACTTCTCGTCCCACCAGGACGTGACGACGCTCGAAGTCAATGCCTACCAACAGCCGAAAATCGGCACGGATGGCCAAGCGTTGAAAGACGCGCAGGGCAACCCGGTGATGGACGACCTGAAGGCCGACAAGCAGACCTTGGCGATGGGCCCGGTGGCCTCGCAAGAGGCGATCAAGTTGCTGGGCACCAATGGCGGCGGCTTCTTCAACGCCAATTCAGCGCACCCGTACGAGAACCCGACGGCACTGAGCAACTTTCTGCAGATGCTGGCGATCTTTCTGATCCCGACCGGGCTGGTTTTCATGTTCGGCCGAATGGTGGGCGACCCGCGCCAGGGCTGGGCGGTGCTGGCGGCGATGACGGCGATCTTCGTCGTGTCGGTCATCGTCGTGACGACGCAAGAGCAACAAGGCAACCCGATTCTCACGGCCCTGGGCACCGACCCAATCGCCAGCGCAACCCAGCCTGGCGGCAACATGGAGGGCAAGGAGGCGCGCTTCGGCATCGCCGCCACCGGCCTGTTCGCCGCGGTCACCACTGCGGCCTCGTGCGGCGCGGTGAACGGCATGCACGACTCGTTCACGCCGTTGGGCGGCGCGGTGCCGCTGGTGTTGATGCAGCTTGGCGAGGTCGTCTTCGGTGGCGTGGGCACCGGCCTGTACAGCATGCTGATCTTCGCCATCCTGGCGGTGTTCATCGCCGGCTTGATGATCGGCCGCACCCCTGAATACCTGGGCAAGAAGATCGAGACCTACGAGATGAAGATGACCTCGATCGCGATCCTCGTCACGCCGATCCTGGTGCTGGCGGGCGCTGCGGTGGCGGTGCTGGCCGACGCCGGCAAGGCCGGCATCGCCAATCCGGGCGCCCACGGCTTCTCGGAGATCCTGTACGCCTTCACCTCGGCCGGCAACAACAACGGCAGCGCCTTTGCGGGCTTGTCAGCCAACACGCCGTTCTACAACACGTTGCTGGCGGTGGTGATGTGGTTCGGCCGCTTCGGCGTGATCGTGCCGGTGCTGGCCATCGCCGGTTCACTGGCGGCCAAGAAGCGCATGGCGGTTACCGCCGGCACCCTGCCCACCCACGGCCCGCTGTTCGTCGGGCTGCTGATTGGCACCGTGCTGCTGGTGGGCCTGTTGAACTACGTGCCCGCGCTGGCGCTGGGGCCTGTCGTGGAACACCTGATGCTGTGGGCACCGAAGTGATCCGCCGCACGAACCGCGAAGTGATTTCATCATGACCACCGCAAAGACCTTTTCGCTGCTCGACCCGGCGCTCATCAAGCCCGCCATCGCGTCCGCCTTCGGCAAGCTGGACCCCCGTGTGCAGTGGCGCAACCCGGTGATGTTCGTCGTCTACGTCGGCAGCATCCTGACCACGATCCTCTGGGTGCAGGCCCTGGCGGGCCAGGGAGAAGCACCCCAAGGCTTCATCCTGGCCATCAGCCTGTGGCTGTGGTTCACCGTGCTGTTTGCCAACTTTGCCGAGGCGATGGCCGAGGGCCGCAGCAAGGCGCAGGCGTCGTCACTGCGCAGCATGAAGCGCAAGGTCATCGCCAAGAAGCTCGACAAGCCGGTGCACGGATCGTCCTGGCACCCGCAAGAGGCGGACGAGTTGCGCAAGGGCGCCGTCGTGCTGGTCGAGGCCGGCGACGTGGTGCCGCTGGACGGCGAAGTGATCGAAGGCGTTGCCTCGGTGGACGAGAGCGCCATCACCGGCGAGTCGGCACCGGTGATCCGCGAATCGGGCGGCGACTTCGCGTCGGTTACCGGCGGCACGCGGGTGCTGTCGGACTGGCTGGTGGTGCGGGTGAGCGTGAACCCGGGCGAGTCGTTTCTGGACCGGATGATCGCGATGGTCGAGGGCGCCAAGCGCCAGAAAACACCCAACGAAGTCGCACTCACCATCTTGCTGGTCGCGCTGACGATCGTGTTTCTGGTGGTCACGGTGACGCTGCTGCCGTTCTCGATCTTCAGTGTCGGGGCGAACAAGCTGGGCACGCCGGTGACGATCACCGCGCTGATCGCGCTGCTGGTGTGCCTGATCCCCACCACCATCGGTGCGCTGCTGTCGGCGATCGGCGTAGCCGGCATGAGCCGCATGATGGGCGCCAACGTCATCGCCACCTCGGGCCGCGCAGTGGAAGCGGCGGGCGATGTGGACGTGTTGCTGCTCGACAAGACCGGCACCATCACCTTGGGCAACCGCCAGGCCTCGGCGTTTTATCCGGCCAAAGGGATAACCGAACAGGCACTGGCCGATGCGGCGCAGTTTGCGTCCCTGGCCGATGAGACGCCCGAAGGCCGCAGCATCACCGTACTGGCCAAGCAGAAGTTCAACCTGCGGCCGGGCGCCCCGGGCGACCGCCTGCCCAGCCTGGGCGGCCCGTCGGCGGACAAGACGAGCTTCGTCCCGTTCACGGCGCAGACACGCATGAGCGGTGTCGATATCGAGGCGGAGGACGGCACGGTCCGGGTGCTGCGCAAGGGCGCGGGGGACGCGATCCGCAAGCACGTCGAGGCGCTGGGCGGCAGCTTTCCGGCCGACGTGCAGGCCGCGGCCGACGACGTGGCGCGCAAGGGCAGCACGCCGCTGGTGGTGTCGGACGGCGCCCGGGCGCTGGGCGTGGTCGAGTTGAAGGACATCGTCAAGGGCGGCATCAAGGAGCGCTTCGCCGAGCTGCGCCGCATGGGCATCAAGACGGTGATGATCACCGGCGACAACCGGCTGACCGCCGCAGCGATTGCCGCCGAGGCCGGCGTCGACGACTTCTTGGCCGAGGCCACGCCCGAAGCCAAGCTGCAAATGATCCGCGACTACCAGGCCGAGGGCCGGCTGGTGGCGATGACCGGTGACGGCACCAACGACGCCCCGGCACTGGCCCAGGCCGACGTGGCGGTGGCCATGAACACCGGCACCCAGGCCGCCAAGGAGGCCGGCAACATGGTCGACCTGGACAGCAACCCGACCAAGCTGCTGGAGATCGTCGAGACCGGCAAGCAGTTGCTGATGACGCGCGGCTCGCTGACCACCTTCAGCATCGCCAACGACGTGTCCAAGTATTTTGCGATCGTGCCCGCAATGTTCGTCAGCACCTATCCGCAACTGGGCGCGCTCAACGTGATGGGCCTGGCCACGCCGTCGTCAGCCATCCTGTCGGCGGTGATCTTCAACGCGGTGGTCATCGTCTTTCTGATTCCACTGGCGCTCAAGGGCGTCAAGTACCGCGCCATCGGTGCGGCGGCGCTGCTGCGCCGCAACGTGCTGATCTACGGCCTCGGTGGTCTGATCGTGCCCTTCATCGGCATCAAGCTGATCGACGGGCTGCTGGTGGCCTTGCACCTCGTCTGAAGGAACCCCCATGACCTCCCACTTTCGTCCGGCCCTGGTGATGTTCGCGGTGCTCAGCGCGCTGACTGGTTTGGTTTATCCGCTGGTGGTCACCGGCGTTGCGCAGGCGTTGTTCCCCGCGCAAGCCGCAGGCAGCCTGCTGCTGCAAAACGGCAAACCGGTGGGCTCGTCGCTGATCGGGCAGGCCTTCAGCGACCCCAAGCACTTCTGGGGCCGGCCATCGGCCACCGGGCCGATGGCCAACAACGCCAGCAATTCCGGCGGCTCGAACTTGGGCCCGTTGAATCCGGCGCTGGCCGATGCGGTCAGGGGCCGCATCGAGGCCCTGCGCGCGGCGGATCCGGGCAACACCGCGCCGGTACCGATCGACCTGGTCACCGCCTCCGGCAGCGGCCTGGACCCGCACATCAGCGTGGCCGGCGCGCGGTTCCAGGCGGCGCGGGTCGCCAGCGCACGCCAGTTGCCGTTGGCGCAGGTTCAACAGTTGATCGATCAGCACACCGAAGGCCGCTGGCTGGGGTTTTTGGGCGAGCCGCGTGTCAATGTGCTGCAGCTCAATCTGGCGTTGGCCGCGACAATCCTGAGCCGCAATGACCGAGACGCCACGCCCCGACCCTGACGCACTGCTGGCCCAGATCCGCCACGCCGCGGAGCGCGGCCAGCGTGGCCACCTGCGCATCTACTTCGGCGCGTCAGCCGGCGTCGGCAAGACCTTCGCCATGTTGCTGGCAGCGCGCAAGCTGCGTGCCGACGGCGTGGACGTGGTCGCCGGGGTGGTCGAAACCCACGGCCGCAGTGACACCGCAGCGCTGCTCGACGGGCTGCCGCTGCTGCCGCCCAAGCAGGTCGAGTACCGCGGCAGGCCGCTGACCGAGTTCGACCTCGACGCCGCGCTGGCCCGCAAGCCCGGCCTGGTCCTGGTCGATGAACTCGCCCATTCGAACCTGGCCGGCTCGCGCCACGCCAAGCGCTGGCAGGACGTGGCCGAACTGCTGGCCGCCGGCATCGACGTCTACAGCACCCTCAATGTGCAGCACCTGGAGAGCCTCAACGACGTGGTCGGTGGCATTACCGGTATCCAGGTGCACGAGACGCTGCCGGACACCTTCTTCGATCGCGCTGACGAGATCGTGCTGGTCGACACACCGGCCGATGAACTGATCGCGCGGCTGGCCGCCGGCAAGGTCTACCTGCCGGCGCAGGCCGAGCGCGCCGCCAAGAACTTCTTCCGCAAGGGCAACCTGATGGCCTTGCGGGAGCTGGCGCTGCGCCGCACCGCCGACCGGGTGGAAGACGACGTGCAAGCCTACCGCAGCGAGCGCAGGGTCGCGCAGGTCTGGAAGACCGAGGGCGCGTTGCTGTGCTGCATCGGCCCGCAGCCCGGCGCCGAGCACGTGGTGCGCAGCGCGGCGATGCTAGCCCAGCAACTGGCCGTGACCTGGCATGCGGTGTACGTCGAGACACCCGCACTGCAACGTCTGAATGGCGCACGGCGCGAGGCCATCCTGCAGACGGTCAAGCTGGCCAGCGAACTGGGTGCGCGCACGGCGGTGCTGTCGGCGCAGAGCGTGCCCCGCGCCCTGGTCGAGCATGCACGCAGCCACAACCTGTCCAAGCTCGTGATGGGCAACAGCACCCGGTCCGTCGGGTGGCCGCGCCCGACCCTGGGGCGGACGATTGCGGCGATGGCGCCAGACATCGATCGCATCGAGGTTGGCCAACCCCAGCGGCCACGCCCTGCGTCCGCGGCCCGGGCGCCGGGTGAAATCATCCAGGGCGTCTCGGCCGCGCAGGCCCGAAGCTACCTGCTGGCCGGGGCCGCTTGTGGCGCGACGACGCTGCTGACCCATCTGCTGGTGCCGTACTTCGATATCGCCAATATCGTGATGGTCTTCCTGCTGGCGGTGGTCGGCGTGGCGGTTTGGCTGGGCCGCGGCCCGGCGGTGCTGGCGGCCATCGTCAACGTGGGCGCGTTCGACTACTTCTTTGTACCGCCCCGCCTGTCGTTTGCGGTCACCGATGTCCAGTACCTGCTGACCTTCGCGGTGATGCTGGTCGTCGGTCTGGTGACCGGCCAGCTCACCGCCGGGCTGCGCTTCCAGGCCCGGGTGGCCGGCCACCGCGAGGCGCGCTCGCGCGCCCTGTTCGAGGCCGCGAGAGACCTGTCCAACCTGCTGACCAACGAACAGGCGGTGGCGGTGGCCCAGGCCGTGATCGCACGCGAGTTCCGTGCGCGCGTGCAAATCTTCAAGCTGGATGCCAACGACCGCCTGCAGCCACCGGACGCGCCGGCGGACGAGGCCCAGGGCCTGGACCTGGGCACGGCGCAATGGGCACTGGACCACCACCAGCCGGCCGGGCTGGGGACCGACACCCTGGCCGGTAGCGCCTGGCTCTACCTGCCCTTGAAAGCCACCATGCGCTCGCGCGGCGTTCTGGCGATTCAGCCCGACGAACCGCGTTTCTTGCTGGTGCCCGAGCAACGCCAACAGCTGGAGACCTTCGCCGCCCTGACCGCCATGGCGCTCGAGCGTGTTCACTACATCGACGTGGCGCAGAGCGCCACCGTGCAGATGGCGTCGGAGCGGCTGCGCAACTCGCTGTTGTCGGCCTTGTCGCACGATCTGCGCACGCCCTTGGCCGCTTTGGTGGGCATGGCCGACACCCTGGCCCTGAGCCAGCCGCCGCTCAGCCCGAACCAGGCCGAGCTCGCCGCCGCGATCAGCGACAAGTCGCTGGGCATGGCCGGCATGGTGACCAACTTGCTCGACATGGCACGCATCCAGAGCGGCGAGATCCGGCTGCGTGCCGAATGGCAGTCGATCGAGGAGATCGTCGGCGGCGCGCTCAAGTCCACCCAAGGTTCTCTCGGGCCACGCAAGCTGACGGTGCAGATCGACCCGACGCTGCCCCTGGTCGAATGCGATGCCGTGCTGATCGAGCGGGTGCTGGTCAACCTGCTGGAGAACGCGGGCAAGTACACGCCACCCTCGTCGTCGGTGGAGATTCGGGTCAGTCCCGTCGGTGGCGAGGTTCACGTCAGCGTGCACGACCACGGGCCAGGCGTGCCCAAGGGCCAGGAGCAGGCCATCTTCGAGAAGTTCGTGCGCGGCAACACTGAATCCCCAGCGCCGGGCATGGGGCTGGGCCTGGCGATTTGCCGTGCCATCGTCGAAGCCCATCACGGTCGCATCTGGGCCGAGCCGGCCGATGGGCACGGCGCCACCTTCACCTTCACACTGCCACTGGGCACGCCGCCGGTGGTGGACCTCGCCGAGGACCTCGCGCAGGACCGGCCCACCCTGCAGGCCACCCGCTCAAGCTGATGCCAACCCCCTCACCCATCGCCCTGGTACTCGAAGACGAGCGAGAGATCCGCAAGTTCGTGCGCGTGTCACTCGAGTCCGAAGGCTGGCAGGTGTTCGAGGCGGACACCCTCAAGGGCGGCTTGGTCGAGGCCGGTACCCGCAGGCCCGATCTGGTGATTGCCGATCTCGGCTTGCCGGACGGCGACGGCATCGACTTCATCCGCGGGCTGCGGGCCTGGTCCAGCGTGCCGATCATCGTGCTGTCGGCCCGCACCGACGAACGGGACAAGGTGCTGGCCCTGGACGCCGGCGCCGACGACTTCATCACCAAGCCCTTCGGCACGGCCGAACTGCTGGCCCGCACCCGGGCCAATATGCGGCGGGTGCGGGCCGGGCGGACCCGCACCGATGCGATTTTTCGCTTCGGCGACGTCGAGATCGATCTGGCGGCGCGCATCGTGCGCAAGGCCGGTGCCGAGGTCCACCTGACCCCGATCGAATACCGCCTGCTCGGTGTGCTGATCGCCAACGCCGGGCGCGTGCTCACCCATCCCTACCTGTTGCGCGAGGTGTGTGGGCCAACGCACGCGGACAGCACCCACTACCTGCGGGTGTACATGGGCAACCTGCGCCAAAAGCTGGAGGCCGATGCGGCTCAGCCCCGGCACATCGTCACCGAAACGGGTGTGGGCTACCGGCTCCTGACCGACTGATCCGGGCGCCGGGGCGCACGCTGGCCGGCGCGCAGCCCGCGCAGCGCCACGCCGGTGCCCGCAGCGCCAACACCGCCAGAAACACCCCCTTTATCCAGCCTTCCCCACACCGGCTGCCGTGGAACCATGGCAGCACTTACCAATGGGGAATCTGGGTGTTCGGACTTTCGCGGGGAAATCTCTTGCCGGGCTGGATCGGTTGTGCGCCGCAAGGCGATCACATCGCCGTGGCGCTGGTGCAGCCGGTGGCCGGTGGCAAACCCGCCATCCGCTGGGCTGAACACACGCCCTGGGACCAGCCCACCCGCGCCTTGCAGTCGCTGCGGCGCAGCCGTGCCCTGCACCGCCACCGCCGCGTCGCGGTGTTGCAGCGCAGCCAGTACCAGTGCGTGGCGATGGACGCGCCGGCCGATGTGCCGCGCCCTGACTGGGCCGCCGCCGTGCGCTGGCAACTCAAGGACACGGTGGACTTTGCGGTGGACAGCGCCGCCATCGATGTGCTGGCCGTGCCCGAGGGCACCAGCTACCGGGCCCAGGCCCAGCTGATCGCGGTGGCCGCGTCGGCCGAACAGGTGCGCCCGCTGGTCGAGCAGGCGATCGACGCCGGCACACCCTGGCAAGCCATCGACATCACCGAGACCGCGTTGCGCAACCTCAGCGCCCTGGTAGAACCTGAAGGCAGGGCCCAGGCCCTGCTGCACTGCCAGCCGCA
>JBBRZR010000113.1:0-12154 GCA_038236495.1 Burkholderiales bacterium
GGCCGAGGAGAACACGCACCGGCTGGCCTACTTCGACGCCCTCACCGGGCTGCCGAACCGTCGCCTGCTGGTCGACCGCATCGAGCACGCGCTCGGCGCGGCGCAGCGCAGCGGGCAGGTCGGCGCGCTGCTGTTCATCGACCTCGACAACTTCAAGCAGATCAACGACGCGCGCGGCCACTCGGTGGGCGACCGCCTGCTCGAACAGGTGGCGCAGCGGCTGTCGCAGCAGCTGCGCGGCGAAGACTCGGTCGCACGCCTGGGCGGCGACGAGTTCGTCGTGCTGGTCGGCCAGCTCGGCCACGACGTCGAGGCCGGCGCGCGCCATGCCCGTGCCGTGGCCGACAAGGTGCGAGAGCTGCTGGAGCAGCCCTACGACATCGACGGCATGCTTTACGGCAGCTCGGGCAGCATCGGCATCACGCTGTTTCCGAAGGCCGACGAACGCGTCGACGACCTGCTGCGCGAAGCCGACACGGCGATGTACCGCGCCAAGTCGGCCGGCCGCAACCGCATCGCCTTCTTCGAGCCCGCGATGCAGGCCGAAGTCGAGGAGCGACTGGCGCTGGAGCAGGACCTGAAGGAGGCGCTGGGCAGCAGCCAGATCTCGGTGCACATCCAGCAGCAGTTCGACGCTGACGGCGCCGAGGTCGGCGGCGAACTGCTGCTGCGCTGGTGGCACCCGAAACGCGGCAACGTCTCGCCGGTGCAGTTCATCCCGATCGCCGAGGACACCGGGCTGATCCTGCCGCTGGGCGAGTTCGTCATCGGCCAGGCCTGCGAAGCGCTGGCTCGCATGCAGGCCGCCGGGCGCGTGCTGCCGCTGTCGGTCAATGTCAGCCCTCGCCAGTTCCGCAAGGACGACTTTGTCGAGCGGGTGCGCGAGGTGCTGGCAGCCACTGGCGCACCGGCCTGTGCGCTGGTGTTCGAGGTCACCGAGGGCCTGCTCATCGACGACTGGGAAGGGGCGCTGGCGCGCATGTCCGAGTTGGTGCAAATGGGCATCCGCTTCTCGATCGACGACTTCGGCACAGGCTATTCAAGCCTGGCCTACCTGCGCAAGCTGCCCTTGTTCGAGCTGAAGATCGACCGCAGCTTCGTGCGCGACACGCCGCGCGACCCGGGCGACACCAGCATCGTCGAGACGATCTTGTCGATGGCGCGCAACCTGAAGTTGCGTGTCGTCGCCGAGGGTGTCGAGACGCAGGCGCAGGCCGACTTCCTGGTGGCCGCCGGCTGCCCGGTGCTGCAGGGCTTCCTCTTCGCACGGCCGCAGCCGCTGGCTGATTGGTTGGCGCAGCGGCTGGCGCTGTCCGTCCAGGGCTGACGGCGGCGATGGCCGCGTCAAGCTGGGCCGCGAGCTTGTGCCGCGCCACCACACTTCCGATGGCAGGCGGCAGCGGCAGCAGCAGGCCAGTCACCACCCTGTAGCGCAGTTGCAGCAATGGCGCGCCGCGACTTGAGCGGCGTCAACGCGTAACGCACTTTGAACACATCGGTCGCAGCCGAAAAGACCGTTCAAGTGCCAACGGCGCATGCCATGAAGCGCAAAGCCAAGATGCGCCGAAACCGCGATTTGCCGCCCCCGGACAAGGGCGAGAAGACCGCGGAACCCGCCAACGCGCCGGCAACACCCGGGCGAATCAGCATCGAAAGTGTCGATGAACACAAGACCGGCTCGATCGAGTCGGTGCCTCAGTCCAACCCGGAGAAAGGCGTTGTCGGCTTCATCGAACCCGGCGGATCGGATGCTGGAAGCGCCCGATAGCCCTGTTTGAAGTCGGCGTGCGGATGGCTTCGCCTTGCGGTTTAGCCATTCAATCGACGGCCTCGAAGTCGATGAATCCGCGCTCCACGTCCGTCGACACCAGCTTGACCCGGATCTGCTGGCCCACCTCGGGCCTGCGCGGAGCGGACACGAGCCGGCCCTCGGCCGGCGGCGTGAAGATGCGAACCCACATGGCGGTCGGTGAACTGCCGGTGACGATGGCGTCGTAGCGCTGGCCGACATGGGATTCGAGCAGCAGCGCGGCGTCGGACTTGCGCATGCGCCGCTCGACCTTCTGGGCGGCGTCCTCCTGCGCGGTGCAGTGTTCAGCGAGCGCCTCCAGCTCGGCCACGCTGTACGGTGGCTGGCGCCCGGCGAGAGCGGCCTTCACCATGCGCAGCGCGATCAGGTCCGGGAAGCGCCGGTTCGGCGCGGTGGAGTGGGTGTAGTCGCGCACCGCGAGGCCGAAGTGGCCCATCGGCGAGCCGCCCGGGCGCTCCACCACATACTCGCCGCGGCCCATCAGCTTGACGATGATCAGCGACAGATCGGGAAACCGCAGCGGGTCGGCCCGGTGGCGCTTGGCCAGGAAGGCGGCGAGCGCGACCGGGTCGGCTGAAGGCGGCAGGCTCTCGCCGAACTTGCGCGCCACCTCCACGATGCGAAGCCAGCGTTCTGGCGAGCGCACCACGCGGCGCAGCGAGGCGCCGCCGGCGGTGGACAGGAAGTGCGCGCTGCACTCATTGGTCGCGATCATGAATTCCTCGATCAGCTGGCGGGCACGGTTTTGCACCTGCTGCTGGATCTCCACCACGCGTTCGCCGTCGAACACCGCGTGGGGCTGAAAGGTTTCAAGCTCGAGCGAGCCCTGGGCGTGGCGGCGCACCCGCAGCCGCTGGGCCACCTCGTCCTGGGTCCGCAACTGCCCGTCTAGCCCGGCGACCGCGCGCGCCGCTTCGGGCAACACGCCGTCGCCTACGATCCATGCCGACAAGGCGTCGTAGGCCAGTTTCGCGTGGTTGCGTACCGTCGCCCGGTAATGGGTGGCCTGCGTGATCGAAGCGTCGGGCGCGACGACCATCTCGGTCACGATGGCGAGCCGGTCCTGGCCGGCATTGAGCGATGTCAGATCGGTCGAGAGGCGCTCGGGCAGCATCGCAAACACCCGCGCCGACGTGTAGACCGAGGTGGTGTTGGTCCAGGCGTGGGCGTCGATGGCCGAACCCTTGGTGACCAGGGCATCGACATCGGCCACGGCCACGAAGATCCTCACTGCGCCGTCCGCCAGAAGCTCACAGGTGGTGAGTTGATCGAGATCGAGCGAGTCGTCGTTGTCGATCGAACACCAGAGCAGCGCGCTGAGATCGCGGATGTGCGGGTCCTTGTCGCGGCCGGGGCCGGTGATCGTGGCGAGCTGGGCCTGGACAGCGGCCGGGTACTCGGGCTCCAGTCCACGCTCGACCATCGCTTCGCCAGCGATGCGGACGAGGTCGCTGCGACTTGCATGACTTTGCTGGGACATACGCTTCTCCTGTTGTTGCTGTCATCACCTGCAGCGGCGGCGGATGCCGACCCGCTTCGTCGCCGCCATCCCCGCTGCGTCACTCTCGACACCTGCTACACGTCGTCCGTCGCGAAGTCGAGTAGCGCTGCGTATCGGCGTTGACTTCGCTCAAACCAGCCGCCGTGCAGCGCTGTATAAATAGGGCACCGGGTATCGATATCGATCCGCGTCGCTTGGCATGCAGCATCTTGACTGAGGTTGTTACGGTAACCGCAATGACATCGGCGGCAAGCGGTTCGGTGTATCCCTCTCCGCGGTGCACGGGCTCTGCCGCACGAAGGCCGTTTCGGGCGGCGGCGCGTTGGCGACATCGGGGTGTTGTACCGGGTTTGGCATTCCGTCCCATGATCCGTCGCGCAAGCGACCAACGATGAAGAGAGCGAGACTCCAGATGGCAACCCAGAAGCAAGCACCCCGCGCAGCACGCACGACCGCCGCGAAGTCGGCAAAGGTGCCGGCCACCCATCGGCGTGCACCGCGGGCAGCCAAGCCGCCGCCGGTGGTGGTTACTGCCCCGCTGGGCCGGGCGGGAAATGCGGTCAGAGAAGGGATTGCCGGCAGCCTGACATCGCTGACCCGGATCGAGGGCGAAATCGTCGTGCTCGTCAAGGCTGCGGTGTCCAGCGCTCTCGCTGGTGCGGGGACGGTCGCCGGCGAGGTGGCGCTTGTGGTGCGCGACGTCGTGGCCGGCGCGATGCAGGCGTCCGAGCAGGTGGGGACCGGGTTGGTGGACAGTGCCAGGAGCATCGCCAAAGGCATTGTGCTTGGCGTGAACGAAGTGGGCGGCGACGTTGCCAAGGCTGCGGCCGAAACCGTCAAGACGGTTGTCAAGCATGCGACGGCCGTGGGCGCAGATCTCAGCTCGGTGGCCAAGCGTACGGTCGATGGCGTCGTGGAAGCCGCCGTCGAGACAGGTCAGAACGTAGGCCGAGTGGCCAAGGCGGCCATCAAGAGCGCCATAGCGGCGGCAGGTCGCGCCGGCAGCAAGGACGCGCGCAGGGTCGAGGACGTCCTGGCCGGCGCGCTGCGCGGGGTCGATGACGGGGGCGGCGCGACGGTGGCCAAGCGCGCCGCCCCGCGCAGCAAGAAGGCCGTGGTGGCCAAAAAAGCGGCTGTGGCGGCGCGCAAGGCCATCAAGGTGCCTGTGAAAACGGCTGCAAAACCGGCTGCAGAAACGGCGTTGAAACCGGCTGTAAAACCGGCTGTAAAACCGGCGGTGAAACCGGCGGCGAAACGGGTGGCAAAGAAGGCCGGATAGCCAGGCACCCGCCCCTTGTCCGTGTCACGGGGCGCGGCGCTCGTGTCGGTCAGCGCTTCAACGGCGCGGCCATGCTCAGCTGGCCGGTCGGCCGGGGATAGCGGTAGATCGTGTCTTTGCGGTGGCGCGCCACCTCCACGATGTCGTCCTCGCTCCATTGCAGCGCTGCGGTGGCCTGCCAGCGACGCACCTGCTGCGCAAGGCTTTCCCAGTCGGTCGCCTGCCGCTGCTCGCGCCAGTGCATCTCGACGCTATGGCAGGCGATGCAATGGGTCGTGTACAGCAATTGCCCCCGCGTCGGCGATGTCGCTGCCTGCGCGTGCACGCTGGCGCAGGCCGTCTGCAGCGCCGTCAGAAGCAGGATGCGGGTGAGCGCCAACCAGGTCATGCGGATGCCTCCAGGTGACCGCGCCGGTTCGACGCGTTCGAGTTGCCGCGACCAACGCCGCCCATCCGCAAGCGGCTGCGCGGCGAGAAACGGGTTCTGGCGTGGGTCGGACGCGGCAGGCATGGCGATTCCCCTCGGTACATCTGCCGCCCCGCGGGGGCTTCGAGACAACCCGGTTGTAGCGGCGGCTCCCCAGGCGGGATTGACGCAGGTCAACCGGGGAGCATTCACCGGTACGGCACCGCTCCATCTTGCAGCCCACAGGTTCACCGGGTGAGCCGGCGCCAGCCCGTGTCACCGCTCTTGCATCGGACTGCCTGCTGCGATGGCTCAAATGTGCCACGCCACCGACTTCACCTGGCCACCCCTTGCGCGGACAGTGCGCCATCCCCTCAGACCCGAGGGGATGCCTTGCGGCCGGATACTGCCTGCCCGAAACGACCGACGAACCGGAAAGCCCCCCTTGGAAGTGACTTTGATTTTTCGCGCAGCAACCTCATCGCTCGCGCTAGCGTTTTTCACCGGGCTGGCAATGGCCTTCATCCGGTTTGGCAGCGACCGCCAATCGCCGCCTTGGCTGGCCAAGTTGCACGGTTTCGCTGCGGCCGCAGCGCTCTCGTTGCTCGGCTTCGGTTGGGTATACGCCGTATTCTCGCGGGCAGCGTCGGTCGCCCTGCTCCTGCTTTTGATAGCGGCGGCTGGCGGCGTCGTGCTGAACCTGGGCTACCACTGGAAGCACAGACCCTTGCCGGAGGGTTTGCTCTTTGCCCATATGTCGCTTGCCTTCGTGGGCTTTCTGGTGATGTTCCTGGTGATGATTTCGCCGGTGGGGTAAGCCACCACGGCAGCGGGAAAGCCGGACGACTGCCCTACCCTTGAACCCAGGCGCTCGGGCTCGCTGGCCAGGCTTTGGTGGTCAAAGGTTGACCTGTGAATAGCGCGCAACCGCAAGGCAACCGCAAGACACTCGGCCAGTGCCTTGGCCGCTTATCCTTCGCGGCAGGTGTGAAGGCCCGGCTGGCGCCTAGCGCAGACCGTCGCCTGGCGCGGGCGCTTTCACGGTGAGCCAGATCTCGTTGCGCCGCAGGAACCACGGCGTGAACGGTGCGTCGTAGCGCGACAGCGTTGGCTCACCCGCCCAAGGCAGCTGTGCCGTGCGCAAGGCGGCCTGGAGCTTGCCGAGGTGCTCGTCATAGTTGGCCTGCGACCAAAACCCCGAGTAGCGGATCACCGCGACACGCCGGCCCGGCACCTCCCGCAACTGCACCCGCGGATCAACCGGCTCGGGCGCGGAGTCGAGCGTGACGCCCTTGGGCAAAACGAACTGCACCAGGAAGCCGCCCGGCGCCTCGGCCTGGGTGACCGGTGCCGTCATGTCGAGTTTGACGGGCACGGCGGCCTGGGTCACCGGCGCGGTCATGTCGAACTTTCGGGCACCCTTGTTCTTGCCAAAGATGTAGCCGGCCAGGATCGGGAAGGCCTGGTTGCCGGCCTGGTCGGCCGGCCCGCTGACCAGCACCTGCGCCACGACATAGGGCGCGTACTGGCGCAACTCCGCGCCGTCCAGTGTCTGGACGACCTCGTAGCTGGGTTCTTCAATGGCCATCGACGTGATGTGCGCGGTAGCCAGGCACAGGCTGAACAAGAATTTCCACATACAGACGATCTCCGGTTTTCAGGCAGCTCAGCTTAGGGTCAAACCCTCGAGTCACGCCACGCACTAGAAGGCCGCTTCAAAAAGAGCCTGCGACACGCCCGCGACCCGCTGCAGGTAGACAGGCAACTCGGCATCGGCCGGGCTGCGGATGGCGGAGTCTGCGCTATGGGCCTTGAAGTTCGACAGCTGCATCAGCAACTCCGCGACATGGCGGGGGCATTCGCAGGCCATCGCGGGCGACAGGCCCGTGATCGTGGTCAGGGCGGCGTCGTCAAAGTGCCGCGGCCCGATATCGCCGGCCGCCAGGTCCGGGGTGGCTGTGGATACGGGCGGCCTGACTGGCGCTTCGGCGCCTGCCACCATCGCGCCTTGCAACGATGCCAGCCAGGTGCGCAGCGCAGCCTTCAGAACGGTCAGCGCGCCGGCTTGCAAACCCAGCACTTGCCACAGCAGCAGATCGGGCTGATGGCGTTTTGAACGACACGCCCTGTCCAATTGAGTTTGAATTGAGTCGCATTGTGAATCAATCAGGGCCATAAATACCCGCTTGACTTCGATTTGCGTCCGTTGATCTATAGTGCAACGATGAATGCTGCAATACGCCCTTCCCCTACGGTGTACTTCGATGGGGGCTGCCCCGTCTGCTCCCGCGAGGTGGCGATGTACCAACGTCAGCCCGGCGCAGACGCGCTGCAGTGGGTAGACGTTGCGCACTGCAGCCCGGGTGACTTGGGCCCCGACCTGACCCGCGAAGCCGCCATGGCCCGGTTGCATCTGCGCCGCCCCGACGGCAGCCTGGTCAGTGGCGCCGAGGCGTTCACCCGCTTGTGGCGGGAGCTGCCACGGTGGGCCTGGCTGGGCCGGGCGCTGGGCACCGGGCCGGGCCTCTGGCTGCTTGAGGCGGGCTACCGCGGTTTTCTGGTCGTCCGCCGCGGATGGCGCAAAGCCTGATGGGCCGGTCAGCGCAGTGGTCTTGGCCATTCCGCCACGCCCGTCCAAGCTGCACTGGTATCGAAGGTACCTGGGCTTCCGGGCGCGCACTGGCCCTCGCCTTGACCGACCCCCTTGATCGACCGCTGACATGACCGCCATCCCCGCAGAGATCGAGCGCTTCAACCGGCTCAGCGCGACCTGGTGGGACAGCACCGGGCCAATGCGGCCGCTGCACGTGGTCAACAACTTGCGGCTGGGCTACCTGCTCGAACGCTTCGCGGCGCACTTCGGGCCGGCTTGCGCATCATCGCTGGCGGGCTTGCGCATCCTCGACGTGGGCTGCGGCGGCGGCTTGCTGTCCGAAGCGCTGGCACGGCGGGGTGCCCAGGTGGTGGGCATCGACGCGTCGCCCGGCAACCTGGCGGCGGCAAGGCTGCATGCCGCGGCGCAAGCGGTCTCGGTCGAGTACAGGCTGGGCGACCCGGCCCAGACGCTGGCCCCCGACGAGCAGTTCGACGTGGTGTTGGCGCTCGAGGTGGTCGAGCATGTCAGCGACGTCACCGCCTTTGCCGAGGCCGTGGCGCGCCGTGTCGCCCCGGGCGGGCTGCTGGTCGCGTCCACCATCGACCGCACCTGGAAGAGCTTTGCGTTCGCCATCGTCGGTGCCGAGTACCTGCTGCGCGTGCTGCCGCGCGGCACCCACCAGTGGCAGCGCTTTGTGCGGCCCGCTGAGCTGGCCGCCGCGGTGGGCCGCGCCGGCTTGCAGCAGACCGATCTGCGCGGCATGCGTTACCTGCCGCTGCTGCACCGGGCCAGCTGGTGTCGCGACACCCGGGTCAATTACCTGGCGGCCTTCGCGCAAGCCGCTCCGCGCCAGAGCTGAGCAGCGGCCACGGCGATGAGCGCAACCGCCCTCGTCTGGTTCAAGCGCGACCTGCGGCTGCACGACCACGCGCCGCTGGCCGCGGCCGGGGCGTTCGAGCGCACGCTGGCGGTGTACGTGCTGGAGCCCGAATGGCTGCAGAGCCCGGAATGCGATCCGCAGCACGTGGCCTTTGCGCTGGCCTGCGTGGCCGAGCTGCAAGCCAACCTGGCGGCCATCGGCCTGCCGCTGACCGTGCGCGTGGGCTCGATGCTGCAGGTGCTGGGCGATCTGCGGCGCGAGCTCGCCTTCACCCATTTGTTCAGCCACGAAGAAACCGGCCCGGGCTGGAGCTACAACCGCGACAAGGCGGTGGCGGCCTGGTGCCGCCAGCTGAATGTGGTGTGGACACAGTCACCCCAAAACGGCGTGGTACGTCCGCTGCGCACCCGGTCCGGCTGGGCAGCGGCTTGGGCACGGCGCATGAATGCGCCGCAAGCCACGCTGGCGGGGGGCTACAAAGCGGCGCCGGGCCTGGCGTCGGGCACCGTCAGCGCTTTGCCGACCCTGCGCGGGCTGGGTCTGGCGCAACCCACCCAAGCCCTGCCGCCCGCCGGCGAGCGTGCCGCCCAGGTGCTGCTGGACAGCTTTCTGGCCGGCCGCGGCCGGGACTACCGGCGGGCCTTGTCCAGCCCGCTCACCGCCGCCGAGGGCTGCAGCCGGCTGAGCGTGCACCTGGCGTTTGGCACGGTGTCCCTGCGGCGGGTTCACCAGGCCACCGAGACGGCCGTCCGCACCACCGCGGACCGCAACCTGGCCTACGGCCTGCGGGGCTTTGCCGGCCGCCTGCGCTGGCATTGCCACTTCATGCAGAAGCTGGAGGACGAGCCCGCCATCGAGTGGCGCAACTTCTCGCGCAGCCATGACGGGCTGCGCGCTGGAGACGGCGTGTGCGAGACGCCGGAGAACCGCGAACACTTCGAGGCCTGGTGCGAAGGGCGCACCGGCTACCCGATGGTCGATGCCTGCATGCGGCAATTGCGCGCCACCGGCTGGCTCAACTTCCGCATGCGCGCGATGCTGGTCAGTTTTGCGGCCTACCACCTGTGGCTGCACTGGCGCGAGCCGGGGCTGTTCCTGGCGCGCCAGTTCCTCGACTTCGAGCCCGGCATCCACTGGAGCCAGATGCAAATGCAGTCGGGCACGACCGGCATCAACACCTTGCGCATCTACTCGCCCGCCAAGCAGGCGCGCGACCATGACCCACAGGGCCACTACCTGCGACGCTGGGTGCCTGAAATCGACACGCCGGCCTACGCCAGGCCGGTGGTGGATGAGCGGGTGGCACTGGCTGCGGCCAAGCAGCGCTTGTACGGCCTTCGGCAAGCTGCTGAGGTCCGCGCCGAAGCCAATGCCATTCAGCACCAACACGGCTCGCGCAAGAGCGGCTTGCCCAGGTCCGCAGCGGCCTCGTCCTCACCCAAGCGCCGAACACGCCCCGCGCCCGAGGGCCAAGGCGAATTGTTCTGAGCCTGCCGCGCTTGCCCGCAAGACACGCCGTGGGCGGTTGATCTTCTTGCGCCTGACCGCCGCCTGAGCGACCGGCATCGGCCCGCATTGCCCCGGCGGTGGCGCGGCGGACGCCATCTGGCGCCGCCCGATCGGCATTTGGCGACTGCCGCCAGCGTCAGGTCGCCCGGCCATGGCCGCCGGGCCGGGTGCTCGGCAAGATGACGTCATCCCGGCCCAACACCGGCCGCCGCCCGCCCAACCCGCCGAAAGCCCCCCATGACCAACTTTGCACTTGCCGTCCTCAGCCACACCCCGCCCTGGGTCTGGGCCATCCTGGCCGCGCTGGTCGCGCTGGGGCTCAGGCAATCGCAAGACCACACAGTCACGCGGGGGCGGCTGCTGATCCAGCCGCTGGGGCTGGGCGCGCTGTCTCTGCTTTCAACCACCCACGCCTTCGGCCTGCAGGCGCTGCCGTTGGCGGGCTGGGCGGTGGGCCTGGCACTGGGCATGGCGCTGAACCGCCCACTGGCCTTGCCGCGTCAGGTGCAGGCCTTGTCCGGTGACCGCTGGGCCATCGGCGGCAGTTGGGTGCCGTTGGCCTTGTTGATGCTGATCTTCTGGCTGCGCTACCTGGTGGGCGCGTCGCTGGCGGTGTCACCCGGGCTGGTGCACGACGCCTTGTTCGTGGTGGCGGCCAGCCTGCTGTATGGCGCCGCGTCGGGCTTGTTTGCCGCCCGGGCGCTGCGGGTGCTGCAACAGCGCGCCCGGCCAGCGCTGGCAACCGCCGCGGCATGGTGATGGCGGCCGAGATGGCGGCCGAGATCGCGGCTGCCCTGGTGACAGCCACATCGGGTGCCACGGCCCCAACAACCCGACAATACCGGCCATGACACCCCCTGCCGCCGCCACGCCGCTGCCCGGCCCCTGGGCCGGGTTCCTGCGTCGCGGCCTGCGCAACCAGCTGCTGTGCGCAGTGATAGCGCTGCTGATCTGGCTGATGACCCCCAAAGGCCGCGGCAACCTGTACACCGCCTGGGTCTATTCGGCGGCCATCGGCACGTTTTGCTGGCTGTTCATCGACGCCGGCCGGCTGCTGCTGGCGGCCTGGCTACCGGGCCGGCACCCTGTGTCGGCCTACCAGCGGTCGCGCTGGCCCGGGCCGGGCTGGATGGTGGCCTGCATCCTGGTCGGCACCGGGCTGGGCTACACCCTGGGCAGCACGCTGGGCGATGCCATCACCGGCCTCAACACGCCCAGCCTGCTGCAGAACCGGGGCGCGGTGGTGATCAGCATCATCGCCGCGGTGGCCGCCACCTGGTACTTCTATGCCAACGAGCGGCTGCGCGCCGAGCAAGCGGCGGCCGACGCCGCCCGGCGCGAGGCCGCCGAGAGCCAGCTGATGCTGCTGCAGTCGCAACTTGAGCCGCACATGCTGTTCAACACCCTGGCCAATCTGCGGGTGCTGATCACGCTGGACCCGCCCCGCGCCCAGGCCATGTTGGACCGGCTGATCGGCTACCTGCGCGCCACGCTGGGCGCGTCGCGGGGCACGCTGCACCCGCTGTCGGCCGAGTTCGACCGCCTGGACGACTACCTGGCGCTGATGGCGCTGCGCATGGGCCCGCGGCTGCAGGTCACGCTGGACCTGCCCGAGCCCTTGCGCGATCTGGCCGTGCCGCCCTTGCTGCTGCAGCCGCTGGTTGAAAACAGCATCCGCCACGGGCTGGAGCCCAAGGTCGCTGGCGGGCGCATCGAGGTGCGCGCCGAACAGCGCGGCTCGCGCTTGCTGCTGACGGTGCGCGACACCGGTGTCGGGCTGGCCGCCAGTGCCAGCCAGCCGGCCAGCGGTGGTGGTGGCGATCCGTCAACCGGCCCGGCAGGCGCGGCGGGCTTGCACAGCCACTACGGCACACAACACGTGGCCGCCCGGCTGGCCACGATGTATGGCGACCAGGCCCGGTTCACCCTGGCAGCGGCGCCCGGCCCCGACGGCGGCACCCTGGCCGAGGTAGACCTGCCGCTGGCAGCGTCCAGCACCACCCACACCACCCACACCACCCACACCACCCATATCGCCAGCCCCAAGGCCATGCCTGGTGCCACCCCACCCGCCGCCGAAGCCAGCGGCACGGCCACCCGCTGAGCACACGCCCATGCCCACCGCCCTGATCGCCGAAGACGAACCGCTGCTGGCCGCGGCCTTGCAGGCTGA
>JBBRZR010000114.1:0-12153 GCA_038236495.1 Burkholderiales bacterium
AAGATGCTGGAGATGCAGCAGCGCCACACCAAGTACGAGGACACGCCCTACGCGCTGGAGCCCAACTGCAAGGAGAGCCCGGGCGGACTGCGTGACCTGCAGGTGGTGATCTGGGTGGCGCGTGCTGCCGGGCTGGGCCGCAGCTGGGCCGAGCTGGCGGCCAATGGCCTGATCACGCCGTTCGAGGTCAAGCAACTGCAGCGCAACCAGGGCACGTTGACGCTGATCCGGGCCCGGCTGCACGCCATCGCGGGGCGCCGCGAGGACCGGCTGGTGTTCGATTTGCAGACCGCCGTGGCCGACAGCTTTGGCTACAAAAGCAGCCGCAGCGCGCGCTCGTCCGAGGTGCTGATGCACCACTACTACTGGGCGGCCAAGGCGGTGACCCAGCTCAACCAGATCCTGATGCTCAACATCGAGGAGCGCATCAACGGCAGCGAGACCGCGCCGATGCGCGAAATCAACGCCCGCTTTCTGGACCGCGCCGGCATGCTGGAAATCGCCCGCGACGACCTCTACACCGACAACCCGCACACGATCCTGGAGACGTTTCTGGTCTTTCAGCAAACGCCCGGCATCCAGGGTTTGTCGGCGCGCACCCTGCGGGCGCTCTACAACGCCCGCCAGGTGATGGACACCGGCTTCCGGCATGACCCCATCAACCGCGAGCTGTTCATGGACATCCTGCGCCAGCCGCGGGGCATCACGCACGCCTTCCGGCTGCTCAACCAGACCTCGGTGTTGGGGCGCTATCTTTGGGTGTTCCGTCGCATCGTCGGGCGCATGCAGCATGACCTGTTCCACGTCTACACGGTGGACCAGCACATTCTGATGGTGCTGCGCAACATGCGGCGGTTTTTCATCCCCGAGCATGCCCACGAGTACCCGTTTTGCTCGCAACTGGCCAGCGAGTGGGACAAGCCCTGGCTGCTGTACGTGGCCGCGCTGTTCCATGACGTGGCCAAGGGCCGGGGCGGCGACCATTCCGACCTGGGCGCGGTCGAGGTGCGGCGCTTTTGCCGTGACCACGGCATCGACAAGGACGACAGCGCGCTGGCCGAATTTCTGGTCAAAAACCACCTCAAGATGAGCACCGTGGCGCAGAAGGAGGACTTGTCTGACCCGGATGTGATCCGCGCTTTTGCCGACCTGGTAGGCGATGTGCGGCGCCTGACCGCGCTCTACCTGTTGACGGTGGCCGACATCCGGGGCACCAGCCCCAAGGTCTGGAACGCCTGGAAAGCCAAGCTGATCGAAGACCTGTACCGCAGCACCCTGCGTGCGCTGGGCGGCGCCAGGCCCAACCTCGACGCCGACCTGGAAGCCCGCAAACAAGAGGCGCGGCAGATCATGGCACTGCACAGCGCCTTGCCCGGCACCGAGCTGCCACTCTGGAAGACCCTGGAGCTCAGCTACTTTGCCCGCCACGACGCCAGCGAGATCGCCTGGCATGCCCGATCGCTGTGGCGCTATATCGACCCGCCCAGCCCGGTGGTGCAGGCCCGGCCCAGCCCGGTGGGCGACGGCCTGCAGGTGCTGGTCTACGCGTCCGACCGGCCCGACGTGTTTGTGCGCATCTGCGGCTACTTCGACGGCGCTGGTTTTTCGATCCAGGACGCCAAGGTACACACCAGCCGCACCGGTTTTGCGCTAGACACCTTCCAGGTCACCCACCCGCAGTGCGACGCGGGCAACCTGGCCTGCTACCGCGACCTGATCTCGCTGATCGAGACCCAGCTGCGCCTGGCGCTGGAGAGCCATGCGGTACTGCCCGAGCCCAGCCGCGGCCGGGTGTCGCGGCGTGTCAAGTCATTTCCGATCACGCCGCGCATCTCGCTGCGGCCTGACGAGCGGGGCCAGCGCTGGCTGCTGTCGGTGTCCACCAGCGACCGCTCCGGCCTGCTCTACGGCATCGCCCGGGTGCTGGCCCGGCACAACGTCAACCTGCAGCTGGCCAAGGTCACCACCTTGGGCGAGCGGGTCGAGGACACCTTCCTGATCGACGGCCCGGCACTGCAACAAACCCGGGCCCAGTTGCAGATCGAGTCTGAACTGCTGGACGCTGCGGCGCCGGTGCGCTGACCGGGGCGCCCCGCATGCCGCTGCGCAGCACCACCGCCGCCGAGCTGGCCGCCGACCTGGCGGGCTTCGATGCCATCATCGACGCCCGCTCCCCGGCCGAGTTTGCGATCGACCACCTGCCCGGCGCGATCAACTGGCCGGTGCTCGACGACGCGCAGCGCATCGTCGTCGGCACGCTTTACGTGCAGACCTCGGCGCTGGAGGCGCGCAAGGTCGGCGCGGCGATGGTGGCGCGCAACATCGCCGACCACCTGGACCGCTGGATCGCCGACAAACCGCGTGACTGGCAGCCGCTGGTCTACTGCTGGCGCGGCGGTCAGCGCTCAGGCACGCTGGCCTGGTTTTTGGACCAGATCGGCTTTCGATGCGCCCGGCTGGCCGGTGGCTACAAGGGTTTCCGGGCGGTGATCCGGCAAGACCTGGCGGACTGGCCGGCACGCTTTGATTTCCATGTACTGGCCGGCCGCACCGGCAGCGGCAAGACCCGGCTGCTGCAAGCGCTGGCCGCCGAGGGTGCGCAGGTGCTGGACCTGGAGGCGATTGCCTGCCACCGCGGCTCGATCCTGGGCGGCCTGCCCGGCCAGCCGCAGCCGTCGCAAAAGCTGTTCGACTCCCGTTTGTGGCAGGCCATGCGCCGGTTGCACACGGGACAGCCGGTGTATGTCGAGAGCGAATCCAAGAAGATCGGCCGCCTGCAGGTACCCGACGCGCTGATCGCCCGCATGCACCAGCACAGCCCGGTGCTGCGGGTGGAGATGGGGGATGCAGCCCGGGTCGAGCTCCTGCTGCAGGACTACGGCTTTTTCGCGCAGGACACTGAACGGTTTTGCGCGCTGCTGGACGGCCTGATCGAGATGCGCGGCCGCGAGACGGTGGGCCGCTGGCAGGCGCTGGCACGCGCCGGCCAGTGGGCCGACGTCTTTGGCCAGATGATGACCGAGCACTACGACCCGCTGTACCTGCGCTCCATCGACCGCAACTACGCCAGCTATGCCAGTGCGCCGCAGTTGCTGCTGGCTGACGGCGGGCCGGCCTGTATGGCGGACGCCGCCCGACAGCTTGTCCAGAGTCAAGGCACACAAGCACCCAGCAGTCCATGATCACCGCCTGAGCCCATGCCCGACAGCCACGCCCTTGTTGAATCCCGCCGTTTCGGCATGCGCGCCATCCCGCTGCTGCGTCCGCTGGGCTGGCTGGCGCGCGGCTGGCACGACCTGATGCGCTGCCCTTTGCCTGGCCTGCTGCACGGCCTGGCCGCAGCGCTGGTGGGCGCGGGCCTGATCCTGCTGGCGCGCGACCGTTTCTGGCTGATGTCGGGCGCTTTCACCGGCTTTTTGCTGGTGGCGCCACTGCTGGCCACCGGCCTGTACGCCGTCAGCCGGGCGCTGGAGCGGGGTGAACGTGCCGACCTGTCGGTGGCGCTGGCCGCCTGGCGGCCCGACGGCCGGCTGATGGTGTTCGGCCTGCTGCTGGCCTTTGCCGGCACCGGCTGGGTGCTGACCTCGGCCTCGCTGATCACCGGTTTTGCCCCCTTCCCGGTGCGCAGTCCGCTGGACTTTCTGCGCGTGGTGGTACTGAGTGAAAACGCCCACCTGTTCGAGATCTGGCTGGCGATGGGCGCCTTGCTGGCTGCGCCGGTGTTTGCCAGCAGCGTGGTGGCGATCCCGCTGCTGCTGGACCGGCCGGTCGGTGTGCTGGCCGCCGTGCTGACCAGCTGGCGGGTGGTGCAGACCCACCCCTTGCCGATGGCGCTGTGGGCCGCCCTGCTGATGGGCTTGACCGTGCTGGGCATGTTGACCTGCCTGCTCGGCCTGGTGGTGATCGCGCCTTGGCTGGCGCATGCCAGCTGGCATGCCTACCGGGATCTGGTGTCCCCGGTCGACCCGACCGATCTGCACTGACCGACACGCCTTGCGCTCGCTGCCCGGCCTCCCCTGATACCCACCATGTTCGGCTACACCGAAGAACAGATCGCCTGGTTCGGCCTCACCTTCGGGGTGAGCGCGTTCATGCTGTACATGGTGTTCATCATCTTCCAGCTGGCACGCGAGTCCAAGGCCGGCCGGCTCGGCACCTTCGTGCTGTTCCTGGCACTGGGCTTTGGCCTGCTCGGCTTTGCGGCCAAGGGCGTGATCAAGTTCTTCCTGGCCGGGGTGGTCGAGTAGGCCTGCGCAAGGCGGTATCGCCAGCAGCCCGTCGGCGCCGGCTGCAGTCCGTCGCAACACCATCGCGTTTTGCGCTGGGCAGCGATAGGGTGTGTTACATCAGCAACACACTGGCCGACCGCCGAGGCCCGACGATGCAGACCTGGCACCCGCACCTGCCCATCTACCAGCAACTGGCCGACCGCCTGGCGGCCCAACTGCTGGATGGCGAGTTGACCGAAGGCGAGGCCATGCCGTCAGTGCGCGTCTTGGCCGGCCGTTACCTGCTGAACCCGCTGACGGTGAACCGGGCACTGCAGGCCTTGGGCGACGACGGCCTGCTCGAAACCCGCCGCGGCCTGGGCTTTTATGTACGGCCGGGCGCGCTGGCACAACTGAGGGATGCCGAGCGCAGCCGGTTCCTCGGGCGCGAGTGGCCGCTGTTGCGTGCCCGCCTGCACCGGCTCGGCCTGTCCGCCAACGATTTGAACTGGGAGTGACTTGTGGAACCCTTGATCCAGGCCCGCGGCCTGAGCCTGCACTACGGCCGCAAGCCTGCGCTGGCCGACCTGAGCTTTGAGGTGCCCAAAGGCCGGGTGGTCGGCCTGCTGGGCCACAACGGCGCCGGCAAGACCTCGCTGATGAAGGCGTTGGTGGGCCTGCACGATGTGGACGGCGAACTCAGCGTGCTGGGTTTGCAGCCACGCCGCCAGCGCGTCGAGTTGCTGCAATCGCTGGCCTACATCCCCGACGTGGCGGTGCTGCCGCGCTGGGCCCGGGTGTCCCAGCTGATCGAGCTGATGAGTGGCCTGCACCCGCGCTTTTCAGCCGAGCGGGCACGGGCGCTGCTGCGGCGCACCAGCGTCGGCCTGGGCGACAAGGTCAAGAACCTGTCCAAGGGCATGGTGGTGCAGGTGCACCTGGCGCTGGTGGCAGCGGTCGATGCCCGGTTGATGGTCCTGGACGAGCCCACGCTGGGGCTGGACGTGATCTCGCGCAAGGCCTTCTACGAGATGCTGCTCGACGAGTGGTGCGACGGTGAACGCAGCGTGCTGATCTCGACCCACCAGGTCGAAGAGATCGAGACCCTGCTGTCGGACGTGCTGATGCTCAACGAGGGCAAGCTGGTACTGGCCATCAGCCTGGCCGACATCGACCGCCGCTTTGTCGCGCTGGCGCACGACCCGGCCGCCGCCGACGCCGTGGCCGCTGCCCACCCGCTGCTGCGCTACCGCGCGGGTGGCATGGCGGGCGGCTCGGCCGCGCTGTTCGACGGCGCCCCGCCCGCCGACGTGCTGGCGCTGGGCCAGCGCCTGCGGCCCAGCCTGGTCGATTTGTTCGTGGCGCTGACCCGCCAGCCCGAGATCAACCGCACGTCCGGCCTGTGAGCCCAACACCATGAGCCCCTTCCTTACATTGATGCGCCGCGAATGGATGCAGCACCGCCTGGGCTGGCTGCTGCTGATGGGCGCCCCGTCGCTGCTGCTGCTGCTGTTCAGCCTGGCCGACGGCGGGCTGTCGATCCAGATCGACGACGCGGCCGTGCAACTGCCCAAAATGCACCAGACCGCCGCGCTGGTGCAGGTCGCGGTGATCAGCGCGCTGGTGGCGGGCATCACCTTCTGGGTCGCATTGCTGGCGATGGCGATCCAGTTGCCCGGGCTGGCGCGGCGCGACCAGCAAGACGGCTCGGCCGAGTTTTGGACATCGCTGCCCATAGGCCACGCACAGGGCGTCTCTGCCCTGCTGCTGACCCACATCCTGCTGCTGCCCTGGCTGGCGTTGCTGGCCGGGCTGGCCGGTGGCTTGCTGGTGTCCACCGCCACTGTCTTTGCTACCCACGGGCTGCTCGCCTGGCTGCAGCTGCCCTGGGGCTTGCTGGCCGCTGCGGCGCTGGCGCTGCTGGCGCGCATCAGCCTGGGCTTGCTGCTGGCCGCGGCCTGGTTGTCGCCGCTGCTGTTGCTGCCGATGGCGGCGTCGGCCTGGCTCAAGCGCTGGGGGGTGCCGGTGGTGGTGCTTGCCGGCCTGGTCGGCACCTTGCTGATTGACCGCCGGTTGCCAGCACCGGTGGTGCAGCCGGCGCTGCAACGGATGAGCAGCGAGGCGCTGCAGGCGCTGGTGCGGTTGGATTCACTCAGCCCGGGCGCCACGGTGCAAAACCTGGATTGGCCCAGCTTCCTGGCCGCGCTGCCGGCGCAGCTGATCAGCGAATCGATCAGCCTGCTCGGCCGCGCCGCGACACCGGCCTTTGTGCTGGCGCTGGCGGGCGGTGCGCTGGGTTTTGCGCTGCTGGTGCTGCGCCGCCAGCGCGGCGCTTGAACGCAGCAAAAAAAACGGCGCCACCCGTCGGGGGTGGCGCCGTTTGGCTTGTGACTGCCGAGGGGCCTGATCGGCCGGATGGCCGCCAAGGCCGCAGACAGCCCGCCATCACGGCGGGCTGCTGCGCCGCTGTCAGGCGTGCTTGGCGTCGAAGAACTGGTCGTTCTCGGTCGAGCCGTGCAGCGCTGCGGTCGACGCATTGGCTTCGATCGTGGTGGTCACCGCGTCAAAGTAACCCGTGCCCACTTCGCGCTGGTGCTTGACGGCGGTGAAGCCCCGGTCGGCAGCGGCAAATTCTTTTTGCTGCAGCTCGACAAACGCCGTCATGTTGTTGCGCGCGTAGCCATAGGCCAGGTCGAACATGCCGTAGTTCAGCGCGTGGAAGCCGGCCAGCGTGATGAACTGGAACTTGTAGCCCATCGCGCCCAGCTCGCGCTGGAACTTGGCAATGGTGGCGTCGTCCAGGTTCTTCTTCCAGTTGAAGCTGGGGCTGCAGTTGTAGGCCAGCAGCTTGCCCGGGAACTTGGCATGGATCGCATCGGCAAACTTCTTGGCGAATGCCAGGTCGGGCGTGCCGGTCTCGCACCAGATCAGGTCGGCGTAATCGGCGTAGGCCAGACCGCGGCTGATGGCCTGCTCGATGCCGTTTTTGCTGCGGTAAAAACCTTCGATCGTGCGCTCGCCGGTCAGGAAGGGCTTGTCGTTGTCGTCCACGTCGGTGGTGACCAGGTCGGCGGCCTCGGCATCGGTGCGGGCCAGCAGGAGGGTGGGCACACCCATCACGTCGGCTGCCAGGCGCGCGGCCACCAGCTTGCTCACCGCCTCACGCGTGGGCACCAGCACCTTGCCACCCATGTGGCCGCACTTCTTGGCCGCAGCCAGCTGGTCCTCGAAGTGAACGCCGGCAGCGCCCGCTTCAATCATGGCCTTCATCAGCTCGAAGGCGTTGAGCACACCGCCAAAACCGGCTTCGGCATCGGCCACGATGGGCGCGAAGAAGTCGATGTCGTTCTTGCCTTCGGACCACTGGATCTGGTCGGCGCGGGCAAAAGTGGCATTGATCTTCTTGACAACCTTGGGCACCGAGTCCACCGAGTACAGCGACTGGTCGGGGTACATCTCGCCATTGCTGTTGGCGTCACCGGCGACTTGCCAGCCGCTCAGGTAAATCGCCTTCAGGCCGGCCTTGACCTGCTGCATGGCCTGGTTGCCGGTCAGCGCGCCCAGCGAGTTGACGAAGGGCTCGGTGTTGATCAGGTTCCACAGCTTGTCGGCGCCGCGCTTGGCCAGCGTGTGGTCAACCTGCAGGCTGCCACGCAGGCGCACCACGTCGGCGGCGCTGTAGCCGCGCTTGATGCCCTTCCAGCGCGGGTTCTCGGCCCAGTCTTTTTCGATGGCGGCAATTTGCTGGTCGCGGGAGAGGGTGCTCATGGGGTGCTCCTTGGGGATGGAAAACGAGACAACGGGATGAATGTCTGCCCCGAGCGTATCTCGGCTCGGCCCACAAGCACAGACTTATGTCTTATAGAAGACTAAATTTCTCAGTCAATGAAATCAACAACTTAACAAAATTATTCCATGATGCGAAACGCGATTCAGTGTAGTGGAAATTCGTGCTGCGCTGCAACATCGTTGAATTTCACATCATGGAATAAGGGTTTCCCCATGTGAAAGGTGGCCCGGGGCTCAGACAGCCGACGCGCCCTGGCGCCGGACAGGGGCGGTGGTTGGCGAAGGCCAGACGGCGGCACAAGCCGGCTGGCTGATGCATGCTCAGCAACTGCCTCCCCAACCCGAATTTGCAGGCCCCTCACGATGTCGAGCTTTGCCTTTCTTGCCCAAAACACGTTTCTGCGCTGCCCGGCGCTGGCGCCCGGTCACCGCTTTGGCATAGCCGGCCTGGCCTGGGATGGCGCCGTGACCAACCGCCCTGGCGCACGGTTTGGCCCGCGCGCGATCCGCCAGGCCAGCCACATGCTGTGCGACGGCACCCACCCGCACTTCGACGTCGATCTCAACAATGTGCTGGGTGACGCGGGCGACCTGCTGCTGCCCAACACCAGCCTGGCCGGTATGCGGGCCGCGCTGGCGCCTCAGGCTGCCGCGCTGGTCCGCCAGCACCACATGGCCTGGCTGGGCGGGGATCATTCGGTGACGCTGAGCCTGCTGCGTGCCTACCGCGACTGGCTGGGCCAGCCGCTGGCGGTGATCCACTTCGACGCCCATTGCGACACCTGGACCGACCATTTTGGTGAGCCCAGCGGCCACGGCACCTGGGTCTACGAGGCGATCGCCGAGGGCCTGGTGCGCCCGGAATGCTTCACCCAGATCGGCATCCGCTCATCGGGTGTGCGGGCGGCGCGTGATCATGTGCGCGACCAGGGCGGCCAAATATTCACGGCACGCGACCTGCGCGGCCTGCAGTCGCCCAGCCAACTGGCCCCGGTGCTGCAGGCCATCCGCCAGCGCCTGGCCACGCACGGCCACCCGCCGCTCTACCTCAGCCTGGACATCGATTGCCTGGACCCGGCCTTTGCCCCCGGCACCGGCACACCCGAACCTGGCGGCCTGAGCAGCAACCAGGTGCTGACACTGCTGGAAGAGCTGGCCGACCTGCCCTTTGTCGGCATGGACTGCGTCGAGGTGGCGCCGCCCTACGACCACGCCGAGCTGACCAGCAACGCCGCCGCCTGCTTTGTCTGGACCTACCTGGCGGGCCAGCAGGCACGCCAGCCCAAGGCATTGCCGCCGGCCTGATCCGGTGCCAAACCCGCCTCCGCCTCAGACCGGCAATGCGGTGGTTTTCTTGACGGTGCGCAGCACCAGCATCGAGTTGGACCGATCCACACCCGGCAGACGCATCAGCACCTCGGTGTGCACACGCTCCAGGTCTTCGGCATCGCGGTAGGAGAACCGCAGCAGGTAGTCGTTGCTGCCGGCCACGTAAAAACAGTCCAGCACCTCGGGCTCGTCACGCACCGCCTGCTCGAAGGCCTTGAGCACGCCGTCGCTCATGGTCTGCAGGTTGATGATCGAAAAACAGGTGCCGTGCTGGCCCAACGCCTTGGCATTGAGCAGCGCCACGTACTGGCCGATGACGCCCGAGTCTTCCAGCTGCTTGACGCGCCGCAAGCAGGCCGATGGCGACAGGTGCACCTGCTCGGCCAGCTGCACATTGGACAGCCGGCCATCGGTTTGCAGCGCAGTCAGAATTTGCCGATCAATGGCATCGAGTTGCGGCTTGGGGCTGAGGGTTCGCATTTTGTGCGGTGGCTTCGTTGATTAATCAAATTGTATGCACCTTACCGTGCTGCGAAAGGCCTATTGCGCAAGCACATTGCGCGCAAGCCTGTCTAGACTGCATGTTGTTGCGCCAAAGCCCAGCGCGCAACCCTCAACACCTGCCAGGAGCCCGACATGAGCCTCTCCGACCTCGACGCACCCACCGCCAATCCCCTGCAGGCCAATCCCTTGCGAGAGTTCGTGGCCGCGCCGTCCGGCGTCTCCATGGACGCCTACTGGATGCCGTTTACCGCCAACCGCCAGTTCAAGAAAAACCCGCGGCTGTTTGTCAAGGCGGCCGGCATGCATTACTGGACCGACGACGGCCGCAAGGTGCTGGACGGCGTGGCTGGCCTGTGGTGTGTCAACGCCGGTCATGCCCGGCCCAAGATCGTGCAGGCCATCCAGGCCCAAGCCGCCGAGATGGACTTTGCGCCACCGTTCCAGATGGCGCACCCCAAGGCCTTCGAGCTGGCCGACAAGGTCAGCAAGCTCACGCCCGCCGGGCTGAACCGGGTGTTTTTCACCAACTCCGGGTCCGAGTCGGTCGAAACCGCGTTGAAGATGGCGCTGGCCTACCACAAGGTGCGCGGCGAGGGCACCCGCACCCGGCTGATCGGGCGTGAGCGGGGTTACCACGGGGTCAACTTCGGCGGCATCTCGGTCGGCGGCATGGTGGGCAACCGCAAGCAGTTCGGCACCATGCTGGCAGGGGTGGACCATCTTCGCCACACCCATGACCCGAAACGCAACGCCTTCAGCCTGGGCCAGCCCGAGTTTGGTGCCGAGTTGGCCGACAACCTGGAAGATCTGGTCGCACTGCACGACGCCAGCACCATCGCCGCGGTCATCGTCGAGCCGGTGGCCGGCTCGACCGGCGTGCTGGTGCCGCCCAAGGGCTACCTGAACCGGTTGCGCGAGATCTGCGACAAGCACGGCATCCTGCTGATCTTCGATGAGGTGATCACCGGCTTCGGCCGCACCGGCAACCCGTTTGCGGCGCAGACCTTCGGTGTCACGCCCGACATGATCGTGATGGCCAAGGGTTTGTCCAATGGCTCGGTGCCGATGGGCGCGGTGGCTGTCAAGCAAAGCATCCACGATGCCTTCATGAACGGGCCCGAGCACCTGATCGAGTTTTTTCACGGCTACACCTATTCGGCCCACCCGCTGGCCTGTGCCGCGGCGTTGGGCACGCTGGCGACC
Organism: Burkholderiales bacterium; assembly: GCA_038236495.1. Classification (GTDB taxonomy): domain Bacteria; phylum Pseudomonadota; class Gammaproteobacteria; order Burkholderiales; family Burkholderiaceae_C; genus Pseudaquabacterium. The sequence goes on from JBBRZR010000114.1 coordinate 11,034, forward strand.
TACGAGGAAGAAGGCCTGCTGACCCGGGCCGGTGACTTGCAGGCCTACTTTGGCGAGGCGGTGCACTCGCTGCGCGGTGAGCCCAACGTGATCGACATCCGCAACATCGGCCTGGTCGGCGGTATCGAGCTCTCGCCCATCGCCGGCAGCCCGGCCAAGCGCGCTTTCGACATCTTCCTCGACTGCTTCGAGCGGGGCGTCCTGATCCGCACCACCGGTGACACGTTGGCGTTGTCGCCCCCACTGATCATCGAGCGTGGCCAGATCGATCAGCTGGTGGACACCTTGCGCGGCGCGATCCGGCGTCACGCCTGATTCGCCACGACACGGCGCTGCCGCCGCGCAGCCCTGCCCTGCCCCGTCCGTTTTTCAAGGATCCTGCCTAGCGCACGCCCATGCATTTCCTTAGCGCCGACCGTGAACTTGCACGCCGCTCGTACTACGCTGACACAGCGCAGCGCGAAGCGGGCTACCCGGCGCTGCAGGGCGATGAAGACTGCGATGTGGCGGTGGTCGGCGGTGGCCTGGCGGGCTTGTCAGCTGCCATCGCGCTGGCCGACAAGGGTTTCTCAGTGCGGCTGCTGGAGGCCCAGCAGGTCGGTTTTGGCGCCAGTGGTCGCAACGGCGGCCAGGCTATCCATGGCCTGGCCTGCGAGCAAGGCGAAATTGAGCGCCAGCTGGGCCTGGCCGAAGCGCGTCGCATATTCGACATGTCGGTCGAGGCGCTGGACCTGATCCGCGCCCGCTGCGCCCGTTTTGCGATCGACTGCGACTGGCGCGACGGCTACCTGGGCGTGGCCACCAGCGCCGGCAAGGCGCGTGCACTGCTGGCCGGCGCCGACCACCTGGCCACCGCCTATGGCTACGCCATGCAGCCCATTGCTGCCGCCGAGTTGCCGCGCTGGATCAACAGCCCGCGTTACCACGCGGCGGTGCACGACCCCCGCTCCGGCCATCTGCACCCGCTCAAATACACCCTGGGCCTGGCCCGCGCCGCCGCCGGCCTGGGTGTGATCATCCACGAACAAACAGCGGCCACTGCAATCACGCCGGCAGCCAACCCGGGCGGGCTCACCGTGCTGCACACCGCCCAAGGCCGGCTCAGCGCCCGCCAGGTGCT
>JBBRZR010000115.1:0-12151 GCA_038236495.1 Burkholderiales bacterium
ATCGCCAGCCCCAAGGCCATGCCTGGTGCCACCCCACCCGCCGCCGAAGCCAGCGGCACGGCCACCCGCTGAGCACACGCCCATGCCCACCGCCCTGATCGCCGAAGACGAACCGCTGCTGGCCGCGGCCTTGCAGGCTGAACTGGCCCGGCTGTGGCCCGAGTTGCACATCGCAGCACTGGTGGCCGATGGCCTGAGCGCCGTGCGCGAGGCGCTGGCGCTGCAGCCACAAGTGTGTTTTCTGGACATCCGGATGCCCGGGGCCAGTGGCCTGGAGGCCGCACAAGCCCTGGCCGAGGACTGGCCCGAGGGCACACCCTTCCCGCTGCTGGTGTTTGTCACCGCCTACGACCAGTACGCGCTGCAGGCGTTTGATGCGCAAGCGGTGGACTACCTCCTCAAGCCGGTGGACAGCCCACGCCTGGCAGCCTGCGTGGCGCGCCTGAAGCAGCGCCTGGCCGACCGGCCCGCCCACCCGCCGGCAGATCAGCCGCCCACCCCGGGGGCCACGCAGCCGGCGCCAGACACAAACCCGCTGTCAGACCCGGCGCTGCAGCACACCCTGGCCCAGTTGCGGACGCTGCTGGGCAGCACCGGCGTTGCGCCCGTGCAAGCCGCGCCGCGGCTGGACGTGATCCAGGCCGGCGTGGGCAACACCGTCTACCTGGTGCCGGTGGCCGAGGTGCTGTATTTCGAGGCCGCTGACAAATACCTGCGGGTGGTCACCGCCGAGCGCGAGCACCTGATCCGGCTGTCGCTGCGCGACCTGCTGCCGCAGCTCGATGCCCAGCAGTTCTGGCAGGTGCACCGCGGCCTGGTGGTGCGGGCGTCGGCCATCAGCAGCGCACTGCGCGATGAGTCGGGCAAGGTGTTTTTGACGCTGCGCGGCCGCAGCGAGCGCCTGACCGCCAGCCGGCTGTACGCCCACCTGTTCAAAGGCATGTAGCCCAGCCAGCCCACCCCCCAACCCTGAACCGGAGCGCCTGATGGCCAGATACAACAGCAGCACCCCACCCACCCTGGAACAGCGGGCGCGCCGCCGCGTGGCGCTCAAGAAGGGATTTTTCATCCACGCGCTGGTCTTCGTGCTGGTCAACGGCGGGCTGTACCTGATGTCGTTGGCCGCTGGCTGGGGCCTGGGCGCCGACGCCGGCTGGGGCTACCGCCACGCGGGGGCGCACTTTTTTCCGCTCTGGGGCTGGGGCCTGGGGCTGGCGATTCATGGCACGGTGGTGTTGCTGCGCCTGCAGGGCGAGGGCATGACCGAGCGCCTGGTGGACCGCGAAATCGAAACACTCAAGCGACGCGAAGGCGCAGGCGCGGACGGCGACAAGCCGACGCGCTAGGCTAGCCCACGGCCGGTGCAGGTTGCGGCGCGAACCCGGCCTCAACCCCGACAGGCTCCTAGAATCGGCTATCCCCGCAGACGCGCGGCCGGCCCGTCGGGCGGGCCGCCAGACCCATCCCATGTCCGTGCCCGCCAAGACCGATGCCCCGCCGAAACCGGCCAATTTCCTGCGCAACTTGATCGAGCGAGAGTTGCAGGACGGCGTCTACGCCCAGCGCCACTGGGGGGGATCGCCCGGCGACGCGGCCCACCATGCCGCCGGTGGCCTGGACCCGGCCCGGGTACGGCTGCGGTTTCCGCCCGAGCCCAACGGCTACCTGCACATCGGACACGCCAAGAGCATCTGCTTGAACTTCGGCCTGGCACGGGACTTCGGCGGGGTCTGCCACCTGCGCTTCGACGACACCAACCCCGAGAAAGAAGAGCAGGAGTTTGTCGACGCCATCATCGAGATGGTGCACTGGCTGGGCTGGTCCTGGGACGCCGACTTCAACGGCCAACCCAGCCACCATCTGTACTACGCCAGCGACTATTTCGACTTCATGTACCGCGCCGCCGAACACCTGGTGACGCAGGGCCTGGCCTATGTGGACGAGCAAAGCGCCGACCTGATGCGCGCCGCGCGCGGCGACTTCAGCACGCCCGGCAAAAACAGCCCCTGGCGCGACCGCTCACCGGCCGACAACCTGGCGCGGCTGCGCGAGATGCGGGATGGCCAGCATGCCGACGGCGCGATGGTGCTGCGCGCCAAGATCGACATGGCCTCGCCCAACATCAATTTGCGCGACCCCACGCTCTACCGTATCAAGCGCGCCCACCACCACAACACCGGCAACACCTGGTGCATCTACCCGATGTACGCCTACGCCCACCCGATCGAGGACGCGCTGGAGAACATCACCCACAGCATTTGCACGCTGGAGTTCGAGGACCAGCGCCCGTGGTACGACTGGCTGCTGGCCCAGCTGGCCGACGGCGGCCTGTTGCAACGGCCAGCGCCCAAGCAGCATGAGTTCGGCCGCCTCAACCTCACCTACGTCATCACCAGCAAGCGCAAGCTGCGGGCGTTGGTGGACGAGGGCATCGTCAGCGGCTGGGACGACCCGCGCATGCCCACGCTGGCGGGCATGCGCCGACGCGGCTACACACCCGAGGCGGTGCGCAAGTTTGCCGAAGACACCGGTGCGTCCAAGACCAATATCTGGGTCGATTACAGCGTGCTCGACGGCGCGCTGCGCGCCGACCTCGAAGGCAAGGCCGCCCGGGCCATGGCCGTTATCGACCCGGTGCCGCTCAAGTTGGTCAATTGGGCCGCGCTGTTTGGCGCCGACCACATCGAGCCCTGCAGCGCACCCGCCCACCCGCAGCGGCCCGAACTGGGCCAGCGCAGCTTCGGTCTGGGGCCTGAGGTGTGGGTCGAGCGTGACGACTTTGCCGAGGTCCCGGCCAAGGGCTTCTTCCGCCTGTTCCCGGGCAACAAGGTGCGGCTGAAGTACGGCATGGTGGTCGAATGCACCGGCTGCGAAAAGGATGCCGACGGCCAGATCACCGCGGTGCTGGCCCAGGTGGTGCCCGACACCAAAAGCGGCACGCCCGGCGCCGACGCGGTCAAGGTCAAGGGCACGATCACCTGGGTGGGCCTGCAGGACGGCGTGCCGGCCACCTTCAACCTGTATGACCGGCTGTTCACCGAGCCGCAACCCGAGGCCGGCGGGCGTGACTTTCGCGAGGTGCTCAACCCCGCGAGCAAGCGTGTGGCCCGTGGTTTTGTCGAGCCGACGCTGGCCGCGTTGGCTGCGGGAGAGCGCTTCCAGTTCGAGCGTCACGGCTACTTTGTGACCGACACGGCCGAGCACCAGCCCGGCGCACCGGTGTTCAACCGCATCACCGGGCTGCGCGACAGCTGGACCGGCTGACGAATGGCCAAAAACTCTCCCTGACGCGCCGCTTGGCGCGCCGCCCGACGCCTGGGCCTGAACCGGAACCCCTCCACCATGCTCGACTTCTGGCCCGCCTGTGGCTGGCGACACCTACGGGCCGATGACCAGGGCCGGCTGCCGCCGTCAGCGGCCTGGATAGCCCACTGGCTGGACCGGCCCGAGCTGGCCCTGGTGGAGGAATCGTGCCCGGCCGAGATCACGCTGCACCAGGCCTTGCGCGCCGACCCGCTGCGGCCGGTGCCACAAGCCGAGTTGGCAGCCCTGCTGGACGATGACGCCCGCGAGAACTACCAGTGGTTCCTGGCCTTGCGCGACGGCGTGTGCGCGGCGGGCACGCTGGAGGCTTTCTATGCTGGCCTGTTCAGCCAGCCCGCGATCACGCTGCCGCCGCTGTTCATCGACGGCATCGCGCAAACCATCCTGCGCCAGTTGCTGGAGTCAGACGCCGACGCCTTTGTCGCGCGTGCTGCCGAACTGCTGTTCCGCCCGCAGCGCATCACGCTGCAAGACGGCCGGGTGCTGGCCGGCGACAGCGCCACCTTGGACCGGCTTAGCGACGCTGGCGGCTTTGGCGCGCTGGGCCGGCTGCTGGCCGAGGCCAAAGTGCCCTTGCGCACCGCGCAGTTGCAGGTGCTCAGCCCGGACAACGCGGCCGACTACTGGCAAGACCGCGGCCATGACGGGTTGGAGCGCTTTCGCTTTGTGCTGGACCTGACCCACCAGGTGCCCAAGGCACTGGCGCCCGGCGTCAATGTGCCGGTCACGCTGGCGCATTCCGGCCTGACGGCGCTGGCGCGGGTGCTGGCGCGCTGGGTGCAGCAGTTGCTGGGTGTGGTGGTGACGATCACCCCGCTGGCGCGCATCGACGATTCGGATTGGCGCTGGCACCTGGGGCTGGACGTCGAGTCCACCGCGATCCTGAACGACCTGTACCGCGGCCAGGCGGTGGACGAGGCCCGGCTGGCACGGCTGATAGGCTTGTTTCGGCTGGACTTTGCCAACCCGGCCGACATGCGGGCCGACCTGGCGGGTGCGCCGGTTTACCTCGGGCTGGCGATGGCCGCCGATGGCGGCTTGCGGCTCAAACCGCAGAACCTGTTGCTGAACCTGCCGCTGGCGCGGCGGTCCTGAGCTGTGGTGTGGATCGAAGGCGCGATGGACAGCGGATGCGGATCGATCCTTGCCCGCCGGCTTTTGCCCCCTGGGTTTGACGCCGACGTTTGACACCGACGCTTGACGCCGATGTCTAGAGTCGGTGACCGGTCGTGAAATCGTTGCGGCCGCTGCGGTCCACGCCCTTGAGCAGCCACAGCGGCCGCTGCGCAAAATCCACCGCCACGCCGCTCTGGCCGTGCACCGGCCTGAGGCTGCGGTCAAAGTGCGAGCTGGCCGGCATGTAGCGCAGCGCCACGCCGGTGCGGCGCTGGGTGCTGGTGTTGGCGGCGGCACCGTGGATCATGTAGACATCGTGCAGGCTCATCTGGCCGGGTTGCAACTCGATGTGCACCGCCTGGGTTTCGTCGAACGCGCTGTCGGCCAGGCGCTGCTGCAGCGTCAGGTCGGCGCGGTCCTCATGCAAGTGCGGGTGCAGCACCCGATGGCGGTGTGAGCCGGGGACCACGCGCAGGCAGCCATTGGCGCGGGTGCTGGGCTCCAGCGCCAGCCACACCGTGCAAGTGGCCAGCGGGCGTATCGGCCAGTAGTGGCCGTCCTGGTGCCAAGGTGTCTCGTAGCCCTCACCCGCCGGCTTGCAGAAGACATGGGCACCCCACAGGATCACGTCGTCGCCGATCACACCGGACACCAGCTCGACGATGGTCGGGTCACGCGCCAGGTCCAGAAACGCCGCCACGCCGCGCACACCTTCGCCGTTGTCGGGGCCGCTGTCAGGGCCGCTGTCGGGGCGGCCGCCGCCACCGGCAGCGCTTGTGCGGTCGATGTGCGCCGACACCAGCTTTTCGGGCCGCACGCCGGGGTTGCGGCGCAGCAACTCATTCAGCGCCGCCTGCATCGCCACCACCTGATCGTCCGGCAACCGCCATTGCGGCACCACCCAACCCTCAGCGCGGTAGCGGGTGATTTCGTCGGCGTGCAGATGGGCCATGGGCTTGGAGGCGCAGGTGGTGGGTGGGCGGCTGGGTCGGGCGACAGGCGGTGGATGCGCCGGTGGCGAGCTGTCGGCATTTTGCGGCTTGCCAGCCAGGCCCACCAGCACGGGCCGACCCGTAGGGCTGGCGCCAGGCGCCGCCACTACCATCGCCCGATGCCCTCACCGCCCACCTCCAAGTCTGTCTTGCCGCTGGCGGCGTCAGCCCCGCAAAGGCCGGCGCCACTGCCCCACCCGTCCGCCGGCCGCACCGCCGCGTTGACGCTCTTGGCCATGCTGGCGTTTGCCGGCAACTCGCTGCTGTGCCGTATCGCCTTGAAGCAGACCAGCATCGACGCGGCCAGCTTCACCAGCTTGCGGCTGGCCTCGGGCGCGCTGGTGTTGGCGCTGCTGGTGCTCTGGCGCAACCGTGCGGGCCCGGCGAGCGCCCGCCCTGGTGTGGCCAGCCCAGCCACGGCGACCCGGCCCTGGCACGCGGGCAGCTGGCTGTCCGCGTTGGCGCTGTTTGTCTATGCCGCCGCGTTTTCCTTCGCGTACCTCAGTTTGACGGCCGCCACCGGTGCCCTGCTGCTGTTTGGCGTGGTGCAGACCTCGATGATCGGCTGGGGCCTGTGGCGGGGTGAGCGGCTGCGGCCGCTGCAGTGGCTGGGCCTGGCCGCTGCCAGCGCCGGACTGGTGTGGCTGCTGCTGCCCGGGCTGACGACGCCGTCGCTGAGCGCGGGCGCGCTGATGGCCAGCGCCGGCGTGGCCTGGGCGGTGTACACGCTGCGCGGCCGGGGCGTGGGCGCAGCGTCGATCGACGCCACCACGGTCACCGCCGGCAACTTTTTGCGTGCCGCGCCGCTGGCCTTGGCCACCAGCGCGCTGCTGTGGCCGCTGGCGCGCTGGGACGGACAAGGGGCCTTGCTGGCACTGGCCTCGGGCGGCGTGGCGTCGGGCCTGGGCTATGCCGTCTGGTACACCGCGCTGCGCGGCTTGACCGCCACGCGGGCAGCCATCGTGCAACTGACAGTGCCGGCACTGGCCACCGCAGGCGGTGTGCTGCTGCTGGGCGAGCCGCTGACGCCGCACCTGCTGGTTGCGTCGGCGGCGGTGCTGGGTGGCGTTGCGCTGGTGATCGTGGCCAGGCGGTCGGCGGGCTGATGCGGGAGCTTCGTGTCTGGCCGAGGCGCCCGGCGGCCTCGCAGTGCGCGGCCGCGTCGGCAGGCGACAGATCCTCGGCAGGAACGGTCTGACGTCCTGCCTCAGCCCCAGCGCGGGTACCGCGGCGCCGGGGTCGAGACCTTCCGGGTCGGCTGCATCGGGGCCATCGGCTGCACCGAGATGCTGCAGGCAGTCAATCCAGTGGCCGAGGCGTTGCAAGATAGGGGTATCCCGACCGGAATGCCGGCGCTTTGATCTGAGAGGTCTCCGCATGGCAACCCGAACTCCCCGCAAGACAGCCGCCAGCACGGCCTTGGCCGGAAAACCGGCCGCCGAACACCCTGCCGTGGCAGCCATCCGGCAGTCGGCGGCCGGCAAGGTCAAGGTCGCCTGCAGCGACATCGACGGCATCCTGCGCGGCAAGTACCTGCACCGCGACAAGTTTCTCAGCGCTGCCGATCCCTACCCCGACGGCGGATTCGGTTTTTGCGACGTGGTGTTCGGCTGGGACGCCCACGACAACTGCTATGACAACGCCCAGGTCACCGGCTGGCAGCACGGCTTCCCGGATGCGCTGGCCCGGCTGGACCTGGACACCGCCCGCAACGTGCCCTGGGATGGCGGCGTGCCGTTTTTCTTGGGTGACTTTGTCAACGCCGACGGCAGCCCGTTCGCGGTATGCCCGCGCCAGACGCTCAAACGGGTGCTCAAGCGCGCCGAAAAACTCGGCCTGATGCCGATGGCCGGCATGGAGTTCGAGTGGTTCAACTTTGCCGAGACGCCCAACAGCTGGGCCGCCAAACAAGGCGTGGCGCCCACCACGATCACGCCGGGCATGTTTGGCTACTCGCTGCTGCGCATGGCCGACCAGCGGGAATTTTTCAATGCGCTGATGGACGAGATGGCGGCCTTCCGGGTGCCGATCGAGGGCCTGCACACCGAAACCGGCCCGGGTGTCTACGAGGTGGCGATCGCGTTCAGTGAGGCACTGGAGCAGGCCGACCGCGCCATCCTGTTCAAGACCGGCGCACGCGAGATCGGCAAGCGCTACGGCATCATGCCCAGCTTCATGGCCAAGTGGAGCCAGTCGCTGCCGGGCTGCTCGGGCCATATCCATCAAAGCCTGACTGACGGCACAGGGGATGGCAAAAATAACCTGTTTTTCGACGCCAACAGCCCTCGCCACATGAGCCCGTTGTTCGAGAGCTACCTGGCCGGCCAGGTCAGTTGCCTGATGGAGTTTGCGCCGATGTTCTGGCCCACCATCAACAGCTACAAGCGCCTGGTCGATGGTTTCTGGGCCCCTGTCAAGCCCACCTGGGGCATGGACAACCGCACCGCCAGCTTCCGGGTCATCGCCGGCAGCCCCAAAGCCACCCGGCTGGAAACCCGCTGCCCCGGCGCCGACGTCAACCCCTACCTGGCGATGGCCGCTGTCATTGCCGCCGGCCTGTACGGCGTCGAAAAAGGCCTGAAGCTGACCTCGCCGCCGATCACCGGTACCAACCAGGGCGCCGACGACATTCCCCGCGCACCCCGCTCGCTGATCCTCAGCACCCAGGTGTTCAAGCAATCGACGATTGCGCGCGACTGGCTGGGCGACACCTTTGTCGATCACTTTGCCGCCACCCGAGAGTGGGAGCACCGGCAATGGCAGGATGCGGTGACCGACTGGGAACTCAAGCGGTACTTCGAAATCATCTGAAAGCTTGGCGCCATGACCATTGCCCGTTTTGCGTTCCCCACCCCCATCCACTTTGGCGCCGGCGCCCGCAAGTTGGTGGCCGCCCACCTGCTGGAGCAAGGCATACGCCGGCCATTGATCGTCACCGACCGGGCGCTGGGGCAGTTGCCGGTGCTGGCCGAGTTCCGCAGCCACCTGGCGGGGCTGGACGTGGCGGTCTTCGACGGCGTTTTTGGCAACCCGGTCGCCAGCCAGGTGATGGCGGGTGCTGCCGCCTACCGGGCGCACGGCGCCGATGCAGTGATCGGCTTTGGTGGCGGCGCGGCGCTGGACGTGGCCAAGGTGGTGGCGCTGATGGCGGTGCATCACGGCGACGTGATCGAGTACGTCTGGGACCACCCGCAGGTGCGCGCCATCGTCAACCCGCTGCCCTATTTCATCGCACTGCCCACTACCTCGGGCACCGGGTCGGAGGTGGGCCGCTCGGCCGTGGTGGGTGAGGACGGCAACCATGTCAAACGCGCCGTCTTCAGCCCGCAGTTGCTGGCCAAAGCCGTGTTTGCCGACCCTGAGCTGACCTTGGCACTGCCGGCGGCCATCACTGCGGCCACCGGCATGGACGCACTGACCCACAACATCGAGAGCTATTTGTCGCCGGCCTGGCACCCGCTGTGCGACGGCATTGCGCTGGAGGGTTTGCGCATCGGCGCCCGGGCACTGGTCACGGCCGTCAACCAGCCCGGCGACCTGCGGGCCCGCAGCGACATGATGATGAGCTCGATGATGGGCGCGATCGCCTTTCAGAAAGACCTGGGCTCGGTGCATGCCTGTGCCCACGCACTGGGCGCGGTGGCCGACCTGCACCACGGCTTGGCCAACGCGCTGATGATCGAGCCGGTGCTGGCCTGGAACTTCGAGGCCGTGCCGGCCAAATTCAACGACCTGGCCCATGCCGTCGGCCTGGGTGACGATGGCGCCGCGTTGGTGCTCTGGCTGGCGCGGCTCAAGGCGCAGATCGGCATCAGCGGCGGCCTGGCCGCCCGGGGTGTCAGGCCCGAGCACCTGCCGCGGCTGGTGGCGCTGGCGGCCACCGACTTTGCCGGCGCCACCAATCCCCGTCCTGCTGCCGAGGCAGACTACCAACGCCTGTTCCAGCAGGCGATGTAACCCAATAGGCAATGCGACCCCAATGACCCCCATGCCGACCTTGTGCATTCACAACCCCGCCACCGGCGCGCTGATCACCGAGATTGCCGCTGACGACGCCACCAGCGTGGCCGTCAAGGCCAGCGCCGCCCGCGCCGCACAGCCTGCCTGGGCCGCAAAGCCCATTGCCGAGCGCCTGGCGGTCGTCGAGCGATTCCGCACCGCGCTGCTGCGGGACATCGAGCCACTCGCCAGCACGCTGACGCACGAGGTCGGCAAGCCGATCAGCCAGTCGCGCAACGAGATCAACGGCCTGATCCCGAGGCTGGACTACTTTCTGGCGCAGGCCGAGGGCGCGGTACGCGACCAGCAGGTGTTCGACGGCGGCGGCATGCGCGAGCTGATCAGCCATGTGCCGTTGGGCGTGGTGGCCAACATCTCGGCCTGGAACTACCCCTACTTCGTGGGCTGCAACGTCATCGTGCCGGCGCTCTTGACCGGCAACGCCGTGCTTTACAAACCCAGCGAATACGCCACCCTGACTGGCCAGCACATCACCCGCTTGCTGCACGACAGCGGCGTGCCGCCCGCGCTGCTGGCCTGCCTGGTGGGCGGCGCCGAGGTGGGCCAGGCCCTGTTGGCACAGCGTATCGACGGCCTGTTTTTCACCGGCAGCCATGCCACCGGGCAGCGCATTGCGCAGGCCTTGGCGCCACGCCTGATCAAGCTGCAACTGGAGCTGGGCGGCAAGGACCCGAGTTATGTGCGGGCCGATGCCGACCCGCTGGCCGCCGCCGTTTCACTGGCCGATGGCGCGATGTACAACACCGGCCAGAGCTGCTGCTCGGTGGAACGTATCTACGTGCACGCGGACGTGTTCGACACGTTTGTCGAGCACTTCTGCCGCACGGTCGACAGCCTGAAGACTGGCGACCCGATGGACCCTGGCACCACGCTGGGCGCGATCACCCGGGCGCCGCAACTGGCGGTGCTGGCCGCGCAGGTCGCCGACGCGCTGGCCAAGGGCGCCACGCTGCGGCGCGGCGGCCACCCGCTGCCCGGCCCCGGCAACGGCTTCGAGGCCACGGTGCTGACCGAGGTCAACCACACGATGGAGGTGATGCGCGAAGAAAGCTTCGGCCCGGTCATCGGCATCCAAAAAGTGACCAGCGACGACGAAGCAGTGGCGCTGATGAACGACACCCGCTACGGCCTGACCGCTGGCGTCTACACCCGTGACGAGGCCGCAGCGCGTGCCTTGCTGTCGCGCATCGATGCCGGCAGCGTGTACTGGAACTGCTGCGACCGGGTCAGCCCACGGCTGCCCTGGTCGGGCGTCGGTGATTCGGGTGTCGGGCTGACCTTGTCCACGCAGGGCATCCAGACCTTCACCCGGCCCAAGGCCTGGCATTTGCGATCACCTTGACCTTGCCGGCGTTTGTCGGTCTTGCAGTCTCTCGAACTGGCACTGTCCGCCTGAACCGGCTGCATCGGTGCCGGTGTCTCGTCGCCGAGCAGCGGTAGACCGATTGCAGCCACCCGATCAGGGCCTGCGCGGCAACATGTTCGTCAGCGTGTTGTCGCGGGACACGAAGTGATGGTAAAGCGCCGCTAGCGCGTGCGCGCCGATGAGGTAGTAACCGACAGTCCCGATCGTTTCGTGCACTTCTTTCAGTTGCCCCGCGAGATCCTTGTCCGCTGACAGCAGGGCGGGCAGGTGCGCACCGAAGAACGGGATGGGTTTGCCGGCGGCGCTGAGCAGCAGCCAGCCCAGAACGGGCATGATGACCATGAAGGCATACAGCAAGACGTGCACAGAACTGGCCAGCCGGGCCTGCCAGATCGGAAGCGGTGGAACCACCGCCGGGGTGCCGCCGCTCAGGCGATTCAGGAGGCGAACCGTCACCAGCGCCAGGATCGTGAGTCCGAGCATGAAGTGCCAGGTCTTGAGCGCCTCACGCGGATCACTCCCTTTGGGATAGAGATCCTTCAAATTGATGCAGGCGTAGACCGCAATCAGGATCGCCAACGTCAGCCAGTGCAGGCCGATCGCCAGGGGCCCAAAGCGGTCCGTCGCTTTCGTGGACATCATTCCGAGGTCTTGCCATCGAAGTGTTCGGTGTCGGCCTCGGCGTCTGCGCGCGTGTGGTGCACCACACCGTCGCGATGGTTCGGTGGCGAGTAGATCGTGTAGAGCTTGAGCGGCTCCGCCCCGGTGTTGATGATGTTGTGCCGGGCCCCGGCGGGAACCACCACGGCGAAGCCGGCGCGGATCGCCGTGCGAGCCCCATCCAGCACGGCCACGCCGCTGCCCTGTTCGACACGGAAGAACTGATCGAGCTTGTGCACCTCCGCGCCGATCTCCTCGTCGGGCTTCAACGCCATCACGACCAGCTGGCAATGATGGGCCGTGTAGAGCACCCTGCGGAACTCCTCGTTCCGCATTGCAATGCCCTCGATGTCTTGCACGTAACCCTTCATGCTGGCCTCCTGTGGTCTGTTTGTTGGGGCGATGGCCCAGGGCATCAGCGCGGCCGCGGGCAGGGTCGCTCGCCGCACGGCGGGCAACGGCGCTCAAGATAGCTGCGCACACCTGCGCTGTCCGTGCGCTGCCGAACACTTCCGGCCCCGGGTACGGTCGCCAGTCCGCGTCGCGAGGCCAGCGCACGAACGCGCAGTTCACGGTTGCCCCTGACCGTGCACACCATGCGGCGCCGTCCAGCCTCTCCAACCGTGTGCAGGTCGCGGTGTGTGCAGAAGCGCACTGACGCCGCTGTTCTGTC
>JBBRZR010000116.1:0-12062 GCA_038236495.1 Burkholderiales bacterium
CTGGGCGGCACGGTGGTGGTGATGGCGCACTTCGATGCCGAGCAGTACCTGCAGCTGGTCGAAAAATACCGCATCAGCCACAGCCAGCTGGTGCCGACGATGTTCGTGCGCATGCTCAAACTGCCCGAGGCCGTGCGCCGGCAGTACGACGTCTCATCGCTGCGCTGCGCGATCCATGCCGCCGCGCCCTGCCCGGTGCCGGTCAAGCGCCAGATGATCGACTGGTGGGGGCCGATCGTGTGGGAGTACTACGCCGGCACCGAGGGCAATGGCGTGACCATGGCCAACTCGGCGCAGTGGTTGGCGCACCCGGGCACGGTGGGCGCGGCGGTGATCGGCGAGCTGCGCATCTGCGACGACGATACCGGCGCGGTGCTGCCCGCGGGCCAGACCGGCACGGTCTACTTTGCCAACGGCCGGCCGTTCGAATACCACAACGACCCGGCCAAGACCGCCGGCTCGACCCACCCGCAGGGCTGGACCACGCTGGGCGATGTGGGCCATGTCGACGCCGACGGCTTTTTGTTCCTGACCGACCGCAAGTCCTACATGATCATCTCGGGCGGGGTCAACATCTACCCGCAAGAGGCTGAAAACGTGCTCATCAACCACCCCAAGGTGGCCGACTGCGCGGTGCTGGGCGTGCCCAACGAGGAGTTTGGCGAGGAGGTCAAGGCGGTGGTGCAGCCGCGCGACATGCGTGATGCCGGCCCGGCGCTGGCGCAGGAGCTGATCGCTTACTGCCGCGAGCACCTGTCGCACATCAAGTGCCCGCGCTCGGTGGACTTCGAGGCCGAGCTGCCGCGCCACGCCACCGGCAAGCTCTACAAGCGGCTGCTGAAGGACCGGTACTGGGCGGGGCACACGTCGAAGATTCTCTGAGCGCGGGGCGCACGGCGGCGCGGTGCCCGCCTTGCGCTGCCGGCGCGACCGTCAGGCCATGCCCGCCGCCCGCCCCGCCTGCCCACGCCGCAGGCGGTTGAAGTTCCACGCCACCGCCAGCAGACCCACGCCACCGGCCGCCAGCACAGCCCCCGTGCCCACCGTGCCCACCACCAACCCGGCCAGCCCGACGCCCAGCGACTGACCCAGAAAAAAGCAGGCCGCAAACGACGCCACCGCCGCGCCGCGCCGCTCGGGCGCCATTTGCGTCGCGTGGGTCTGCAGCGTGTTGTGCATCATGTAAAAGCCCAGGCCCATCAGCGCGCAGGCCGGCATCGCCCAGGCCCAGGCCGGTGCCCAGGCCAGCGCCCACAGCGCTGCCGCCATGAAGACCGAGCCGGTGCGTACCAGCACCACCTCGCCCAAGCGCTGCACCAGCCAGCGCGCAAACAGCGCAAAGCCCAGGCCGCCGGCGGCAAACAGCATCACCAGCGCGCCCACGGTGGACAGCGGCAGGCCAAAGCGCTGGTGCAGGTGCGAGGCGATGAAGGCAAACGGGCCGTAGACCGCTGCGCCTTCAAAAAACACCGTCACCAGCACCACCCGGGCCCAGGGTTTGGCCAGCACCGCGGCAAATTCAGCCAGGCCGCGCCGCACCGGGTTGCCACCGGCGCCGTTGGCGACTGCACCTGCGCCCACCGTGCCCGCGGCCACCGCCACTACCGCGGGCGGCAAGCGCCGCCGCACCCACTGCAGCACGACGGCCACCACGGCGAACAGCCCGGCCACGCCGAAGAACGGCGTGCGCCAGTCCAGGTGCTCGGCAGCAAAACCGCCGGCCCAGACGCCGATCGCAAAGCCGGTGATCTGGCCGATCAGGAACCGCGCCAGCACCGCCTGTCGGCGCTCGTAGGGCACGACGTCGCCGATCCAGGCCATCGACAGCGGTATCACCGCCGCGGCTGTGGCGCCGGCCACCAGCCGCCCGGCCAGCAGCGCGCTGTGGCCGGGTGCCAGCGCGCACAGCAGCGAGGTGCCGGCCGATGCGGCGCAGGCCCAGGCGATGACGCGGTACTTGCCGAAGCGGTCGCCCAGCGGGCCGAACAGCAGCTGCGACAGGCCGTAGGCCACCGCAAACACGGTGATCACCTGCGAGGCCTGGCCCAGCGTGACCGAGAACTCCTGCGCCAGCCTGGGCAGCAGCGCGTCGGCCAGCCGCAGCGACACGCCGCTGGCCCCTGCGGCCAGCGCCAGGCCGACGATAGCCAGCACGGGCACGGCCGCCGCCGGGTCGGCGGTTGCAGGGGCGGCTGCCAGGGTGACGGCGATGCCGGCCGGGGTGGTGGCCGCGTGGGTTGCCGCGTGGGTTGCCGGGGCGGTCGTCGGTGCGGTAGGCGGCGCGTTCAGAGCAGGCATTGGGCATTGTCGGACCGGCTGCCCTCGACCAGCGGCGGTGGCCGCTTCAACCCTGCCGGGCGGCGGGCGCAGCGCTGCTGCCGGGGCGCGTTCGCAGGGCGCTGGCGTCGGGTGCCGCGCCCGAATCGCCCGCCGCCACCGCTTGCAGCCAGACCGCCGTTTCGCGGTCGGGCAGCCCGTCGACGTTGGTCGGCCGGTACTTCATCTGGAACGCGGCGATGACATTGCGCGTGGCGTTGTCCTGCTGGCCGTGGCGCGGCACGCTGTAGCCGACCTGGGCCAGCATCTCCTGCCACCAGGCGGGCTCGGGTAGCGTGTCCGGGTAGCGGCGCTGCAGCACGGCGGTGTGCAGGCTGATCTGCGCCGCGTCAGGCCAGCGCAGCAGCCCGGCGTCGGCCAGCGCGCGCCACGGAAACATCGGCCCCGGGTCCAGCTTGCGCTGCGGCGCGATGTCGCTGTGGCCCAGGATGCGGTCGGGCCGGATGCCGTGCCGCGCCTGGATGCCCTGCAGCAGCGGGATCAGCGCGGCGATCTGGTCCGGCGCGTAGGGCGCAAAAGCCCGGCTGCCATCGGGCTGGGTGCGCGGCCCCGGGTTGACGATCTCGACCCCGATCGAGCTGGCGTTGAGCATCGTGTGGCCCTGCCAGGCGCTGTCGCCGGCATGCCAGGCGCGGCGTGATTCGTCCACCAGCCGGTACACCACCGGCGGCGTCTGGTCGCCCACCAGGTAATGCGCGCTGACGGCCTGCTGCGTCAGGATGCGCAGCGAGTCGGCCATCGATTCACCGGTGTAGTGCAGGATCAGGAACAGCGCCCGGCTGTCCTGGCCCTGGGCCGGGTGGCCGGTGTCGATGGCGGGCGCCTCGGCGCTTGTCGTGGCGCAGCCCGCCAGGCCACCGACCAGGCCAGCGCCCAGCCCGGTGAGCAGCGCGGCCGCCGGCCCGCCCAGCGCGGCGCGCAGCAGCGTGCGACGGCTCGGTCCGGTGGCGTGGGTGGTGGCGCGGGTGGTGGCGTGCATCGTGTCGCGGTGTGGGCGTGGGCTTGAGCTTGGGTGTGGGTGTGGGTGTGGGTGTGGGTGTGGGTGTGGGTGTGGGTGTGGGTGTGGATGTAGGTGATCGCGACCGAGCGCCTCGCATCATCGCCGCTGGCGGGCCGCTGACTAAAATCGATGCGCCATGCGCTGTCCCGGATGCCTCCCCGTTTGACCCGCCGCCGCGACCTCGCCGGGGTGGCGTCGCGGGCCCGCACCGCCGGCCAGACCTGCCTCGCACGGGCAATGCAGCGCTTGCGGCCTGTCCTGATCGCGGCCGTTTGCAGTGGCTTGGCGGCCGCCGGCCCTGCCGCGGCACAGCCCGCCAGGCTGGCGCTGCCTGACAACCCCTTGCCGGCCGCGGTGGCCGAGGCCTTGCAACGGGCCCAGCTGCCGGCCGACGCGCTGGCCGCCGTGGTGTTGCCGGTCGGCCCGAGTGGCCAATACAGCCCAAACAACCCAAACGGACCCATCGCCCGCAGCGCCGCCGAGGCCGCAGACGCCGCCAACGCCCGAAATGCCCGCACTGCCCGCAACAGCCCCCGCTGGGCCCGGCAGGCCGACCGCCTGATGCAGCCCGCGTCCACCGCCAAACTGGTGACCACCATCGTGGCGCTGGACCGGCTGGGGCCCAATATGCGCGGCTTCACCGAGCTGCTCAGCGCCGCGCCGCAGCAGGGTGATGTGCTGGCCGGCGATCTGGTGCTGCGCGGTGGCGCCGACCCCGAGCTGGGCCTGCCGCAGCTGTGGGCGCTGCTGGCCGAGCTGCGGTGGCAAGGTATCCGCGATATTGCCGGCGACATCGTGCTCGACCGCACGCTGTTCCGCCCGGCTGGGCCGACGATCAACGCCGAGCCGTTCGATGCCTGGCCCGAACTGGCCTACAACCAGGCGCCCGACGCGCTGCAGCTCAATGCCAACTTGATGGGCCTGGAGATCAGCAGCGAGGACCCGGCCGTGCCGGGCCAGGTGGTGGCGCGTGCGCTGCCGCCGCTGCCGGGTGTGGAGATCGACGCCAGCGCGCTGCGCCTGACCGACCGCACCTGCCGCGACTGGAGCGAGGACTGGATCAGCCCGCCGCTGCGGGCCGAGCCCGCGCCCGGCCGTTTGCGCATCACGCTGCGCGGTGGTTTCCCCAAGGGCTGCAGCCAGCGCACCGGCCTGGCGCTGATCGACAGCACCGCGCTGGCCGAGCGCCACCTGCGCTGGGTCTGGCAAGGCCTGGGCGGCGAATGGCGCGGCACCCTGCGCGAAGCCAGCACGCCGTTGATCGCCGCGGTGCGCGTCCCGGCGCTGGGCCCGGTCATGTTGCAACAGATGCCGCAGCAGCCGCAGCAGTCGCTGCCAACGCCGACGCCACAGCTGCCGGCACCGACCGCGGCCCAGCCCGGCGCGCTGGCGCCGCCCGGCTGGGTCGCGCCCGGCGTGGCCTGGGCCGGCACGCCCGGCGCCACGCCGCCCGGTCTGCGCCTGCTGGCGCGCCGGCTGGCCCGGCCCTGGGGCGAGGTGCTGCGGCTGATGAACAAGCAGTCCGACAACCCCGACGCCCGGCTGCTTTATTTGTCGCTGGGCCTGGCGGCGATGGCGGACGAGCCCACCACGCCCACAGCCGAGTTGGCCGCCCGTGCGGTACAAGGCTGGTTGGCCGAGCACCGGATCCCCAGCGCCGGCCTGGTGCAAGACAACGGCTCGGGCCTGTCGCGCAGCGAGCGCATCAGCCCGCGTCAACTCGCGCTGATGCTGCAGGCGGCCTACGCCGGGCGTTGGGCGCCCGAGCTGCTGATGAGCCTGCCGGTGGCGGGGGTGGACGGCTCGATGCGCAACCGGCTCAAGACCAGCCCGGCAGCCGGCTGGGCGCGCCTGAAGACCGGCTCGATCAAGGGCGTGGTGGCGCTGGCCGGCTACGTGCCCGATGCCCAGGGCCGCTGGTGGGCACTGGCGGCGATGCTCAACCATGAGCAGGCAGCGGCCGGCCGGCCGGCGCTGGACGCGCTGGTGGACTGGGTGGCACGGGGCGGCATGACGGCACCTTGAGGGCTGCCCCGACCGCACGCCGGCTGCCGCCGCGCAGCATCCGCAGCGCCGCAAGGTCGGCTGAAAAATGCGATGCTCGCGCCCTGCCGACCCCAGCGGCGGCCGCGCTGCCTAAATCCCGGCACCTACAACCCCCTCGAGGACTGCCCACCATGACCGTCTCCCGTCTGCGCAACATCTCCCTGGCCGCCGCGGCCGCTCTGGCTGCATTGACCCTGGCGGGTTGCGCCGCCATGTCCGAACCCGCGCAATCGGTGTCGATGGTCGAGCCGGCCAACGGCGCCACCGTCAGCAGCCCGTTCAAGGTGCGGTTCGGCGTCAACGGCATGGCGGTCGAGCCGGCTGGCGACATCAAGCCCAACAGCGGCCACCACCACCTGGTGATCAACGGCGAGGCGGTGCCCGCCGGCCAATCGGTGCCGTTCACCGAGCGCAGCCTGCACTTTGGCAAGGGCCAGACCGAGACCGAGCTGACGCTGCCGCCCGGCACCTACACCCTGACCGCGCAATTTGCCAACGGCGCGCACCAGAGCTACGGCAAGCCGATGAGCCAGACCATCAGCGTGACGGTCAAGTGAGCGGGCTGCGGCCGGGCACGGCATGAACGCCGTGCACCCCAAGAAGCTGCTGCTGTCGAAGTGGACGGCGGTGGTGCCCGTCGGGCGCGACAAGCATTTTCTGGTGACGGCGGTGGAGCAACCCGAGCCGCCGGTCACCCGCATCGACTGGGTCGAGATCGAGGCGGTGCATTCCAGGCGCCGCCAGCGCTTGGCCTGGCGCGACCTGCGCGACGACAGCCGCTGGCGCCAGGGTTGGGTATGAGCATGGCCTCGATGCCGGACGGTTACCGCGCGCTGGTGATCGGCGCGTCCGGCGCCATCGGGGCGGCCTTGCTGCACCACTTGGCGGCCGATGGGCGCTGTGCGCTGGCGCTGGGCCTGCACCGGCAGTCGCAGCCGGCGATCGACTTCGACGACGAGGCCAGCATCGCCCAGGCCGCCGCCGCGCTGGCGCCGCAGGGGCCGTTTCACCTGATCGTCAACGCCGCGGGCGTGCTGCACAGCGCAGGCGTCATGCCCGAGAAGAAGTTGGGCGATCTGGGCTATGCCCAGCTGGAGGCCACCTTCCGCGCCAACACCTTCGGGCCGGCACTGGTGCTGCGGCACTTCAGCCCGCTGCTGGACCGGCAGCGCGCGGTGCTGGCCGTGCTGTCGGCCAAGGTGGGCAGCATCGGCGACAACCGGCTGGGCGGCTGGTACGGCTACCGGGCGTCCAAGGCGGCGCTCAACATGCTGGTCAGGACGGCTGCTATCGAATTGCGGCGCAGCCAGCCGCAAGCGGTGCTGGTGGCGCTGCACCCGGGCACTGTGGCGTCAGCGCTGTCACGGCCTTTCAAGGGCGACCAGATTGGCCGCGCGCCGGAGGTGGCCGCGGCCGAGATGCTGCAGGTGCTGGATGCACTGGGCCCGGCCGACAGCGGATCGTTCGTGGCCTACGACGGCCAGCGCCTGCCCTGGTGAGCGGCGCGTGGCTTGTCGATCGGCGCCAGGCTTGTCGAGCGGCGCCAGGCCGCCCCCGATGCGTGATCAGCCGGTCTGGCCGACGCGCTGGCGGCGCGAGACAAACACCAGCGCGCCCAGGCCGGCCAGCATCAGCGCGTAGCTCTCGGGCTCGGGCACCGCGGCGGCCAGGCCATCAGCGGCGCCAAAGGTGGTGAAGGCGGCGCCGTTCAGGCTGAACTGGGCCTGGTGGCCACCGTCGCAGCAGTTCTCCAGGCCGTACATCGTCAGGCTGTGGTTGCCGGCGCCCAACGCCACACCATTGAACTGGAACGACTGGGTGGTATTGGCATAGCTGCCGGCCCACCACATGTCGTTGGATTTGAAGCCCAGCGCCACACCGTCCAGAAAGACCGCGCCGCCCAGGCCGAAGTCCACCCCGGCGCGCAGGTCCATGCTGCCGGCGCTGGCCAGCCCGAAATTGACGGTGGCGCGGGTGGCAAGGAAGCTGTTGCTACCGCCAAACACCGAGGCGTTGCTGAGGTTGTCGAACAGTGGCACCACCGCCGAGTGGGCTGCCCCGCCGGCGGCGATGAACGCCTGGTTGACGGCCGTCTGGTAATCGGCCGCACTGGACTGCACGCCGGTGAGCGACGAAGCGGTCTCGAAGGTCACGACGCTGGCCTGTGCGGCGCCCAGCAGCAGGGTGGTGGCAGCGGCGGCAAACAGGGTCTGGGTGAAGCGGGTCATGGTGTGGATCCAGGTGTTGGGGTGGGCAAGAAATCGACTGAATCCACTGTAGATTTCGGGGCCTGTCGCCCACCACCCCCGAACGCGGGAGTCCACCCCCACGCCGCCGTCTGCCCCGTGACGGACTGCCCGCTTCAGGCCGGCTGCAAAAAGTTGCTCAGCGTGTTCATCGCGCGCTTTCGGGCGTTTGCCGGCGTTTGCGGGCGTTTTCGGGCGCTGGCCAGCACCCGGCCGCAAGATCAACGGCGATTGTGCCGAATCAATCTGCCGCCAGCCAGCGCAGCGGCGGCGCCGATGAGTCCGGGGCCGGTGTCCTGGCCGCGTTCATCACCATCGACAACAAGGCGTAATAGCCGTTGATGCCGATCAGATCGACGGCACCGGTCTCGCCGAAGCGCTGCACCACGCCGGCCCAGGTGGCATCGCAGACCCCGCGCTGCTGGTGCAGCTCGACGCAAAAGTCATGGATGGCGGCTTCGTCATCCGGCATCGCCGGCGGGCGCCGGCCTTGGGCGATGGCCTCGATGGTGTCGGCAGCAACGCCCTCGCGCAGCGCGATGGGCGCGTGGATTGCCCATTCCACCTGCTGCGACCAATGGCGCGCGGTCACCAGGATGGCCAGTTCGGACAGCCGCTGGCCGATGGCGCTGCGGTAGCGCAGGTACTCGCCCATGCGCTGGGCGTGAGCCATCAGCTCCGGGCTGCGCAGCAGCGGCACAAAGGGCGACAGCAGCGCGCCGCGTGGGCCGTCGATGATCTCCTGGGCGTAGCGGCGCTGCGCGTCGGACCACTGCGCGGGCGGGATCGGTGGCAGCCGGTCGGGGCTCACGGCCTGCCCTTTGCGGCCAGGCCCAGCGCGGCGTCGATGGACACGGCCAGCAGGTCGACGATCTGGTCGAGATCGGCCTCGCTGGTGATGAACGGCGGCGCCAGCAGCACATGGTCGCCTTGGCGGCCATCGACGGTGCCGCCCATCGGGTAACACAGCAGGCCGTTGCGCATGGCCTGCGCCTTGATGCTGGCATGCAGCTTGAGCGCAGGATCAAACGGGGCTTGGTTGCTGCGGTCTTGCACCAACTCGATGCCCATGAACAGCCCACGCCCGCGGATGTCGCCAACATGGGGATGCTCACCCAGCCGGGCCAGCAAGGCCCGGCGCAGGTAGTCGCCGCGGTGCCGCACCTGGGCCAGCAGGTGGTCACGCTCGATAACGCGCTGCACCGCCAACGCCGCCGCGGCCACGGTGGGATGGCCGAGGTAGGTGTGGCCGTGCTGGAACAGGCCGCTGCCTTGGCGCAGCGGGTTGACCACACGCGTGCTGCACAGCACCGCGCCTATCGGCTGGTAGCCACCGCCCAGCCCCTTGGCGATGGTCATCAGGTCGGGCACCACGCCCTCTTGCTCCACCGCGTGCAGGGTGCCGGTGCGGCCCATGCCGCACATCACCTCGTCGACCAGCAACAAGATGCCGTAGCGGTCACACAGCGCACGCACCCCTTTGAAATAACCGGGGGTGGGCGGCACCGCACCCAGGGTCGCGCCGACCACGGTCTCGGCCACAAAGGCGATGACGTGCTGCGGGCCGATGCGCTGGAACTCGGCGTCCAGCTCGGCCAGCAGGCGCTGGGTGTAAGCGGGCTGGCTCTCGCCGATCTGGCGATCGCGGTACTCGTAACACGGCGCTACGCGGCCCACGTCCATCAGCAGCGGCGCAAACTGGCGGCGGCGCCATTCGTTGCCGCCCACCGCCAGCGCGCCCAGGGTATTGCCGTGGTAGCTCTGGCGCCGTGCGACGAATCGGGTGCGTTCGGGCTGGCCGATCTCGACAAAGTGCTGGCGCGCCAGCTTCAACGCAGCCTCCACCGCCTCGGACCCGCCGGATACGAAGTAGACCTGGTCCAGCCCGGCTGGGGCGGTGCGCACCAGTTGGTCGGCCAGCGCCTCGCTGACCTCGGTGGTGAAAAAGCTGGTGTGCACATAGGCCAGCTGGTCGATCTGCGCGTGCATGGCCGCCAGCACGTCCGGGTGGCCGTGGCCCAGGCAGGACACCGCAGCACCGCCGCTGGCGTCGATG
The DNA here is from genome assembly GCA_038236495.1 of Burkholderiales bacterium. Taxonomy (GTDB): domain Bacteria; phylum Pseudomonadota; class Gammaproteobacteria; order Burkholderiales; family Burkholderiaceae_C; genus Pseudaquabacterium. The sequence goes on from JBBRZR010000116.1 coordinate 9,686, forward strand.
TAGCGCCGGCCTTGCTGGTCGGTGATGTACATGCCCTGCGCCGCAACGGCCGTCAAGGGCATGCCCTGCAGGGATCGGTGGATGATGTGTGTCATGCGTGTTTCCTCGCCTCAAGCGGCGATGGCGCTGCGGGCGTGATGGGGTCTTCGCGGCGCAGCCGCTGCAGCCCGTAGACCGCTGCCAGCAGCAGGTAGGCCAGGATGTAGAGCCACTGCTTGGCGGGCTGGTCGGCGGCCACCTCCACCGCGGTGACCTTGTAGCCCTGCTCAAAGCCGGCCTTCTGCGCGGTGCTCTTCAGGCCCACTGCCATCACGGTCGGCTCGCCGCTGGCGCTGGCCACGGTCAAGCCGGCGTATTTGATGCGCTGCCGGCCATCACCGTCGTTGCCCAGTGCCAGCAGCACCGTCTTGCGCACGTCCTTGCCTTCGAGCGACAAGCCCTCGATGCGCACCCGCAGCCGTGAGTCGGGCGGCGCCGCGTTGGCCAGTTCGATCAGGCGGGTGCCCGGCTCCAGCCGGTACGGGTCGGACACCATGTCCATCCAGAAGCCGGGCCTCAGCAGCGTGAAGGTGACAACCAGCAGGGCCAGGGATTCGTACCAGCGGCTGCGCCGCACGAACCAGCCCTGGGTGGCGGCGGCAAATACCAGCATCGCGGTGATCGCGCTGATCACGGTCAATGCCAGCCCCCACCACGACCGGATGCCGATCAGCAGCAAGTCGGTGTTGAAGATGAACATGAACGGCAGGATGCCGGTGCGGATGCTGTAGAAAAATGCCGTGACGCCGGTCTTGATCGGGTCGGCCCTGGCAATGGCCGCGGCCGCAAACGAGGCCAGGCCCACCGGCGGCGTCACGTCGGCCATCAGCCCGAAGTAAAAGACGAACATGTGCACCGCCACCAGCGGCACCACCAGGCCGGTCTGCGAGCCCAGCTCCACCACCACCGGCGCCATCAGGGTCGAGACGATGATGTAGCTGGCGGTGGTGGGCATGCCCATGCCGAGCACCAGGCACACCGCAGCCACCAGCAGCAGCATGCCGATCAGGCTGCCGGCCGAGACCACCTCGACCATGTCGGTCATCACCAGCCCCAGGCCGGTGACCGACACCGTGCCGACGATGATGCCGGCGCAGGCGGTGGCGATACCGATACCGATCATGTTGCGCGCGCCCAGCTCCAGCCCGTCGACCAGGTCGCGCCAGCCGTCGCGCACCCGCGCGAGAGGCTGCGCCTGGCCCCGGAAAAACGCCAACAGCGGCTTTTGCGTCAGCAAGATGACGATCAGCGAGACCGACGCGTAGAACGCCGACAGGCCAGGCGAAAGCTCCTCGACCAGCAGCGACCAGATCAGCAGCACCACCGGCAGCAGGTAGTGCAGGCCGGCCAGCAGGGTCTGCTGGACCGGCGGCAGGGTCAGCATCTCGGCGTCGGGATCGTCGATCGTCAGGTCGGGCTCACGGGCCACCAGGCGAACGATCACCACATAGGCCGCCACGATGGCCGGCACGATGACCCAGATCGCCGCGCTGCCCAGCACGGTCTTGATCCAGCCCAGGCCGTAATACACCGCACCCGACAGCAGGATCACGCCGCACACCGTCATGCCAAAGCCAAGCAGCCGGCCCAGCATGGTGGCGCCCTTGGCGCGCGGCAGGCCCTGGATGCCCATCTTCAGCGCCTCCAGGTGGGCGATGTAGAACAGCGCGATGTACGAGATGGCCGCCGGCAGGATCGCATTGCGCACGATCTCGGCATACGGCACGCCGACGTATTCGGCCATCAAGAACGCGGCCGCGCCCATCACCGGCGGCATGATCTGGCCATCGACGCCGGCGGCGGTCTCCAGCGCGGCGGCCTTGTGCGCCGGGTAGCCCACCCGCTTCATCAGCGGGATCGTGAAGGTGCCGCAGGTCACCACATTGGCCACCGACGAGCCCGAGATCATGCCCATCAGGCCCGACGACACCACCGCCGCCTTGGCCGGGCCGCCGCGCAGGTGGCCCAGCATCGAAAAAGCCACCTTGATGAAGTAGCTGCCGGCGCCGGCTTTTTCAAGCAGGCCGCCAAACAGCACAAACAAGAAGATGTAGCTCGACGACACGCCCAGCGCCACGCCAAACACACCCTCGGTGGACAGCCAGTAGTGCGAGACCGCCTTGGACAGCGACACGCCCTTGTGGGCCACGGCATCGGGCATGTACGGCCCGGCAAAGGCGAAGGCCAGCATCAGCACGGCGATGATCGCCATCGGCGGCCCGACGACACGCCGGGTGGCCTCCAGCAACAGCAGCACGCCAGCCACGGCCACGGCGGTGTCGAAGCCGGTGGGCTGGCCCGGCCGTGTGGCCAGGTCACGGTAAAAGAAAAACAGGTA
>JBBRZR010000117.1:0-12004 GCA_038236495.1 Burkholderiales bacterium
AAGCCGTGGCCTTCGCGGTGGCCGAGAACAGTGCCTTCGACTTCGCTCATCAGCACTGCGCCCAGGACAGGCGGGCTTGAATTTTGGTTTTTTATGATGCTATACTCCGTTTTTGAAGTAGACAGCCCAGATGGCGGAATTGGTAGACGCACTAGTTTCAGGTACTAGCGCTTAGCGGCGTGGAGGTTCGAGTCCTCTTCTGGGCACCAAGACATTCAAGGCCAGCACGAAAGTGCTGGCCTTTTGTTTTGGCCGCTCGCTGTGTGGAATAAATAGAAACGATAGCGGAAACTTGTGGGCCGGCGCGGGGGTCGGCAGCCCGCATAACCAGGCCGTACATATTGCTAGCGGCCGCGCCCAGGATCAAACTGAGCGGCCCGATCAAACCGAGAACTTCTTCGCCAGGCCTTCAGGCCTGAGGTTGTCGTAGTCCTCGAACGGCTGGTGGATCCAGGGGCTGGTGGGCAGCATCTCGACGTAGTAATCGGGCATGTAGCTCGACACGCCCTTGACCCAGATCACCGCGCTGCGCAGGTCACTGATCGACGGCACGCCGCGCAATCGCTCGACCACCGCCTTGAGCGTGACGCCCGAGTCCGACAAGTCATCCACCAGCAACACCCGGCCTGCCAGTTCACCCTTGGGCATGGTGATGTACTTGGCCAGATCGAGCCGGCCCTGGATCGTGCCGGCATCGGCCCGGTAGGAACTGGTGGACATGATCGCCAGCGGCTTGTCGAACACCCGCGACAGCACATCACCCGGCCGCATGCCGCCGCGCGCCAGGCACAGGATCTGGTCGAACTCCCAGCCCGAATGCGCCACCTTGAGCGCCAGTCGCTCGATCAGCATGTGGTATTCGTCCCAGCTCACATACAGGTGCTTGCCGTCATCAGTCAGCATGGTGCGGTTTCCTTGGTTTCTGGGAGTTGGGGTCAGTCCAGGCCAGGCGCACGGGTGGTGTGCCGGGCCAATATCAAATGCTGTACGGGTGGCGCAGCAGGATGGTGTGCACCCGGTCGGGGCCGGTGGACACCATGTCGATCGGCACGCCGATCAAGGCCTGCACCCGCTCCAGGTAGACACGTGCGTTGGCGGGCAGTTTGTCCCACTCGGTGATGCCAAAGCTGCTGTCGGTCCAGCCCGGAAAGGTCTCGAACACCGGCTCGCAGGCGGCGATGTCGTCGGCGTCCAGCGGCAGGATGTCGATGTCCTCACCGCGCAGCTTGTAGCCCACGCAGACCTTGATCTCGGGCAGTTGGTCCAGCACATCGAGTTTGGTGATGCACAGGCCTGAGATGCCGTTGATGATCATCGAGCGCTTGAGCGCTGCGGCGTCCAGCCAGCCGCAGCGGCGGGCCCGGCCCGTCACCGTGCCGCGTTCTTGGCCAACGGTGGACAAATGGTGGCCCACGGTGCCCGCGGCGTTGATGTCGAGCTCGGTCGGGAACGGCCCGCTGCCGACCCGGGTGGTGTAGGCCTTGGTGATGCCCAGGATGTAGTGCAACATGCCCGGCCCGACGCCGGCACCGGCCGCCGCGTTGCCGGCCACGCAATTGCTGGAGGTGACAAACGGGTAGGTGCCATGGTCGATATCGAGCAAGGTGCCCTGCGCACCTTCAAACAAGAGGTTGGCCCCGGCGCGGCTGGCCTTGTGGATGCGGTAACCCACATCGGCCATCATTGGCTTGAGTTGCTCGGCAGCGGCCATCGCCGCATCGAAGATCGGCTGGAATGCCAGCACCTCGCCCTGGAGGTAGCCCGCCAGCGCAAAGTTGTGCAAGGCCAGCAACTCTTGCAGCTTGACGGCAAAGCGTTCTGGGTGCTTCAGGTCCTGCACCCGCAGCGCACGCCGCGCCACCTTGTCCTCGTAGGCCGGGCCGATGCCCTTGCCGGTGGTGCCGATCTTGCCGGCGCCGCTGGTCTCGCGCAGCGCCTCGCGGGCCTTGTCCACTGCCACGTGAAAGGGCAGGATCAGCGGGCAGGACTCGCTGATGAACAAACGCGAGCGCACCTCGACACCAATGGCTTCGAGCCGCTCGATCTCGGCCAGCAAATGGGTCGGGTCGACCACCACGCCATTGCCGATGTAGCAGGGCACGCCGTCGCGCATGATGCCCGAGGGGATCAGTTGCAGCGCCGTCTTGACGCCCTTGATCACCAGCGTGTGGCCAGCGTTGTGGCCACCCTGGAAGCGCACCACGCCCTGGGCATGGTCGGTCAGCCAGTCCACCACCTTGCCCTTGCCCTCGTCACCCCATTGCGTGCCGACGACGACCACATTTCGCCCGGTTTGAGGCGGGACCACGGGCAGCTTGCCTTGTTGCATGTTCAAAATATCCAGTTGACGGGTGTTAGGCGGACCGCTTTGCCAGCGCCAGATGATGAACCTCAGAGCGCACGCAGCACCCAGTGATCACCTGCGGCCACCAGTTCGCGGTCGCAATCGTATTCTTCGCCTTCGTGCTCATGGCCGGGCAGGATGCAGACCACCGTTTCGCCCTGCTCGCGCAGCCGGCGAATCGACTGGCGCAGCGCGGTGTCTTCGCTCCAGGCCGCACGCACGGCGCTGCGACGTGGCTCCGGGGCCACGCAGCCGGCCAAAATTTTCAGGTCGGTCGAGAACCCGACTGCAGGCCGGTTGCGGCCAAACACCGCACCGACTTCGTCGTAACGGCCGCCGCGCAGTACGGCATCGGAGGCCCCTGGCGCGTACACCGCAAAGCGTGCACCCGAGTAATAGGCATAACCGCCCATGTCGGCCAGATCGAACCCAACCCGCACGCCAGGGTGGGCACGCGACACGTGTTGCGCCAACCAGGCCAGGTCATCCAGCGCGGCAGCCACCAGCGGATGGGCTGGCAGCCGCCTGCGTGCCTCGGCGAGCACCGCCAGATCGCCGTACAGCGTAGGCAGCGCCAGCAGGCCAGCGCGGGCTTGGGCTGGGAAGTCGCGCGCGAGCTGGTCCAGCGTCGCCACGTCCTTGGCGGCCAACGCGGCCACCAGCTCCGCCAGTGCAGCCGGTGCCAAGGGCACCCCATCCAGCACACCGCGCAAGATGCGCGCGTCGGCCAGGTCGAGCACCAGGTCCGACAGCCCTGCCGCGCGCAAACCGTCCAGCGCCAGATCCTGCACTTCGAGGTCGGCTTCCAGTCCTGCGTGGCCATAGATCTCGGCACCAAACTGCAGCGGCTCGCGCGTGGACTGGGGCGACTGCGGCCGGGTATGCAGCACCGGGCCGCAGTAACAGAGCCGGGTTACGCCCTGGCGGTTCAGCAGATGCGCATCGATGCGCGCTACCTGCGGCGTGCTGTCGGCACGAATGCCGAGCGATCGGCCGCTCAACTGATCGACGAGCTTGAAAGTGCGCAGATCGAGTGCCCGACCGGTGCCGGTGAGCAACGACTCCAGATGTTCCAACAAGGGCGGCATCACCTGCTCAAAACCGTAGCTGCCGGCCATCGTCAACAGGCCACGCCGCAGCCCTTCGAGGCGCCGGGCTTCAGCCGGCAGGACGTCGGCAATGTGCTCGGGCAGCAGCCAGGCAGAAGACATGGGAAAACCCGAGGGAATTAAAAACAAGATTGTACCGGCCGCCGCAGCGCCGGCCGTCGCCCGGACCGGCTGCTGCGCCGTCGTGGCGCAATCAGCGCCAGAGCGCCAACAGCAGCATGCCCCCAAGCATGCTCGACATGCCCAGGAAGCGAATCTGGCCGTCGGTCATGCGAACGGCGCGCTCGAACACTTGGCGCCACAGCGTCGGACTGAGGAACGGCAGCAAGCCCTCGAAGACCAACATCAGCGCCAGCGCGCCCATCACCCAATCGAGCATCAGCGCAGGCCGGCTGTCAGCGCTTTGGAGACGGCGTTGGCGCCGGCGCCGCCGCACCGGCACTGCCGCCACCGCGCATCGCCTTGAAGAAGTCGCTGGACGGGTCGATCACCATCACGTCGCTCTTGCTGCGAAAGCTGGCGCGGTAGGCGTCCAGGCTGCGGTAGAACTGCGCAAACTGCGGGTCACGGCCGAAAGCGTCAGCGTACAGCGCCGATGCCTTGGCATCACCTTCGCCCTTGAGCTTTTGCGCATCGCGGTAGGCCTCGGCAATGATCACCTCGCGCTGCTTGTCTGCGTCGGCGCGGATCTTTTCGCCCTCAGCAGAGCCCTGCGAGCGCAACTCGTTGGCCACCTGTTTGCGCTCGGACTCCATGCGGCGGTAGACCGAGTCGGTGATGTCGGCGACAAAATCAACCCGCTTGATGCGCACATCGACGATCTCGATACCGAAGGATTTGGCCTCGTCCTCCAGCCGCTTGCGCACGTCGAGCATCACCTTGTCACGCTCGGCCGACAACATACCGCGCACCGTGCGCTTGGTGACTTCCTCGTTGAAAGCCGCCTGCACCACCGGGTGCAGGCGGGCCTCGACGTTGCGGATATCGGTGCCGTTGTTGCGGATGAACTGGCGCGGCTCGGCGATACGCCACTTGACCAGCCAGTCGATCACCAGGCTCTTTTTCTCGGCGGTGAAGATGGGGCGGGTCTCGGGGCTGTCAAGCGTCTGTACCCGCTTGTCGAGGAAGACCACGTTCTGGAACGGCGGCGGTAGTTTGAATTTGAGACCGGGCTCGTTGATCACTTCCTTGATCTCGCCCAGCGCGTACAACACGGCCAACTGGCGCTGATCGACCACAAACAGGGTCGAGGCCAGCAACATCAGCGCCAACAAGGCGCCGGCCACGATCAATCCGATTCGGTTCATGTTCATTTGAATTTGTAGGATCAGCGACCGTCGCGGTCGCGGCTGCGGCCACCGTCGCGCGAGCGTGCATCGGCACCGGCGGCACCGGCGGCGCCGCCATCGGTTGGCGAGGCGGCGGACGCCGGCGCCTGCGGCACGACCTGCACGTTGCCGGTGGCAGCACCTTGCTGCATCAACTTGTCCAGCGGCAAATACAACAGGTTGCTGCCGCTGCGGGCATCGACCATCACCTTGCTGACGCTGGAGTACACCTGTTGCATGGTATCGATGTACATCCGGTCCCGGGTGACGGTCGGCGCCTTCTGGTACTCGGTCAGCACCGAGCGGAAGCGCTGCGCATCACCCTCGGCCTGCGCCACCACACGCTGGCTGTAGCCGTCGGCCTCTTCGCGCAGGCGCGCTGCCGTGCCGCGGGCCTTGGGGATGACATCACTGGCGTAGGCCTGGCCTTCGTTCTTGAAGCGGTCCCGGTCGGCACCGGCCTTGACCGCATCGTTGAAGGCCGCTTGCACCTGCTCGGGCACCTGTACGTTCTGCACATTGACATTGGCCACCAGGATGCCCGCCTTGAGCCGGTCCAGCTGGCCCTGGATCGACTTGACCAGGTCGGCCGCAATCGCGTCACGCGCCTCGTACAGCACCGAGTCCACCTTGCTCTTGCCAACGATCTCGCGCACTGCCGACTCACTGGCCTGCTCGACCGCCTTGTCCGGGTCACGGTTCTCGAACAGATAGTTCTTCGCGTCTTTCAGCCGGTACTGCACCGTGAAGCGGATGTCGATGATGTTTTCGTCCTGCGTCAACATCGACGAGTCGCGCAGCCCGGTGGTCTGGCCCACGCCGCTGCGGCCGATCTCGACCGAGCGCAACTGCGTCACGCTGACCGTCTCATGGCCCTGGAACGGGTACGGCAGGCGCCACTGGAAACCCGCGTCCACCGTCGAGCTGTAGCGCCCGAAGGTGGTGACGATGGCTTGCTGGCCTTCTTGCACGATGAAAAAGCCGCTGCCCGCCCAGACCACCAACACGACAAAGCCGATCAGGCCGACGCCGATGCCGGCGCTCTTCATGTCGGGCTGAAACGACGGCCCGCTGTTTCCCGGATCGCGTTGCGGCGGTTGTCCGTTGCCGCCACCGCCCTTGCCGTTGAACAAGCCGCTGAGCTTGCGGTTGAAATCCCGCCAGAGTTCGTCCAGGTCAGGCGGACCGTCATTGCGGCCATTGGCCATCAGCGTCTGGCCCTCGCTGGCGCGCCCGCCCGCTGCGCGCCAAGCGCCCGCCAGCACATGTCGTGCGGCAATGGCCAGCGCCGAGAACCTGGCGCCAAGCGGCAAGATGCGCTGTGGCACGGTGCCGGCGTCAATGGATGGGTTTGGGTGCATATTCATGGGTTGGTCGATGGTAGCGTCACGCTGTCTGGCCCGTCCTGTGACAGGTCTTGCGCCAGGGTTTCAGCTTCAATCTCGTCGGTTGTCACGTCCGGCAATCCGCCAGTTGGGGCCTGCCCGGGTGGATTCAAGCCATGGGCCGATGCCGCAGTGGCAATCAAGCCGCGCAGCAAGTCCAGCCCGGTGCCCTGCAGCGCACTGACAAAGACCCGCGGCACCGCGGCGCCGCCCAGGCCTTCAACCCAGTCCTGCAACTCGCGCGGCAAGGCGTCCAGCCGGTCGAGCTTGTTGAAGACCAGGATCTGCGGCACCGAATCAGCCCCGATCTCGTGCAACACACGCTCCACCTCGTCGCGCTGCTCCTGCAGTACCGGGCTGGCCGCGTCGATCACATGCAGCAGCAAATCGGCATCGGTCGCCTCTTGAAGCGTCGCCTCGAAGGCCTCGACCAGCTTGTGCGGCAGGTCGCGGATAAAGCCCACCGTGTCCGACAAGGACACCGTGCCGCCCAGCGCTTCGAGGTAGAGCGAGCGGGTGGTGGTGTCGAGCGTGGCAAACAGCTGGTCGGCCGCAAACGCCTTGGCCTTGACCAGCGCGTTGAACAAGGTGCTCTTGCCGGCGTTGGTGTAGCCCACCAGCGAGACCCGAAAACTGCCACTGCTGCGCCGCTTGTCGCGCTGGGTGCCGCGCTGGCGCTTGACCTTGGCCAGCCGCGCCTTGAGCGACTTGACCCGCTCGCCGATCATGCGTTTATCGAGTTCGATCTGGGCCTCGCCCGGGCCGCCCCGCTGGCCGGCACCGCCGGTCTGGCGCTCCAAATGGCTCCAGCGCCGCACCAGCCGGCTGGACAGGTACTGCAGCCGGGCCAACTCGACCTGCAGCTTGCCCTCGTGGCTTTGCGCGCGCTGGGCAAAAATCTCCAGGATCAGCGCGGTGCGGTCGGCCACGGCCACGCCCAGGTGGCGCTCCAGGTTACGTTGCTGGGCAGGCGACAGGGCCTGGTCGAAGATCACGCACTCAGCGCCATGCATCTGCACCAGCGTCTTGATTTCGTCGGCCTTGCCGCTGCCGACGAACAAGGCCGGGTCCGGCGCCTTGCGCTTGGCCATCACCCGCTCGACCGGCACGTCACCGGCGCTCTCGGCCAACAGCGCCAGCTCATCCAGCGAGGGGTCGAAGAACTGGCCACGGCCAAAATCGACACCCACCAACACCACCCGCGCCGGCCCCTCGCGGGTGGCGGACGGATCGCCCCGTTGCTCAGGCTTCAAGGGTTGGGCGGGTGACGCTGGCTTGCCGGATGCGGTCTGGCTCAAGCCGGGTCGGCCGGCTCGGCGGCATGGAAGTTGACCGGCCGGCCGGGCACGACGGTGGAGATCGCGTGCTTGTAGACCATCTGGGTCACGGTGTTGCGCAGCAACACGACGTACTGGTCGAACGACTCGATATGCCCCTGCAGCTTGATGCCGTTGACGAGGTAGATCGAGACCGGAACATGCTCCTTGCGCAGCAGGTTCAGGAAGGGGTCTTGCAGCAGTTGCCCTTTGTTGCTCACGATATGGCTCCGTGTTTAAAAGTTGTGATGTGATCACCTTATCACACCAGGGAAAGCACGTAGTCGCTGGGAAAAGCGAGCGCAAACGCGCGACAAAGGCTCTGACCTAGGCTTCGTCGAAAGGGTTCCGTCCGGATTTGAATTGAATCCGCAACGGTGTGCCCACCAGCTTGAAGTGCTCGCGAACACGGCCTTCGAGAAAGCGCTTGTAGGCCTCGGTCACATGCTCCAGCCCGTTGCCGTGGATCACCACGATGGGCGGGTTCATGCCGCCCTGGTGCGCATAACGCAGCTTGGGCCGAAAGGCGCCGCTGCGCTTGGGCGCCTGGTGCTGCACCGCCTCTTGCAGCAAGCGGGTGAGCACCGGCGTGGCCATCTTGCGGATGGCCGAGGCGTGGGCATCGGCAATCGCCTTCCAGACCGGCGCCAGACCCTGGCGCTTGATGGCCGAGATGTGCAGCACCGAGGCAAACTTGAGAAACGGCAGGCGCTGCTCGATCGAGCGCTCCAGCATCTCGCGCTGGTAGCTGTCGACCGCGTCCCACTTGTTGACGGCGATCACCACCGCCCGGCCGGCCTCCAGGATGTAGCCGGCGATGTGCGCGTCCTGGTCGCTCACGCCTTGGGTCGCGTCGATCAGCAGCAGCACGACGTTGGCGTCCGAGATCGCCTGCAGCGTCTTGACCACCGAGAACTTCTCGATCGCCTCGAAGACCTTGCCCTTGCGGCGCAGCCCAGCCGTATCGATCAGCTCGAACTTCTGGCCGGCGCGCTCAAACGGCACGCTGATGGCGTCGCGGGTGGTGCCGGGCTGGTCAAACGCCACCAGCCGCTCCTCGCCCAGCCAGGTGTTGATCAGCGTGCTCTTGCCGACGTTGGGCCGGCCGGCCACGGCCAGGCGGATCGGCTTGTCCTCGCCCGTCTCTTCTTCGGGCTCGGGCTCGGCAAAGTCGGCCAGCGCAACCTCGATCAGGCTGCGGATGCCCTGACCATGAGAGGCCGAGATCGGGTGCGGCTCGCCCATGCCCAGCTCATGGAACTCGGCCAACAGCGGCGACTCGCTCATGCCCTCGGCCTTGTTGACACACAGCAGCACCCGCTTGTTGGCGCTGCGCAGGTAACGCGCGATGTCGTGGTCCTGGCCGGACACGCCCATGCGGGCATCGACAACAAAGATCACCGCGTCGGCTTCGGCCACCGCCGCCTTGGTCTGGCGCGCCATCATCGCGACGATGCCGGTGGGCTTTTCGGGCTCGAAGCCACCGGTGTCGATGACGATGAACTCAAATGCGCCCTGCTTGGCATCGCCATAGTGGCGGTCGCGGGTCAGGCCGGAGAAGTCGGCGACGATGGCGTCGCGGCTCTTGGTCAGTCGGTTGAATAGTGTGGACTTGCCCACGTTGGGCCGCCCCACCAGGGCGATCACCGGTTTCATGTCGTGGGCCTCAGTTCAGCAAATCAGGAGAAAACGGGGCAACGCCCCGGGGTCATTCAGGGCGGAAGGCAAACAGCCCGCCATTGCGGGTGACCACCAACACCGTGGTGCCCGACAACACCGGCTGCGCCACTACGGGCGAGCCGTCGGTGGGCAAACGCAGCTGGGTGCTGCCGTCGGTACGGGACAGGAAGTGAACCTGCCCTTCAAAATCACCAAACATCACCGTCTTGCCTGCCGACAACGGGGCGCTCAGGCCGCGGTACAGCAGGCGCTCCTGGGTCCAGGCCAGTTCACCACCGGCTGCGCGCCAGGCGCTGACGCGGTCGCTGGCATCGGCGCCAAAGACGAAGTCGGTATCGCCCCCCACCGCCTTCTGGCCGCCGGCATTGCGGCTCCAACGCACCGTGGCGCGTTCGGCGGCGCTGCCGCCACCGGTGAGCGCCACGCAGCCGACGGCGGTCTGGAACGCGCGGGCGCACAAGGTGTCACCCACCCGCAGCAGCGGCCCGACCAGATCGTTCAGGCGCTCGACCTCGTTGGTGCCACGCGGCGAGGTGACCGCCACCTCCCAGCGTACGCTGCCGGTGGTCGGGTCCAGGCCCAGCATCACGGCGGAGATACCCACCACCAGGGTGTTCTTGTAGGACGACAACACGCCCGGCTGGGCCAGGGTCAGGGCCTCGCCAGGCCGTTGGAAGGTCCAGAGCCGGCGGCCGTCCAGCGCGTCGAAAGCATGGACCACCCGGTCGACACCAACCACGAAGACCCGCTCGCCGGCCACAAACGGCGCGGTGCTGGTGCGGGACGCCAGCCGGGTGCTCCACAGCTTGGCACCCTTGTCCAGCACCACCAGGTCATTTTCGGTGGTGACCACTGCGGCATAGCGGCCATCACTGCCGACGCCGGCCGCCACCTTGGCGCCGACCTGGCCACGCCACAGCTCACGCCCGCTCTGGGCCTCGATCGCCAGCACCGTGCCGTCACTGCCGGCGACCACAAACGCACCATCGCGTACCGCCACGGCCAGCGGGAACTGCACCGAATCTACCCGGCCGCTCCAGACCTGGCGGCCGGCGATCTGGGGCTTGAGCGCTTCGAGTTCGGTCGGTTTGGGCTTGTCGGCAGCGCAACCGGCCAGACCGACGGACAGCACGGCAACCAGCGCCAGCCCCACGGCAGAGGCCCAGCTGCGCATCACTTGGCCGACTCCGCAGCAGTGCTGACGGCTGGGGCCGGCGGCGCACCCAATGCGGTGAGCTTGGCCTCGATCAGGCGGCGGTAGTCCAACTTGTCGCTCATCGCCTTGTAGGCGGCCTGGTAGGCGGTGCGGGCCTCGACGGGCTTGCTCTGGGCCAGCAGCACGTCACCGCGGCGGTCGGCCACCAGTCCGGCAAATTCCTTGGCCGGTGCTGCGTCCAGCGCCTTGAGGGCGGCATCGTACTGCTTGGCTTCAAGCAGCAAGCCCGCCAGGCGCAGCTGGGCAATGCTGCGGTATTCGTCCTCGGCCGCGTGCTCGGCCACCCAGGTCAGGCTGGCCTTGGCGCCATCGGCCTGGCCTTTTTCGTACTGCACCCGGGCCGCCAGCAGACCGCCCTGCTGGGCGTAGGCGGTGCCGCCAAAGCGCTCTTTCAGATCGGCAAAAACCCGACCCGCCTTGTCGGCGTCACCGGCGGCGGCGGCCTTGTCAAGCTCGTCGAACATCGCGCTGGCCTTGATGGCCTGGTCACGCTGGTACCAGCCCCAGGCGTTCCAGCCGGAAAAAGCCAGCAAACAGGCAGTGATCACCCAGGTGATCAGGTTGCCGTACTGCTTCCAGAACGCCTTGAGGTCGTCAAGTTGTTCCTGCTCTTGCAGGTCGAGGGTATTGGCCATGGAACGCCTGTTGTGTTTTGGATGACGTGCGCGCTAAAACGCAAGCGCGGATTATGCGTTGCGCAGTTCGTGCGCCCAGTCGGCAACCGTCGCCAGCGGCCGCAGCACCTGGACCGCGCCAGCGTCGCGCAGTGCTTTGACGGCCACCATGCCTTGCGCCAACTCATCGCCACCAAATACCAGCGCAAACCGCGCACCGCTGGCGTCGGCCTTCTTGAACTGGGATTTCATGCTGCCCAGGCCCGCGCTGCCGCCGGCATGCATCAAGACCGCCAGGCCTGCCGCACGCAGCGCCTCCACCGTGGCCATCGTCGGGCCCAGCGCCTGGGTGTCGGGCAGGATCGCGTAGGCATCAGGCGGGACGGTCGGCACCTCGATACCACTTTGCAGCAGCAGGTCGAGCACCCGCTCCAGCCCCATGCCCCAGCCCACGCCCGGTGCCGGCTTGCCGCCGATCATCTCGACCAGGCCGTCGTAGCGGCCGCCGCCGCAAACCGTGCCCTGCGCGCCCAGCTTGGCGCTGACCCACTCGAACACGGTGTGGGTGTAGTAGTCCATGCCGCGCACCAGACGCGGGTTGACGGTGTAGGCCTGGCCGACAGCGTCCATCGCGGCCTTGACGGCGTCGAAGTGCTTGAGCGAAGCCTCGCCCAAAAATCCCATCAGCTGCGGCGCGGCATTGACCAGATCCTGCATCGCCGGGTTCTTGGTGTCGAGGATGCGCAACGGATTGCTGTGCAGCCGACGCCTGGCCTCGGCGTCCAGCAGGTCGGTATGGGCTTCGAAGTAGGCGATCAAGGCGGCGCGGTGGGCGCGGCGCTCATCGGGCACCCCCAGGCTGTTGATCTCGAGGCGCACGTCCGTCAGTCCCAGGTCGCGCCACAGCGCACGCGCCATCAGGATCACCTCGGCGTCAGCCTCGGGACCGCCAAAACCCAGCGCCTCGACGCCGACCTGGTGAAACTGCCGGTAGCGGCCGCGCTGCGGCCGC
>JBBRZR010000118.1:0-11967 GCA_038236495.1 Burkholderiales bacterium
CCGCAGGAGATACGCGGCCACAAGGCCCGACAAGCCGGCTCCGACAACCACGATCGCCGCGTGTGCACGCACAACTGCAGGTTCAGGTGTGGGCATATCGGGCCCGGGCTGGTGCAAGGTCATGGGCTCCACGTTACCAGCCCCCGCAGCCCGACATCGGCAATCAGTACCACGGTCCACCACCAGTCCGCCCCGCACCATGGCACCTCGCCCTTGCCCCGCGTCAGGACGATCAAACGCCCCTTGTCTTCAGCCAAATGGTTTCGGGGCTCGCCAGGCGCGGCTTTGAAATCATCGAGCGCAGCGTCCGGGACGTTGACCCGTAGGCCTATCTGCACCGGACCCGCCAGCCAGAAACTGCCGGTGGTCGTGACAGCAGAACCGCCATGGGTTGAAGGCGCCGCAAAAGCAGACCCCTTGTTCAGTGACCCTGAAGCCCGTGACTTCACACCTCACGATATCGGCGGCAAGGCGGATCAAGCCAAAGACAGCCGCGCCGCGAGGAAGTCGACAAAGGCTCGCACGCTGGCCGGCTGCAACCGCGACGACATCACGGCATACACGGGCAACGGGGGCAAGGTCCACCCCTGCAGCACCTGGACCAGCCGCCCGGCGTTCACCGCGTCACGCGCAAGCGCATGCGACAGCACCGCGATGCCCAATCCGCACTCGGCGAGCCGGCGCATCAGTCCCAGATTGTTGGTGGCAAGGCGGCCACTTACCGTGACCTCCATCGCGGCGCCGTCCCGCAGCAGGCGCCATCGCGCCTCGCGCCCTGGCGCCGGCGCCGGAAGGGTGAGGCATTCGTGTTCGACCAGGTCGGTCGGTTGCTGCGGCTCGCCATGCCGCTCAAGGTAGGTCGGGGCAGCGAAAATCAGCATCTCGACCGTGCCGATGCGGCGCACGACCAGCTGGTCGCCTTTCACGGTGCCGATTCGGATGGCCACATCGACATGCTCGCCCACCAGATCGCGGTGGCTGGGCGAGAGGTCGAGTTCGAAGGTGATGCCCGGAAAGCGGCGCGTGAATTCAGGCAGCAGCGGGCCGACATGGTTGACGCCCATGTCGACCGGCATCGACACGCGCACGTGTCCCGTCGGGCCCGAGGCGGACTCGCGCAGCGCTTCCTGCGCCAGACGAGCCTGGTCGACCAGATCACCGCAGCGCTCGAAGTAGCGCCGTCCGGCATCGGTCAACTCGACCCGGCGTGTGGTGCGGTCGAACAGCCGCACGCCGAACTTGCGCTCCATCTCGGCAATACGCCGCGACAGCGTGGCACCTGGCACACCCAGGTTGGCGCTGGCGCGGCTGAAGCTGGCCGTGCGCGCCACTTCGACGAACAAAGTCATGTCGCGCAGCGCCGAGAGATCGTCCATCGCAAGGCAGTTTATTCCACGGATGGAAAAGTCTTGTCCGATCCTGCCACTACCGAATACCGGCAAGACCGGCCAAGCTGCGGCCCTTCACCAAGGACATCGCACATGAAAGCCATTCGCATCCACGCCTACGGCGGGCCCGAGATGATGCAGCTCGAAGACGCCCCGGTATCCGCCTGCGGCGCTGGCGATCTGCTGGTGCGCGTGGTCGCGGCCGGCGTCAACCCGATCGACTGGAAGATGCGCAGCGGGGCGATGGCCGCACAACTGCCCCAATCGTTTCCGATCACGCTCGGCTCGGACGCGGCGGGCATCGTCACGGCCATGGGCGGGGCGGTGCGCGGTTTCGAACTGGGCGATGAGGTGTTCTTCTACGCCGAGTTTGCCCGTGGTGGCACCTATGCCGAGTACGTTGCGGTCGAGGCGAGCCAAGTGGCGAAGAAGCCCCGCACGGTGTCGTTCTCGACCGCCGCGGCTTTGCCAACCCCCGGCCAGGCGGCCTGGACGGCCTTGATCGAGACCGCCAAGATCGGCCCCGGCCTGCGTGTCTTGATCCACGGCGGCGCTGGCGCGCTCGGCACGATTGCGGTGCAACTGGCCAAGGAACATGGCGCCCATGTGATCGCGACTGCAAGCGGCGACGGCGTGGCGCTGGTCAAGAGCCTGGGCGCCGACGAAGTGATCGACTACCGCACGCAACGCTTCGAGCAGGTTGCGCACGACATCGACATCGTGCTCGACACGCTGGGCGGGCAGACACAAGAGGCTTCCTGGGCAACGATGCGCAAAGGCGGCATCCTGGTTGCGACCACGATGCCGCCGTCGCCCGACCGCGCAGCAGCGGCGGGCGTGCGTGCCGCCTTCGTCTTCACGCCGCCGCGCGGCGCCGTGCTGGCGCAACTGGCGCAGCGGGTTGATGACGGGCGCATCCGTGTCGTGGTCGGTCAAGAATTCGCGATGGCCAACGCAGCCCAGGCGCACCGCCTGGGCGAGAGCGGCAAGGCGCGAGGAAAGATGATCCTGCACGTCGCCGCACCTGGCGGCTGACAGGCGGCGATGGACAGCGTGCAAGCCCGTGCGCAGTAGTCCACCCTGTGCGTCAGACCCTGCGAGACCTTTCGACACCTTTTACACCCACCCGGAGAAACACCATGACTTCAAAAAAATCTGTCTTGTCCGTTGGCCTGCAGCCGCAGCTCATCAACTTTGCAGACCCGGCCTACGCCGCCTTTCCTGGCATGACAGCCGAGAAGGTTCAAGGCGGGCTGGACAAGGACATCGCTGCACTGAACGCCTTGGGTTACGACGCCAAACTGTGCCTGACCGATTTTGGTGAAACCGCCGAGGACGTGATCCGAGCGACGTTGCAGAAGAGCCGCTATGACTGCGTCGTCATCGGTGCCGGTGTGCGCACCATCGGTAAAAACTTTCTGCTGTTCGAGAAAGTGCTCAACGTGGTCCATGAACATGCCCCGCAGGCGCGCATCTGTTTCAACACCGGGCCGTTCGACACGGCGGAGGCGGTGCAGCGCTGGTGCCCGGTTACCTGACCTCCGACTTCCATTGACATCGACACGGTGACAAACAGGCTGTTGGTCCTCGTCGGAACTGCCTGATGTGCTGCACAGGCGCTTCCATCGACCAACGGCTACCAGCCGAAGTCACCGTTGACGGCAGGCTGAGCCGGCATCGTCCATCGATCCTGCGTCGAGAACTGCAGGGCGTCACCGACGGATGGTCTGCAAGGTACGCGCCGGTCGGCTGACAATGCCCAGAGGGCTGATTCCGATGTCCTCCTTCGCGTCATGGCCGAAACTCTGGACGGTCTGGATGCAGCGATGTGCGTGTTCGACCCGGATGACCGCACGGTGCTGTGGAATCGGGCCTTCTTGCGTTTCTTTCCAGCGCACGCCCGGCCACGTCCACGCTGGTGAACCGTATCGCAATAACCTGCGTCGCTTTCACCAGGACCGCCTCGACGCCGAGGCTGCCGCCCGAGTTGATGGCTTCAAGGCCGACCTTTGCCCAGGTGCTGGAATTCCAGTGGTCGACCGACGGGTTCGCACGCACGCCGGAGGATGTGCGTCAATTCATTCGTGACGGCGGCATCCTCGACCAACCGCAGTGCTATGACCGCAAGCGCCCGGACGGGCGCGTGATCCGACATCACCGAGCGCAGGCGCCAGGAAGAGCGCATTCGCCACGTGGCCCGTCACGACGGCCTGACCTGGCTTGTCAATCGCGGGGTCTTTCTCGAGCGCGTGGCGATGGCCGTGAACAACTCCGACGCAACCGCCGCAGGCTTTGCGGTGCACTACCTGGACCTCGACAGCTTCAAGCCGGTCAATGACCGCCTCGGTCATGCCATCGGCGACAAGCCATTGCCCATTGTGGCCGAGCGATTGCAAGGCGTCGTGCGCGATGCCGACCTCGTCGGACGCATGGGCGGCGATGAATTCGCCAGCTTTCAAGCGAATGTCAAAGAGCCGGATCAGGCCTTGCAGCTCGCGCAGCGCGCTCTTCAAAGCATCCAGAAGCCGATCGAAATCGAAGGTCACGTCCTGCAGGTCGGGCTATCGGTCGGCATTGCGCTTCACCCAGAGCACGGCACCACAGCTGAGAGCCTGATGCGCAATGCGGACGCGGCACTCTATGCAGCCAAGGCCGGCGGCCGAGGGGGGTGAGCGTATTCGAGCGGGCAGCTCAATTGCGTCCGTGAGTGCATGTTGCTGCCGTAGCGCAGTTGCAATCGTCAGTGCAACGGCGCGCTGGCGCATGGAAAAACCATCACGGCCTGCCGCGAGGTACGCGGTGCCTGCACCGTGACCACGCTCAGCGCCGACAAGAACTGCGCGACGCGCATCACCCCGGAAATGGTCGAGCCGGGCATGCACCTCAACCTTGTCAGAGGAGTTTGCCCGGGAAAGACCGAGCCGCATCGCGGCGTGCTTGACGTGGCTTCGGTGCTCGTCGAGTTCGAACCGCAATGCGTGCCGGCCCAGTTTTTCCAGGCGACGGCCCACCCGAAAGCCGGCCACGATACCGGCCTCCAACTCCACCAGCGATACCCCGCCGCTGCCTGGCCCGCCGGTGCGCACCGCTGTCACCAGCAAGCTGGCGGTGAAGCCGTTGGTGATGAAGGTCTTGGCGCCGTCGATCATCGCCGTCACCGTCCTGCAGCGCTTTGGTGTGCAGTGCTTCAAGGCCCGGGCCGCAGCCCGGCTCGGTCAACGCGATGTCGGCCAGCAACTGGCCGCTGGCGAGCTTGGGCAGCGGCGCCAGCCGTCCAGGTGGGGCTTCAAGCCGTTGCCGATGTAGCGCCTTGCCTGGACGCGAAACGCCTCGATCTCTTCATTCATCCCGGCATGGCGGTGCGGTGGGGACAGCCGGCGCATGTCGTCAGATCCCTGTCAAGCCGCCGCTGCACATCAGCGTCTGGCCGCTCACATAGTCGGACTCGGGGATGCACAACATGTACACCGCGCCAGCCGCTTCGTCGGGCGTGCCACCACGGCCCATCGGGATCGTGCGCTCCATGGCGGCCATCAGGTCGGGGTTGACACCCACCTTGATCTCACGGCCGTCGATGTTGGCAGTGGCGTCGCCCGCCGCACTCACCGTCAGCCGGGTCTTGATGAAGCCGTAGGCCACGCAGTTGACCGTGACGCTCATGCGGCCCCATTCCTTGGCCAGCGTTTGTGTCATGCCGACGATGCCGGCCTTGGCGGTGGCGTAGTTGGTTTGGCCGGCGTTGCCAAACAGCCCGGCCACCGACGAGATATTGACCACCTTGCGCACCACGCTTTTGCCCGCTTCCTTCTCCTGCTTGGTGAGGGCCCGAATGACAGGTTGCGCCGCACGCAGGATGCGAAACGGCGCCGTCAGGTGCACGTCGATCATGGCGTACCACTGCTCGTCGGTCATCTTCTGGACCACGTTGTCCCAGGTGTAGCCGGCGTTGTTGACGATGATGTCCAGGCCTTTGAATTCGCTCACGGCTGTGCCGATGAAGCGCTCGGCAAAGTCGGGCGCGGTCACGCTGCCCACGCAGGCCACGGCCTGCCCACCGGCGGCAAAGATCTCTGCCACCACGGCTTGGGCCGGGGCGTCGTCAAGATCATTGACGACGACGCGGGCGCCTTCGGAGGCCAGCTTGAGGGCAATGGACCGGCCAATGCCGCGGCCCGAGCCGGTGATGAGCGCCACTTTGCCTTCGAGTTTTTTCGTCATGTCATTTCCTGGTGTTGCTTTACGTCAAGGCCACCAGGGCCTCGCCGATGATCTTGGTCTGGCCAAACTGGTTGGCGCTGGCCAGCTCGATGCGCACGCAGTTTTCGCCCTGGTGTTGCAATTTCTCGACCACGCGGCCAGTGCAGCGCATGGCGTTGCCCAGATGCGTGATGCCCTGGAAACGCGCGTCGAACCGGCGCAGTTGGCTTTGCGGCGCCCAGCCGGTCAGCACCCGGCCCAGCCAGGCCATGCCCAGCATGCCTTGGGCAAATACATCGGGCATGCCGGCGCGGCGCGCCACGTCGGTGTCGATGTGAATCGGGTTGTGGTCGCCGGAAGCCCCGGCAAAAAGCGCCAGCGTGGTGCGGGTCACCGGCGGAATCTCCAACTCGGGCAGCGCATCGCCGACCTGGATCTGCGCAAATAAGGGTGTCTGGGCTGTCATCGTGATCTCCTTGTCAGTTGCGGACCACCAGCACCGTGCGCATCTCGGCCACCAGTTCATGCCGCTGATTGGTGGCACGCGAGGACTTGACGACAAATTCAAGCGCGCCGTTTTTCTTGTCGTAGATGTCGCCAATCTCTGATCGCACCGTGATGGTGTCGCCCGCGCAGGCGCTTTGGTGGAAGGTGAAACTCTGCTCACCGTGCAACAGCCGGGCGATGGGCACGTCCAGCAAGGCCAGGAGTTCGTCGGTGGCCCCCGAGTCAAGTTCGGCACCAAACAGGAAGGTGGGCGGCGCCGGCAAATCGGCGTAACCCAGTGCTTGCGCGGCTTGCACGTCGGTGTATTCGGGTGCGGTCTCGCCGATGGCCTTGGCGAAAAAGCGCAGCCGGCCGCGGTCCAGCGTCATCGCCGAGGCCGGCAGCACGTGGCCCTTCCATTTTTTGTCGATCATCGCGTCGTCTCCGGGTTCAGACTTTTTCGTAGAGGGTGACCACGCAGGCGCCGCCCAGGCCCAGGTTGTGCTGCAGCGCCAGCCTGGCGCCCTCAACCTGGCGCTGCTCGGCCGTGCCGCGCAGTTGGTGCGTCAGCTCGTAACACTGCGCCAGGCCTGTGGCGCCCAGCGGGTGGCCCTTGCTCAGCAGGCCGCCCGACGGGTTGGTGACGACCTTGCCGCCGTAGGTGTTGTCGCCGTCGTTGACAAACTGCTCGGCGCCGCCCACCGGGCACAGGCTGAGTGCTTCGTAGCTCAGCAGTTCGTTCTGCGCAAAGCAGTCGTGCAGCTCGACCACGTCGATGTCTTGTGGCCCCACACCGGCCGCCTCATAGACCTGTTCTGCCGCAGCCTTGGCCATGCTGAAGCCCACCACCTCGCGCATGTCCCGCGCCTCGAAGGTGACCGGACGGTCGGTGGTCATGGCCTGGGCACGGATGCGCACTTGCTGGTTCAGTCGGTGCTTTTGGGCAAAGGCGGCCGAGCAGACGATGGCCGCTGCCGCGCCGCAAGTGGGCGGACAGGCCATCAAACGGGTCAGCACACCGGGCCACAGCATCTTGGCCTGCATCACCTCTTGCTCGGTGACCACGGTGCGGAACACGGCCAGCGGGTTGTTGGCCGCATGGCGGCTGGCCTTGGCGCGGATCTTGGCAAAGGTTTCCAATGGCGTGCCGAACTCGTCCATGTAGGCCTTGCCGGCGCCGGCGAAGTACCGAAGCGCCAGCGGCAGCTCGGACTGCACCAGCGCGTTGGTGGCGGCGTCAAAGCGCTCGAACGGGCTGGGACGGTCATCAAACACCGAGCCCAGCGCGCCGGGGCTCATGTGCTCGAAGCCCAACGCCAGCGCGCAATCCACCGCACCACAGGCCACCGCCTGACGCGCCAGGAACAGCGCGGTCGAGCCGGTAGAGCAGTTGTTGTTGACGTTGACCACCGGAATGCCGCTCATGCCCACCTCGTACAGCGCACGCTGGCCGGAGGTGGAGTCGCCAAAGACATAGCCGACATAGGCCTGCTGCACCCGGTCGTAGCCGATGCCGGCGTCGGTCAATGCGGCACGGGTGGCTTTTGCCCCCATCTGCGGATAGGGCTCGTTGGCCCCGGGTTTGGTGAAGGGGATCATGCCGACCCCGCATACAACGACGTCACGGCTCATTGAAGGCTCCGGAATTGAAGTGAAGATGGGTTTCAGCCGACCGCGCGGTCGCGCCCTTGCCAGAACGGCTCACGCAGCTTGGTCTTGAGAATCTTGCCGGCGCCCGACAGCGGCAAGGCGGCGACAAAGTCGATGCTGCGCGGGCTCTTGTAGCCGGCGATCAGGCGCTTGCAGTGCGCAATCAACTCCTCGGCAGTGACCGTCTTGCCCGCTGCGCACACCACCACGGCATGCACGGCCTCGCCCCACTGGTCGTCGGGGATCGCGATCACCGCGCTGGCCGACACCGCAGGGTGCTTGGCCAGGGCGTTTTCGACCTCGGCCGAGAACACGTTCTCGCCGCCGGTCTTGATCATGTCCTTGAGCCGATCAACCACGGTGATGAAACCGTCTTCGTCCATGCGGCCACCGTCGCCGGTGTACATCCAGCCGTCGCGCAGCGCGGCGGCGGTGAGTTCGGGCTTGTTCCAGTAGCCCAGCATCACGTTGGGTCCACGCACGGTGATTTCACCCACGGTGCCACGCGGCACTTCCTGGCCGGCACTGTCGACGATCCTGGCTTCGGTGCAGAAGGTGGCGCGCCCGGAGCTGCCGAGCTTGCCGTGTTGGCGCCCGTCTTCAGACAGGTACGACGACGGCAGGATGGTGCCCACCGGCGAAAGCTCGGTCATGCCAAAGCCCTGGAACACCTCGGCTTGCGGGATCGCCTTTTGCGCACGCGCCATCAAGGCGTCGGGCACGGCCGAGGCACCGTAGAACACCGTGCGCAACGAGCTGAGGTCATGCAGCCCCATGCTGGGGTGGTCGAGCATCATCTGGATCATGGTGGGCACCAGGCACAGGTTGGTGACCTGGTGCTGCTCGATGGTCAGCAACACTTTGGCCGGGTCGAACATCGGGATGATCGAATGGGTATTGCCCTCGATCCAGTGCGGAAAGGCCAGCCCCATGTCGGCCAGGTGGAACATCGGCGCTGCGTGCAAGTAGGTGCCGCCCGGGCGCGCCAGCCCCTCGGCACGCACCGCCAGGCCCGAGCTGCACAGGTTGCCGTGGCTGAGCATCACGCCCTTCGGGAAGCCGGTGGTGCCGCCGGTGTAGAAGATGCCGGCAAGGTCGTTGCCACGGCGCAAGGCGTCGGGTACGGGCGCGGTCTGGGCGATCAGCGCTTCGTAGCTGTGCAGGCCTTGCGGCGCATCACCATCGCCGCAATGGATAAATTCACGCAGGGTGGTCGACTCGCTGCGGAACTGCCCCACCAAGCCCTTGAACGCGTCGTCGACCAACAGCACGGTGGAGCCCGAATCTTCCAGCGAATACAGGATCTCGGCGGCTGACCAGCGGATGTTGCAGGGGTTGAGCACCGCCCCGGCCCAGGGCACGGCCATCTGGTACTCCAGGTAGCGTTCGGAGTTGAGCGACAGCATCGCCACGCGATCACCCGGCTGCACGCCGAGTTTTTGCAGTGCGCCTGCCAAGCGCGCCACACGATCTGCAAACGCTGCAAAGGTACGGGTCTTGTCGCCCCAGCGCACCGCAATGCGTTGGGGATGCTGTTGCACCGAGCGGTGCAGGCTTTGGGTCAGGTACATGGGATTTGTCTCCAGGGTGGCAGGTCATCACAAGAGGCCGCCTTCTCGGCGCATGGTACAAATCAGCCGCGCTGTTCGCGATGGCGCGATGTATCGATCCGATGGCAAGACACCTCAGCTCGCTTCGCCCCATGCTTCCTGCCGCCGCCAGCATTCCTATCGTTTTTGTGCACGGCATGCTGTCGGGCCTGTTGGCCCGCGAAGACGCCACCAACATCAATGCACGGGCGCTTCTGGCAGAGGTGGGTATTGCGGTCGACCTGCTGGAGCAACCGTCCGCGTGCATCACGGCAGACCAGTACGCCCGGCTGCTGCGGCTGCTGATGGCCCGATTCAACGACGAAGCGCTGGGGTTTTTTTCGCGGCCATTGCGGCCTGGAACACTCGCCCTGCTGACCCGCAGCGCGCTGGGTGGCCCCACCTTGGATGTGGCCCTTCGACGCTTTGCTCGGGCCTTCCGGCTGTTGCAGGACGACTTGGCGATTGACGTCGTCAACGCGGGGGAATTGACCGGCGTGGTCCTGCGTTTCACCGATCCAACAGCTCCTCACCCGGTCTTTCTGCACGAGCTTTTTCTGCGTGTGCTTTGGCGCTTGATGGCCTGGCTGGTGGGTGGGCGCCTGCAGATCCAGCGCTTTGACTTCGCTTTTGATCGGCCTGCGCATGCCGGCAGTTATGAGAAGCTGTTTCCGGGCCCGGTCCTGTTCAACCAGCAGCACTCTGCCTTTTGGGTGCACACGCCGTACCTGCGGGACCCCGTGCGGCGAGATGAGGCGGCGCTGCGCAGCTTTCTTGCCAATGCACAAATCCATATCGTGCTGCCCTACCGCGGCGAAGAGTCGCTGGCCACGCGCATGCGCGCCCTGCTGTTGCACGCACAGCCCCGCTGGCCCGAGTTGGACGAGTGCGCCAGCGTGCTGCACATGGCGACGTCGACCTTGCAGCGGCGTCTGGCGTCCGAAAACACGTCCTTTCGCGCCATCAAGGACGGCCTGCGGCGTGACACGGCGATTGCACGGCTCAACAGCAGCCGGGTGCCGCTGGCCAGATTGGCCGAGGAGCTGGGGTTTGGCGACAGCGCGGCGTTCCAGCGCGCGTTCAAGACCTGGACCGGCGTTTCTCCCGGAAGCTTGCGGCGGCCACCGTCCGACCCCGATCACGGGCCTCGCTGACCGAAAAGCGCTGGCCCACCGGTGCGAACGGGCACGAGATCAAAGCGTTGCTCCGGCGACTCGGCCAAGCCACGGTCTCATGACGCAGCCCTGACGTCCTGCCAGTCCGTACCGGCTAGCCAGCCACACAAATCGACGGTGCAAGCAGCGTAGGGCCGGCCACCGGGGTCTGCCTACGCTGGGCAACCAGCTGTATCAGTTGCCGCCCAATTGCTGGCGCAAGAATTCGACCGTGCGACGCAGCGAATCGGCGGCGATGTCGCGTCGCTTGGTGTTGTCGGTACTGAAGCCGTGATCGACGCCGGCGTACTCGACCAAGTCCAGCGGCACCCCGCCAGCCTTCGCAGCCTCACGCAGTTTGCGCGCCATATCGATCAGACAACAGCCTTTGTAGGTGTCGAAAGTTCCCGCCAACACCAGCACCGGCACGCTCATCTTGCCGACGAAGTCCGCCGGATCCTTGATGAAACTGGTCAGCGGGTACTGCGCGACGACCGCACCCACCTGTTGCGGCATACGTGCCGCATAGGTCAGCGCCGTCGCTCCGCCCAGCGACGCACCGACCACGCCGACCTTGCCCGATGCCGCATGTGATGAGGTTTGCGCGTTTTCGATCACGCCGCGCAACAGCGTGGCGCCAGCGACGCCTTTGGCCCAAAAGTCGTTGCCGTCGACGAGCACCACGTCGAAGCCCTGCTCGGCCAGACCCGTGGCCAGCTCGTTGTAGTTGCCGGGGCCGGTCTGGCCAGACACGAGCACGACGACGCGACCTGTGCCGCCATCCTTGGGCGTGTATTCCTTCTGCGCCGGAAGCGTGTTCTGGGCGAAGACGGAGAACCCCAGCAGCGATGCCGCGGCGACAAGGGAAGATAGCAATTTCTTCATGGCGTGAGCAATGCTTTGGCAAAAGGGACGGTGTTACAGCACGATGCTAAGGCATGGCGCCAGCCAGCGACCGGACCGGCGCTGGCGAGTGTTTTCGACGCCGATGTCGGTGCCGACGCCGATGTCGGTGCCGCGATTGCGCGGCGTGGCAACACGGACCGAATCAGCGCCGCGGCCGACGCGTGCGCGTCACGATCGGCCGGATTCGTAAATCCTAGGCTCGCGGGGTTTTGCATTCGACGCATCAAACTCAAAAGCCCACCCGGTCGTCACTGCGGGTCAAAATGCGGCCTCATGGCCGCTATCGCTGACCACCAAACCCTTGCGGCCGATGCTTTTGCCGTACCGAGGCCATTCAGGTGCTTTGCCGTACGCAGCGAGGAGCCGCGACACGCCGACAGCGCACGTGCCCCTTACGGCCGTGTGCACCTGATCCGCACGGACTTTTTGGATGGCGATGCGATCCAGCGCCTGGCTGCACTCGGCCAGGCCCGGATGCAGGTCAGCGATTTTTCCGACATCGACTACGCCAACGTCACGCTGCACGAGCTGGCCGCGGCCGCGCCCGGCGTGGGCGACCTAGCGGGCAAGATCGCCGCCGCTCTGCGGGCCACCGGC
>JBBRZR010000119.1:0-11949 GCA_038236495.1 Burkholderiales bacterium
CATCGGCGCGGTGGTCGAGGTGCTGCTGCTGCGCCGCATCTACCGCGCGCCCGAGCTGTTCCAGCTGCTGGCCACCTTTGCCCTGGTGCTGGTGATCAAGGACGCCGCGCTGTGGCTGTGGGGCCCCGAGGACTTGCTGGGCCCACGTGCACCGGGCCTGAGCGGGGCGGTGGACATCCTGGGCCGGCGCTTCCCCAGCTACGACCTGTTGCTGATCGTCGTCGGCCCGGTGGTGCTGGGCGCCTTGTGGCTGCTGCTGACCCGCACCCGCTGGGGCACGCTGGTGCGTGCCGCCACGCAAGACCGGGAAATGGTGGGCGCGCTGGGCGTCAACCAGTCGTGGCTGTTCACCAGCGTGTTTGCGCTGGGGGCCTTGCTGGCCGGCCTGGGCGGTGCGCTGCAACTGCCGCGTGAACCGGCCTCGCTCAACCTCGACCTGCTGACCATCGGCGACGCGTTTGTGGTGGTGGTGGTGGGTGGCATGGGGTCTATCCCCGGTGCTTTTGTGGCCGCGCTGCTGATCGCCGAGATCAAGGCGATGTGCGTGGGCATCGGCACGGTGAACTGGTTTGGCATCGACTTCAGCTTTTCCAAGCTCACGCTGGTGGCTGAATTTTTGGTGATGGCGGTGGTGCTGGTCTGGCGGCCCTGGGGCTTGCTGGGCCGGGCCCAGGCGCCCAGCCGCAATACCGCCGCCACCCCGCCGCCGTTGCGGCCGGCCAGCCGCACGTTGCAGATCGCCGCTGCGCTGCTGGGCCTGGGCCTGCTGGCGCTGCCCTGGCTGACGGCCGCCAGCCCCTACACCACCGTGCTGGCGATCGATCTGCTGACCGCCGCGCTGTTTGCCGCCAGCCTGCACTTCATCATGGGGCCGGCGGGCATGCATTCGTTTGGCCACGCCGCCTACTTCGGCCTGGGCGCCTACGCTGCAGCGCTGCTGATGCTGAAGGCCGGCTGGGCTATGGAGGCCGCGCTGCTGGCCGCACCGCTGCTGGCTGGCGCGGGCGCCGTGTTGTTCGGCTGGTTCTGCGTGCGCTTGTCGGGCGTCTACCTGGCCATGCTCACGCTCGCTTTTGCCCAGATCGTCTGGGCCATCACCTTCCAGTGGGATGACTTCACCGGCGGCAGCAATGGCCTGACCGGCGTCTGGCCGGCGGCCTGGCTGGCTGACAAGCGGGCCTACTACCTGCTGACCTTGCTGGCCGTGGCGGGCGGTGTGCTGGCGCTGCGCCGCATCCTGTTTTCACCGTTTGGTTTTGCGATGCGCGCCAGCCGCGACTCACCGCTGCGCGCCGACGCCATCGGCATCGATGTGCCCCGCATCCAGTGGGCCGCGTTTGTGGTGGCCGCGGTGTTTGCCGGGCTGGCGGGCGCGCTCTACGCCTTCAGCAAGGGCAGCATCTCGCCCGACAGCATGGGCGTGGGCAAATCGGTCGATGGGCTGGTGATGGTGCTGCTGGGCGGGGTGCAGACGCTCACCGGTCCCGTCGTGGGCGCCGTCAGCTTCACCTGGCTGCAAGACGCGGTGGCGCGGTCCACCGACTACTGGCGTGCGCTGCTGGGCGGCATCGTGCTGCTGCTGGTGCTGGTGTTTCCGATGGGTATTTCGGGTTTTGTCGGGCAACTGTTTGATCGGCGAAAAACGGTATGACTCTCTTGACCGTCAGCAACCTCGGCAAGTCCTTTGGCGGCAACCGCGCGGTGGACGGCATCAACTTCACGGTCGCGCCAGGTGAGTTGCTGGCGTTGATCGGCCCCAATGGCGCCGGCAAGTCCACCACCTTCAATATGGTCAACGGCCAGCTCAAGGCCGATTCGGGCTCGATCCGGCTGGCCGGGCAAGAGCTGATCGGCCGCAAGCCAAGGGAGATCTGGAAGCAGGGCGTGGGCCGCACCTTCCAGATCGCCGAGACCTTTGCCTCGCTGACGGTGATCGAAAACGTGCAGATGGCGCTGATCTCGGCCGATGACCGGCTGTTTTCGATGTGGCGGCGCGCCGCCGCCTACCGGCGCGACGACGCGCTGGCCCTGCTGCGCCAAGTCGGCATGGCGGCACAGTCCGAGCGCCCCTGCAGCGTGCTGGCCTATGGCGACATCAAGCGGGTGGAGCTGGCGATTGCACTGGCCAACCAACCCAAACTGCTGCTGATGGACGAGCCCACCGCCGGCATGGCGCCGCAGGAGCGCAATGATTTGATGGCGCTGACCAAGCGTCTGGTGATCGAGCGTGGCCTGGGCGTGCTGTTCACCGAGCACAGCATGGACGTGGTGTTCGCTTACGCCGACCGGCTGATCGTGCTGGCGCGGGGCCGGCTGATCGCCGAAGGCACGCCAGCCGAGATCCGCGACCACCCGCAAGTGCAGGCGGTGTACTTTGGCTCGGGCAAGACCTTCGAGAAGGCCAAGCCATGATCACGCCGAACCTGCCCTTGCCGGAATCACGTCTGACAGACGCACCGCTGTTGGAGGCGACCGGCCTGTGCGCCTGGTACGGCGCGGCGCAAATCCTGTTCGACGTGGGCTTGCAGGTGCGGCGCGGCGAGGTGGTGGCGCTGATGGGCCGCAACGGCGCCGGCAAGAGCACCACGCTCAAGGCGTTGATGGGCATGCTGGCGCGGCGCACCGGCCGGGTCAGCTTCCTGGGCCGCGACATCAGCAGTGCCGAGCCGCACGCTATTGCCCGCGCCGGCCTGGGTTTTGTGCCCGAAGACCGCCGCATCTTCAGCGACCTGACGGTGCTGGAGAACCTCGAAGTCGGCCGCCAGCCGCCGCGGCACTGGCCCGACGGCAGCGCCGCCCCCGGCTGGACGACCGAGGCGTTGTTCACGCTGTTCCCCAACCTGGGCGAAATGCCCAACCGCCCTGGCGGCCGCATGAGCGGTGGCGAGCAACAGATGCTGACGGTGGCCCGCACGCTGATGGGCAACCCGCTGCTGGTGCTGCTGGACGAGCCCAGCGAGGGTGTGGCCCCCTTGATCGTCGAGCAGATGGCGCACATGATCCTGGCCCTCAAGACCCAGGGCGTCAGCATCCTGCTGTGTGAGCAGAACATGCACTTTGCCGAGCTGGTGTGCGACCGGGCCTATGTGCTGGAAAAAGGCCAGATCCGCCACCAGTCGACGATGGCCGAGCTGGCGGCCAATGACGGCGTGCGCCGAGCCTACTTGTCGATGTAGACCCCCACGCCTGATCCGTAAAAGCCTGTTTTTTTCGCTGCAACCCTGTTCCCCCGCTGTGCCACCCCACGGAGAGACCCATGAAGATCACCCCCTCCCTGACGTCTGGTGGCGACCGGCCGCCATCGCTGGCGGCGGGCGCGGCAACCGTGGCCCTGCCGTTGCGGGCGGCTGCCAAGCTCAAGCCCGGCGCCAGCGCCGCGCTGCTGGTGGTCGATGTGCAGAACTGCTTTGTCACCGGCGGCACGCTGCCGGTGGCCAACGGCGAAGCCGTGGTGCCGGTGATCAACAAGCTCGCAGCCGCCTTCACCCATATCGTCGTCACGCAAGACTGGCACCCCGCCGGCCATGCCTCGTTTGCCAGCAGCCACGCTGGCAAAAAACCCTATGACACCACCACGCTGGCCTACGGCAGCCAGGTGCTGTGGCCCGACCACGGCGTGCAGGGTACCGAAGACGCCGCACTGCACCAGGACCTGTCGCTGCCCACCGCCCAGCTGATCATCCGCAAGGGCTGCAACCCCGGCGTCGACAGTTACTCGGCGTTCCAGGAGGCGGACCGCAAGACCGTGACCGGCCTGGCCGGCTACCTCGAGGCGCGCGGCATCAAAACGGTTTATGTCACCGGCTTGGCCACCGATTTTTGCGTCGGCTGGACGGCACTGGATGCCCGTGCTGCCGGCTTTGAGGTGTTTGTCATCGAGGACGCCTGCCGGGCGATTGACCTCGACGGCTCGCTGGCTGCCGCCTGGACGCAGATGACGGCCGCCGGCGTCAAGCGCATCCAGAGCGACGACATCGGGCGGCCTGACCCGGTTCTTGTCGCTTGAGCCCGGTCCCCATCCTGCTGCGCCTCAACGGCCGGGTTGAATCCCTGGCCGTGGACGGTGCCGTGCCGTTGCTCACGGTGCTGCGCAACGACCTGGGCCTGAACGGGCCCAAGTACGGTTGCGGCCTGGGTGAATGTGGCGCCTGCATGGTGCTGATCGACGGCCGGGCGGCGCGGTCTTGTGCGCTGCCGTTGGCGGGGGTGGCTGGGCGCGAGGTGACCACGCTGGAAGGCCTGGGCAGCGCTGCCGCGCCGCATCCGGTGCAGCAGGCGTTTGTCGAGGCCCAGGCGGCGCAATGCGGCTACTGCCTCAACGGCATGATCATCGCCACCGTGTCCTTGCTGCAGCGCAACCCGCGGCCCGGCGAGGCGCAGGTGCGGGCGGCGCTGTCGCACAACCTGTGCCGGTGTGGCAGCCATCTGGAGATCCTGGCGGCGGTGAAACTGGCCGCTGAAATGCTGGCCGACGCCGAACTGGCCACCGCCAACCCGCCCGCGCCATGACCAGACTGGCCAACACCTGGCGCAGCCGCGCCGACTTCCGCCGCGCCGGCAATGTGCTGCTGGTGCTGCGCGAGCCGCCCGTGCCGCCGCCGCCGGCACGAGGCCAGCCACCGGTCGTGGCCGGCGACCCGGCCGAGGGCTTGGAGATCCTGCTGGCCTTGTTCGATGCCGGTGACGAGCCGGATGCGGCGTGCCGCACCGGCGCCATCGCGCTGGTCGGCCATGTCGACCTGGGTACCGGCATCCGCACCGCCTACGGCCAGATCGCCGCCGAGGAGCTGGACCTGCCGATGGCGGCGGTGCAGGTGGTGCTGGGCGACACCGCCCGCGCGCCCAACCAGGGCCCGACCATCGCCAGCACCTCGCTGCAGCTGCACGCCCAGCCGCTGCGCGCCGCCGCCGCTCAGGCCCGCGCCTGGCTGGTGGCGGCGGCCGCAACACGCTGGGCGCTGCCCATTGAGCCGCTGCGCACCCAGGCCGGGCGGGTGATTGCGCCCGACGGCCGGCAACTTGACTATGCCGAGCTGCTGGCCGGGCACCACGTCGAGCTGATGCTGGCCCTGGCCACGCCCACCAAGCCGGCTGCCGACTACCAGCTCGTCGGTCAATCCGTGCCCCGGGTGGACCTGCTGGCCAAGGCCACCGGCGCGGCGGTCTATGTGCACGACCAGCGGCTGCCCGGCATGCTGCACGGCCGGGTGCTGCGTCCGCCCTATGCCGGGCTGGACGCGGGCGACTTTGTCGGCCGTTCCTTGCTGGCGGTGGACGAGGCCTCGGTGGCGCACCTGCCGGGCATCGAGAAGATCGTGGTGATCGGCGACTTCATCGGCATCGTCGCCCAGCGCGAGGACCAGGCCGATGCCGCGGTGCAGGCGCTGGCGGTGACGTGGGCGCCGCATACACCATTCGCGGCGCTTCCGCCGCTGGACGACCTGGCGCAGGCGATCAGCGCGCATCCCAGCACGCCGCGCATCGTCGCCCAGCTGGGCGATGTGGACGGCGCGCTCGCGGGCGCTGCCACCCGGCTCGACCGCACCTACGTCTGGCCTTACCAGCTGCACGCCTCCATCGGCCCGTCCTGCGCGTTGGCCGACTGGCGCGGCGACGCGGCCACGGTCTGGACCGGCAGCCAGAACCCGCATGTGCTGCGTGCCGACCTGGCCAAACTCACCGGCCTGCCGGCGCCGGCCATCGAGGTGATCCGGCTGGAGGCCTCGGGTTGTTACGGCCGCAACGGCGCCGATGACGTCGCGGCCGACGCGCTGCTGCTGTCGCGTGCTGTGGGCCGGCCGGTTCGGGTGCAGCTCAGCCGCGAGCAGGAGCACCTGTGGGAGCCCAAGGGCGCCGCCCAGCTGATGCAGGTGCGCGGCGGGCTGGCGGCCGACGGCACGCCGGCGGGCTACGACTTTGCCACCAGCTACCCCAGCAACGGTGCGCCCACGCTGGCCCTGCTGCTCACGGGCACGGTGCCGGCCGTGGCCCAGGCCTTCGAGATGGGCGACCGCACCGCCGTGCCACCCTATGGCTATGCCGATCAGCGCATCACCGTCAACGACATGGCGCCGATCCTGCGCGCCAGCTGGCTGCGCGGGGTGTCGGCCCTGCCCAACTCGTTTGCCCACGAGAGCTACATCGACGAGCTGGCCAGCGCCGCGGGTGTCGACCCGGTGGCCTACCGGCTGCGCCACTTGCACGACCCGCGCGCCGCCGAGCTGGTACGGGCCACGGCGGACAAGGCCGGCTGGGTGCCGCACACCGCGCCCCGGCAAGCCGGCGCGGCGCAAGGCGACTGGTTGGCCGGCCAGGGCTTTGCCTATGCCCGCTACATCCACAGCAAGTTCCCCGGGTTTGGCGCGGCCTGGGCGGCCTGGGTGGCCGATGTCGAGGTCAACCGCGTCACCGGCGAGGTGCATGTGGCCCGGGTCGTGGTGGGCCATGACGCCGGCTTGATGATCAACCCGCTGGGTGTGCAACAGCAGGTGCACGGCAATGTGCTGCAGACCACCAGCCGGGCGATCAAGGAGCAGGTCCGCATCGATCCGGTCACGCGCACGGTGGCCGGCCGCGAGTGGGGCAGCTACCCGATCCTCAGCTTCCGCGAGGTGCCGACGGTCGAGGTGCTGCTGATGCCGCGCCCAGGCGAGCCGGCGCTGGGCGTGGGCGAGTCGGCGTCGGTGCCGGGCACGGCGGCGATTGCCAATGCCATCTTCGACGCCACCGGCGTGCGGCTGCGCCAGCCGCCGTTCACGCCCGAGGTGGTGCGGGCGGCGCTGCAGGCCGCAGCCCGGGGCGCTGCAAACGGCAACCCGGGTGCCGCGGTACCCGTGGGCAGCCCGTCCGCTGCGCCACGCCCTGCTGACGCCGTACCGGCGCCGGTGCGCGAATACCTGGCCCAGGCCGATCCTGCCCGGGCCGCCGACCCCCAGCGCCGCAGCAAATCGATCTGGGCGGTCGCCGGTGCGCTGGTGGCCGCCGTGCTCGGCCTGGGCGCCGCGGCGCTGGGCTGGCGGCCGGCTATCGCGCCGGTCCTGGCCAGCGCGGCGGGGGTGTACAGCCCGCAGCTGCTGGCCCGGGGCGCTGACCTTGCGGCCATTGGCAACTGCGTGGCCTGCCACACCGCCGAGGGTGGCCTGCCCAATGCGGGAGGGCGGCCACTCGTGACGCCGTTCGGCACCGTCTACAGCACCAACCTCACCCCCGACCCCGCCACCGGCATCGGCCAGTGGTCGTTTTCGGCCTTCCAGCGGGCGATGCGCGAGGGGGTGTCGCGTGATGGCCACCGGCTGTACCCGGCATTCCCGTTCACCGCCTTCAGCCAGACCAGCGACGACGACCTGCAGGCGATCTATGCCCACCTGATGTCCCAAGTGCCGGTGGTGGCGCGCGGGCCCGCGACCCGGCTGGCCTTTCCGTTCAACCTGCGCCCGCTGCTGGGCCTGTGGACCGCGCTGTACCTGCAACCGGGCGTCGTGCCTGCCGCAGTGGCCGACAAGGCGGCACGGACGGCCGCAACCGGCACCGGCCGCTCGGCGCTGTGGCAGCGGGGTGCCTACCTGGTCAACGGCCTGGGCCATTGCGGCGCCTGCCACACACCGCGCAACGCGCTGGGCGCCGAGATGTCGGCCAGCAGCTACCTGGGCGGCGCCATGGCCGACGGCTGGGAAGCGCCGCCGCTGGGGGCATCGAGCCGATCGCCGGTGCCCTGGACCGAGGCCGCGATGCTGCAGTACCTGCGCAGCGGCCACCATGCCGAGCACGGCATCGCCGGCGGACCGATGGCCTCGGTGGTCCAGGCACTGGCCACCGTGCCCGAGGCCGACCTGCGCGCGATGGCGCATTACCTGGTTGCTTTGCAGCCAGCCGGGGTGGCGGTCGCTGTGGCCGTCACCGTCCCCCGGTCGGCAAGCCTGCCGGGCCCGTCGCAGCGCCTGTTCGAGTCGGCCTGCGGCGCCTGCCACCATGATGGCGACGGCCCCGAGGTGCAGGGGCTCAACCAGCCCTTGGCTCTGAACATCAACCTGCACAGCGCGCGGCCCGACAACCTGGTGCGCACGGTGCTGGACGGCATCTGGCAGCCGGCGTTTCCGGCCATCGGCCACATGCCGGCATTCCGTCATGCCTTGGATGACGCCCAGGTGGTCGAGCTGGCCGGCTGGATGCGCCAGCACTTTGCACCCGGCCAGCCGCCCTGGGCCGACCTGCCGGCCACCGTCGCCCGGCTTCGAGGCCCTGCGCCGTGAGCGGGTCGCCCCGCTCTGGCGTTGACCTTTCCGCAGGCTTCTCGCCGCAGCCGCAGCGCAAACTTGTCAGCGGAAAAACGCCAACGCCGCCAGCGCCGACGGCAACCCCACCATCGCCAGCACCGTGGACACGGTGACCAGGCCGGCGACGTAGGCGCCGTTGCCCCCCATGCGGGCCGCCAGCACATAGGCACTGCTGGCGGTGGGCATGGCGGAAAACGCCACGATCACCGCTTGCTGCAAGGGCGGCAGACCGAGCCGGATCACCAGGGCGATGGCCATTGCCGGCATCGCCAGGTGGCGGATGGCCAGCAAGCCGCTGGCCAGCCCCGGCGCCTGGCGCAGCGCCCCGAAACGCAGGCCGGCGCCCACCGCCATCAGGCCCAGCGGCAGCGCCGCAGCGCCGATGCGCGCCATCGTGGTGGCCGCCATGTCCGGCAACTGCAGGCCGGCCAAGTTGGCGGTCAGGCCGGACACCGTGGCCAGGATCAGCGGGTTGCGCAGCAACTCGCGCAGGTAACCGTGGCCGCCCTGGCGTGCCAGCGGCCAGACCGCGGCGACGTTGCACAGCGGCACGCACAGCGAGACGATCAGCGCCTGCCAGGCCACACCGGGCGCGCCGGCCAGGCGCTCGGCCAAGGCCAGCGCGATGTAGCTGTTGAAGCGGAAGGCGCATTGCGCACCGCTGGCATGCAGCAGCGGATCGACCCCGGGCGCCCGCGCCAGCGCATACGCCAGCACGATGCCCATGCTGGTCACCGCCAGCACCGTGCCGCCAAAGGCCAGCATCTCCCCGGGGTGGATCGGGTTGCGCACGATGGCGTAGAACAACAGCACCGGGAACAGAAAAAAGTAAACCAGCCGTTCGGCGCCGTCCCAGACCGGGCGGTCCAGGCCGGTGTAGCGGCAGATCAGGTAACCCAAGGCGATCAGTGCAAAGTCGGGCAGCAACAGGGACAGGTCGGTCATCGGTCGAGTGTGCCAGCGCGGTGGCGGCGTGCCTGCACGCCCCGGCTGCAGTGCCGCCATGCCCTGGCGGGGCTCCGATTGCGCGTCACCGGTCAGCCGGCGCGGCGCCTGCGGCGTTAGACAGAGGTCCCCACGCGCTCCACCCTGCCATGACCATGCTCGCCCGCCTTGCCCGCCACCTGTCGTCTGCCGCCATGCTGGTCGGTCTGCTGGGGCCTTTGGCACTGGGCTCGCCGCCGGTGGCCGCCGAGCCGGTCAACCCGATTGGCGGCGTGCGTTTCGAGCCCCAGGTCTTGTTGGCCGGCCAGCCGCTGCTGCTCAATGGCACCGGGCTGCGGGCCCGGTTCATTTTCAAGGGTTATGCCGCCGGCCTGTACCTGGGCCAACGCGCCAGCAACGCTGATGCGGTGGTGGCCCAAGCCGGTGCCAAGCGGCTGCAGATGCGGTTGCTGATCGATGTGCCTGCCGACGAGTTCATCAAGGCTTTCCACCAAGGCATCGAGCGCAACAACCCGCCCGAGGTGCAAGCGCGGCTGGCCGAGCGTGTGGTCTTGTTCGACGCACTGCTGCGCCCGCTGGGCGAGATCCACAAGGGTGACGCGGTCAACCTCGACTTCCTGCCGGGGCAGGGCTTGCTGTTCTGGCACAACGGCCGGCAGCTGGGTGCGGCGATCCCGGGCGAGGATTTTTATGGCGCGCTGCTGCGGGTGTTTGTCGGCGAGCACGTCAGCGACGAGCGCTTGCGTGCCGGCCTGCTGGGCCAGCCGGCCTGAAACCCGGGCGCCGCGCCGGGGTCACAATCCGCAGCGCGCCATTTCAAGCGCCTTGACCCTGGAGACCTCCTCGACATGAAGCGATCCCACTTTTTGCTGTCGGCCTTGAGCGCCGCCCTGGTTGCCACGCTGGCGCCACTGCCCGCGCTGGCGCAGGCCTACCCGAACAAGCCGGTGCGGCTGGTGGTGCCGTTTGCGCCCGGCGGCACCACCGACATCGTGGCCCGGGTGATCGCCGACAAGATCGGCCCGATCCTGGGCCAGTCCATGATTGTCGAGAACAAGGCTGGCGGCGGCGGCTCGATCGGTGCCAACGACACCGCCAAGGCCACGCCCGACGGCTATGCGCTGGGCATGGCCACGGTCTCGACCACGGCCGCCAACCCGGCCATCAACCCGCGCATCGCCTACAACCCGATCACCGACTTCACGCCCATCACCAACGTGGCGGCCACCCCCAACGTGATCGCCGTCCACCCCTCATTCCCGGCCAAGGACTACAAAGGCTTTTTGGCCGAGTTGAAGAAAAACCCCGGCAAGTACAGCTTTGCCAGCTCGGGCACCGGCGGCATCGGCCATTTGCAGATGGAGTTGTTCAAGAACCTGTCGGGCACCTTCATCACCCACATCCCGTACCGCGGCGCGGGCCCGGCGCTCAACGACACGGTGGCGGGCCAGGTGCCGATCATCTTCGACAACATGCCGTCGGCGCTGCCCTTCATCAAGGACGGCCGGCTGGTGCCCATCGTCGTGTCGGCGCCGCAGCGCCTGACCCAGTTGCCCAATGTGCCGACCTTCAAGGAGGTGGGGCTGGAGCCGGTCAACCGCATGGCCTACTACGGCATCTACGGCCCCAAGGGCTTGCCCAAGGAGGTGGTGGACAAGGTCTACGCCGCCGTCAAGAAGACCACCGAGCTGCCGGACGTCAAGGCCCGCATCGAGGGCACCGGCTCGCTGGTGGTGGCCAACACCCCGGCTGAATTTGCCGCCCAGATCAAGGCCGAGTTCGAGGTCTACAAGCGGGTGGTCGAAGCGCAGAAGCTCAAGCTCGATTGAGCATGGGGGCTGCGGGCGGTGGGGCAGGGCGCCGGATGCGGGCCGAGGACGACACCGGCCTGGCCCTGCCACCGGCCAGCCGTGCACTGATAGCACGCTTTGTCGATGCGCTGTGGATCGAGGACGGCCTGGCCAAGCTCACGCTGGAGGCCTACCGGCGTGACCTGACGCTGTACGCGCACTGGTTGTCCGATACCAGCGCACGGGCCATTGCCAGCAGTACCGAGTCCGACCTGCTGGCCTACATCGCCCACCGTCACGCCGGCAGCCGCGCCACCACCGCCAACCGACGGCTCACGGTGTTCAAGCGATTTTTCCGTTGGGCGCTGCGTGAGCGGCTGGTGACCGAGGACGCCACGCTGCGCCTGGGCAGCGCCCGCCAGCCGATGCGGGTACCCCAGGTGCTGTCCGAGGGCCAGGTCGAGGCCTTGCTGGACGCGCCCGATGTCGCCGTGCCCTTGGGCCTGCGCGACCGCGCCATGCTGGAGCTGATGTACGCCAGCGGCCTGCGGGTGAGCGAGCTGGTGGGCATCGCGACGGTGCGGGTGGGCCTGACCGAGGGCGTGCTGCGGGTGGTGGGCAAGGGCAGCAAGGAGCGGCTGGTGCCGTTTGGCGCCGAGGCGCAAGACTGGATCGAGCGCTACCTGGCCCAGGCCCGCGACGCCATCCTGGGCGGCCAGCGCAGCGACGCCCTGTTTGTCACGGCACGCGGTGCTGCGATGACGCGCCAGATGTTCTGGTCGCTGGTCAAGCGCCATGCGCAGACCGCCGGCATCCTGGCGCCCTTGTCGCCGCACACCTTGCGCCACGCCTTTGCCACCCATCTGCTGAACCACGGTGCGGATTTGCGTGCGGTGCAGCTGCTGCTGGGCCATGCCGACATCGCCACCACCACGATCTAC
>JBBRZR010000120.1:0-11937 GCA_038236495.1 Burkholderiales bacterium
CGCCACCGACCTGGTGATCCTGGTGGTGGCGGCCGACGACGGTGTGATGCCCCAGACCAAGGAGGCGATTGCCCACGCCAAGGCGGCCAATGTGCCGCTGGTGGTGGCGATGAACAAGATCGACAAGCCGGGTGCCAACCTTGAGCGCCTGAAGGGCGAGCTGGTGGCCGAGGGCGTCGTGCCTGAAGACTTTGGTGGCGAGACTCCGTTTGTGCCGGTCTCGGCCAAGACCGGCGAGGGCATCGACAGCCTGCTGGAACAAGTGTTGTTGCAGGCCGAAGTGCTGGAGCTCAAGGCCTCGACCAGTTCAATGGCCAAGGGCCTGGTGATCGAAGCGCGCCTGGACAAAGGCCGCGGGCCTGTCGCCACGGTGCTGGTGCAGAGCGGCACGCTCAAGCGCGGCGATGTGGTGCTGGCCGGGTCCAGCTTCGGCCGGGTGCGGGCGATGACCGACGAAGACGGCAAGGTCTGTCAAGAGGCTGGGCCGTCGATCCCGGTCGAAATCCAGGGCCTGACCGAAGTGCCGCAAGCCGGTGACGAATTCATGGTCTTGTCGGATGAGCGCAGGGCGCGAGAAATCGCCACCTTCCGCCAGGGCAAGTACCGCGAGGTCAACCTGAACCGTCGCCAGGCCGCCAAGCTCGACAACATCTTCGACACCATGGGCGAGGGCCAGGCCCAGACCCTGGCGCTGATCATCAAGGCCGACGTGCAGGGCTCGCAAGAAGCGCTGGCGCAGTCCCTGGTCAAGCTCAGCACACCCGAGGTCAAGGTGCAGGTGGTGCACGGCGCCGTGGGCGGCATCAGCGAGAGCGATGTCAACCTGGCGATTGCGTCCAAGGCCGTCATCATCGGCTTCAACGTGCGGGCCGATGCCGGTGCGCGCAAGCTGGCCGAGAACAACGGCGTCGATCTGCGTTACTACAACATCATCTACGACGCGGTCGACGAGGTGAAGGCGGCCATGACCGGCATGCTGGCACCGGAGCAGCGCGAAGAGGTGATCGGTGCTGCCGAGATCCGCACGGTGTTCGTGGCCAGCAAGATCGGCACGGTGGCCGGTTGCATGGTCACCGCAGGTGTGGTGCGGCGCAACGCCAAGTTCCGCTTGCTGCGCCAGAACGTGGTGATCTACACCGGCGAGCTCGATTCGCTCAAGCGCATGAAGGACGATGTGCGCGAAGTGGTCGAGGGCTTCGAGTGCGGCATCAAGCTGAAGAACTACAACGACATCGCCGAGGGCGATCAGCTGGAGTTCTTCGAGGTCAAGGAAGTCGCCCGAACTTTGTAAGGCGGATTTGCCCTGACCCTGCAAACCCCGCCTTCTGAAAAGTAGGCGGGGTTTGTACTTAAGGGCTAGCCCGGAGAACCCCCATGCGCCACAAAAGAGCTATTCCCCACCGCGGTGTCCGTGTCGCCGACCAAATCCAGCGCGACCTGGGCGAGCTGATCCGCGAGCTGAAAGACCCGCGCATCGGCCTGGTCACGGTCAACAGCGTGCAGGTCACACCCGACTACGCCCATGCCAAGGTGTTTTTCTCGGTGCTGGTCGGTGACGCCAACGAGTGCGAAGCGGGGCTGAGCGAGG
The DNA here is from genome assembly GCA_038236495.1 of Burkholderiales bacterium. GTDB lineage: Bacteria > Pseudomonadota > Gammaproteobacteria > Burkholderiales > Burkholderiaceae_C > Pseudaquabacterium. The sequence goes on from JBBRZR010000120.1 coordinate 1,589, forward strand.
CCGCAGGTTATTTGCGCAACGGCCTGTTCAAACGGCTGCAGATTCACACCGTGCCGACCCTGCATTTCCAGTTCGATCGCACGACCGAGCATGCGGCCGAGCTGAGCGCGCTGATCCGCGAAGCCAACGCCACCCGCGCCAAGGAAGACGGCGAGGCCTGACAGGCCGCCGTCAATGCCATCAACGCGATGAACCGCCCGTCCCGCCCCCGCATCACCCGCCGTGCTTTGCATGGTGTGCTGCTGCTCGACAAGCCCCTGGGCTTGTCGAGCAACGATGCGCTGCAAAAAGCCAAATGGCTGCTGCGGGCGGAGAAGGCCGGCCATACCGGCACGCTAGACCCGTTGGCCACCGGCTTGCTGCCGCTGTGTTTTGGCGCCGCCACCAAGTTCAGCCAGGTCAGCCTGGACGCCGACAAGGCCTACCGCGCCACGCTGCGCCTGGGCCAGCGCACCAGCACCGGTGATCTGGAGGGCGAGGTCTTGCAGGTCCGGCCGGTGGCTGTGGACCGGGCCGCGATCGATGCCGCCATCGCCCGCTTTACCGGGCCGATTGCGCAGATCCCGCCGATGCACTCGGCGATCAAGAAAGACGGCAAGGCCTTGTACGAGTACGCCCGCGCCGGCATCGAGGTGGAGCGCGCCGCCCGCAATGTCTCGATTCACGCCATCGACATCATCGACTGGCAGGATGCTGCCGATGCGCCCACCCTGGTGATCGATGTGCGCTGCAGCAAAGGCACTTACATCCGCACCCTGGCCGAGGACATCGGCGAGGCGCTGGGCTGTGGCGCCCATCTGACGGCACTGCGCCGCACCGCCAGCGGGCCGTTGTCACTGGCCAACGCCATCAGCCTGGCCGATCTGGCGTCATTGGACGAGCCGTCTCGCTTGGCGCTGCTGCTGCCGGTCGACGCCTTGCTGGCCGACTGGCCGCGCTTGACGCTAAACGCCGACGAGGCCGGCCGCTTCCTGACCGGTCTGCGCCGTCGTGTAGTGCAGCCCGACATGGCCAAGGTGAAGGTCTACGGCCCTGAAACCGCTGCGTTCCTCGGCAGCGCTCACATCTGCGCCGGCGAGTTGATCGCCGACCGCCTGCTCAGCCCGGTCGAGGTTCAGGCCCTGCTGCCTGCGTCCCATCCTTTGGAGCCTCCCTCCATCACAGGCACCCTCGCGGCCGCAACCGCAACCGCAACCGCAACCGCAACCGCAACCGCAACCGCAACCGCAGCCTCCGACCCGATCCCGGCCCCCGCCGCGGCCAACCCACCCGAGCTGGCCCCCGCAGCCTGACCCGATTTTCAGCACCAAAGCCCCACCATGACCCAACAAATACGCAACATCGCCATCATCGCGCACGTCGACCATGGCAAGACCACGATGGTCGACCAGCTGCTGCGCCAGAGCGGCACCTTCGCCGAGCACGAAAAAATCGTCGACACGGTGATGGACAACAACGCCATCGAACGTGAGCGTGGCATCACCATCCTGGCCAAGAACTGCGCGGTCAGCTGGCAAGGCACCCACATCAACATCGTCGACACCCCGGGCCACGCTGACTTCGGCGGCGAAGTGGAACGTGCGCTGTCGATGGTCGATGGCGTGGTGCTGCTGATCGACGCCCAAGAAGGCCCGATGCCGCAGACCCGCTTTGTCACCAAGAAGGCGCTGGCGCTGGGCTTGAAGCCCATCGTCGTGGTCAACAAGGTCGACAAGCCGGGCGCCAAGCCCGACGCGGTGATCAACGCCACGTTCGATTTGTTCGACAAGCTGGGTGCCACCGACGATCAGCTCGACTTCCCCGTGGTCTACGCCTCGGGCATCAACGGCTGGTCCTCGCTGGTCGAGGGCGAGCGCGGTGAGCAGTGGGGCCCGGACATGTCGGCCCTGTTCGAGACCATCCTGAAGCACGTCTCGCCCGAGCACGGCGACCCGGCCGCGCCGCTGCAGCTGCAGATCTCGGCGCTGGACTATTCCACCTTCGTTGGCCGCATCGGCGTGGGCCGCATCAGCGCCGGCACGATCAAGCCTGGCATGGAGGTGCTGGTGATGGAAGGCCCGGACGGCAAAAGCAGCAAGGGCCGTGTCAACCAGGTGCTGACCTTCCGCGGGCTGGACCGGGTGCAGGTCACTGAAGCCGGCCCTGGCGAGATCGTGCTGATCAACGGCATCGAGGCCATCGGCATCGGCGTGACCGTGACCGATCCGCTCAACCCGGCGCCGCTGCCGATGTTGAAGGTCGACGAGCCGACGCTGACGATGAATTTTTGCGTCAACACCAGCCCGCTGGCCGGCCGGGAAGGCAAGTACGTCACCAGCCGTCAGATCTGGGACCGGCTGCAAAAAGAGCTGCAGAGCAACGTCGCGCTGCGCGTGTCCGAGACTGACGAGGACGGTATCTTCGAGGTCATGGGCCGGGGTGAGTTGCACCTGACCATCCTGCTGGAGACCATGCGCCGCGAGGGCTACGAGCTGGCCGTCAGCAAGCCGCGGGTGGTGTTCCGCGATGTCAACGGAGAGCGCCACGAGCCTATCGAGCTGGTCACCGTCGACGTCGAAGAGCAGCACCAGGGTGGCGTGATGCAGGCCTTGGGTGAGCGCAAGGGCGAGCTGGTCAACATGGAGCCGGACGGCCGGGGCCGTGTGCGCCTGGAGTACCGCATTCCGGCGCGGGGCCTGATCGGCTTCACCAACGAGTTCATGAACCTGACGCGCGGCTCGGGCCTGATCGCCAACATCTTCGACGGCTACGAGCCGCACAAGGGCGAGATCGCCGGCCGCAAAAACGGGGTGCTGATCAGCATGGACGCGGGTGAGATCTTCACCTACGCGCTGGGCAAGCTGGACGACCGCGGCCGCATGTTCGTCAAGCCCAATGACCCGGTGTATGAGGGCATGATCGTCGGCATCCACAACCGCGACAACGACCTGGTGGTCAACGCCACCCGCACCAAGCAGCTGACCAACTTCCGCGTCAGCGGCAAAGAGGACGCGATCAAGGTCACCCCGCCTATCGACTTGACGCTGGAGTACGGCGTCGAGTTCATCGCCGACGACGAGTTGGTCGAGATCACACCCAAGAGCATCCGGGTGCGCAAGCGCCACCTGACCGAACACGACCGCAAGCGCGCGTCGCGTGACTGAGACTTGAGGTCGTCCGACCGGCACCTGGCCAGGCGGACGTCAGTCAGCACCCTCGGGCCGCGTTGCGGCCCGCTTCCTTTGATTGACCGGACTGAACCTTTGATGCGCCTGTCCCACTCCCGCGCCGTGCTGTTGATGGTGCTGATCACGCTGATGTGGAGCACCGCCGGTGTGGTCACCCGCCATCTGGAGGCGGCGCGAAGCTTCGAGGTGACGTTTTGGCGCAGTGCTTTCAATGCGCTGGCGTTGGTGATCGCACTGCTGGCCCTGCGCGGCCCGCGGCTGTGGCGCGACATCGCCGGCGGCGGACGTGCACTGTGGGTCTCGTCGCTGTGTTGGGCGGTGATGTACACCAATTTCATGCTGGCGATCACGCTGACCAGCGTGGCCACGGTGCTGATCACGATGTCGATCGCACCGCTGATCACCGCGCTGTTCTCCAAGGTGTTCCTGCAGCACCGGCTGCCGCGCCGCACCTGGGTGGCGATCGCGGTGGCGGGTGCCGGGATTGCCTGGATGTTTGGCCAGCAGGCGTTTGCCAGCAACGCGTCGATGACTGGTGCGCTGGTGGCGTTGGGTGTGCCGATTGCCGGCGCCACCAACTGGACGCTGCTGCAATACCTGCACCAGCGCCATGCCCGCCAGTCGAACGACCGCCGCGAGGACAGCCAGGCCGCTGAAGCATCGCCGGACATGATGCCCGCAGTGCTGCTGGGTGCGCTGATCTCGGCGGCCGTCACGCTGCCGCTGGCCTTGCCGCTGTCGGCCACCGTGCATGATTTGTCGCTGCTGGCCGGGCTGGGGGTGTTCCAGCTGGCGATTCCCTGCTTGCTGGTGGTCACCTTGACGCGGGTACTGCCCGCGCCCGAGATCTCGTTGATCGGCCTGCTGGAGGTGATCTTCGGCGTGCTGCTGGCCTGGGTGGGGGCGGGAGAGGCGCCGGGGCCGACGGCGCTGGCCGGCGGTGCGCTGGTGATCGGTGCGCTGCTGGTCAACGAGGCGTTGGCACTGCGCGAGCGCCGCAGCGGCTTGATCGGGCACAAGCCCGCGCCGATTTAGGGAGAACACCCGAGTTTGTCGGCGCGCGCCCGGCCTAGCATCGCGGCCATGAAGCAGCTATCAGGTCTGGACGCCGTCTTTCTCAACATCGAGACCGCCGAGATGCCGATGCATGTCGGCGCGCTCAACATCTACGAGTTGCCGTTGGGTCACCAGGGCAGCTTCCTGACCCAGCTGCGCCAGCACATGGCCCAGCGCCTGCCGCTGGCACCGGTGCTGCGCCGCCGCCTGTGGTGGATGCCGCTGAACCTGGCCAATCCGGCCTGGGTCGATGCCACCCCGGACCTGACCCAGCACGTGGTGGGCGTCAAGCTGCCCAAATCGGCCAAGACCGGCAGTGGCATGGCCGAGCTGGAGGCGGTGGTCGGCCAACTGCATGCGCAGCGCCTGGACCGCAGCCGTCCGCTCTGGAAGTTCTTCCTGATCGAAGGCCTGGCGCCCACTGCCGAGGGCCGCAAGCGGGTGGGGCTGTATTCGCAGTTCCACCACGCCGCGGTCGATGGCCAGGCCGCCGTGGCCGTGGCGCAGGTGATCCTGGACATTTCGCCCGAGGGCCGCGACCTCACGCTGCGCCCCAGCAAGCGCAGCAAGGTGTTCAAGCTGGGTGTGGTGCAGATGCTGCGCGGCGCCATCGCCAACGAGGCGCTGCAGGTGGCCGGCATCATCAAGAACCTGCCGTCCACCTTGGGCACCTTGGCAGACGCGGCCGGGCAGGCGCTGTCGCATACCGCGCTGCTGCGCGGCAAGGGCAAACCCAAGGCTGTCAGCAACCTGAACCTGGCACCGCGCACGGTGTTCAACCAGTCGATCACGGCGCAGCGCAGCTTTGCCGGGGTCGGTCTGCCGCTGGGCCAGCTCAAGTTGTTGGCCAAGGCGCACGGCGCCTCGCTCAATGACATCGTGCTGCTGCTGTGCGCCACTGCGCTGCGCCGCTACCTGTCCAAATACGCCACCTTGCCGCGCAAGTCGCTGATCGCGGCGGTGCCGGTGTCGCTGCGCGCGGCGGGCGACACCACCTCGGACACCCAGGCGTCCATGGGTTTTGTCAGCCTGGGCACCCATATCGCCGACATGGGTCAGCGTTTGGCCCATGTCAAGGCTGCCACCCGGTCGATGAAAGAGACCATGGGCAGCCTCAAGAATGTGCTGCCCACCGACTACCCGTCGATCGGCATGCCCTGGCTGCTGGAGGCCGCTGCCGCGCTGTACGGCCGCGCCAAGGTGGCCGACCGCGTCCCGCAGCTGTGCAACGTGACCATCAGCAACGTGCCCGGGCCGCCGGTGGCGTTGTACCTGGCCGGCGCCCGCATGGTGGCCAACTACCCGACCTCGATCGTGGTGCACGGCATCGCGCTCAACATCACGGTCGAAAGCTATGACCGGCAGATGGATTTCGGCATCGTGGCCGACGCCCATGCCCTGCCCAACGCCCGGGCCTTGGCCGATGCGGTCCAGATCGCGTTCGAGGACCTGTGCCTGCTGGAGGCGCCGGAGGCCGCTGGCAGCGACATCAAGGCGTCCGCCGGTCTGGCGCAGACCGGCCGCAAGGTGGTCGGTCAGGCCCGCAATCGGCTGGTGGAGGGCTTGAGCAGCATGGGCGGGGCGGTCGGCAATGCGGTGGGGGGTGCGGTGGGTAATGTGATGGACGAGATGGGCGAGATGGTCGGCGGCGCGGTGCGCGGTGCCGTCAGCCAGGCCGTGGCGGGTGCCACCGGCAGAGGCAAGAAGTCCCGAGCCGTGCGCAAGCCGGCGCCCGAGGCTGATGCAACGCCGGCCGCCAAGCCTGCCCGCGCTGCGGCCCGGCGTCGGCCGGCGCGCAGCGCCAAGTCGCGCACCACCCCCGGCAACCGCCGCAGCTGCCGATGAAAGTCAGCGCCAACGGCTTGCAAATCGAAATCGATGTGCAGGGTCCGCAACAGGGCGAACCTCTGCTGCTGGTCATGGGCCTGGGCATGCCGCTGGTCGGCTGGCCGGAGGAGCTGGTCGCCGACCTGACCGGCCGCGGGTTTCGGGTGATCCGCTTCGACAACCGCGATGCCGGGCTGAGCCAGGGTTTTGAGGCGGCCGGGGTGCCCAACCTGGTCGGCGCGTCGCTGCGCTACCTGATGCGCTTGCGGGTGCGCACGCCCTATACCCTGGCCGACATGGCTGCCGATGCGCTGGCCGTGCTGGACGTGCTGGGCATCCACAGCGCCCATGTTTGCGGCGCGTCGATGGGCGGCATGATCGTCCAGCACATCGCCGCCAGTCACCCCGACCGGGTCAAGAGCCTGACCCTGATCATGACCACTTCGGGTGCGCGCCAGTTGCCGCAAGCCCGGCTGCCAGTGCAGCAGGCGCTGATCAAGCGCGCCAGGAGCCGGGCCGTGCCGGACGTGGTGGCGCACCTGGAGCGGCTGCTGCAAATCATCGGCAGCCCACTGTACCGGCCCGACCCGGTACGCCAGCGCCAGCGGCTGGAGGCCATGGTGCGCCGGGCTTGGCGGCCCGACGGCACCGCCCGGCAACTGGTGGCGGTGGCGGCCGACGGTGACCGCTCAGCGCTGCTGGGCAACATCCGTGCGCCCACCCGCATCATCCACGGCCAGGCCGATCCGCTGGTGCCGGTGGCCGCAGCCCATGACCTGCAACGCAAGATCACCGGCGCTGAAGCGGACATCATCTCGGGCATGGGCCACGACCTGCCGCTGGCGCTGTTGCCGCGTATTGCCGCCGGTATCGCGGCCAACGCGGCGCGTGTGCAAAGCGCGGCGCCACCCGCCGCTGCGGCCTGACCTTGGCGGGCAGGCCGACGCCTACACTTCGGCCCATGCGTTTGCACCGCCATCCTGTGCGCTGGCTGTCCAGCTGGTTGGTCGTGGCCCTGCTGTTCATGCAGTTGGCCACAGCGCTGCACGCCTGCCCCCGTCTGGTAGCCGCTGACCCGCGACCCGCCAGCTTGGGCTACATGCCGGGCTGCGACATGGCAGGCATCGGTCTGTCGGGGTACCCGGACGACCCGGCCGGCCTGCTGTGCCGGGTGCACTGCCAGCAAGGGCAACAAGCCCTGGACCAGTCACCCGCTGCCGATCTGGCCGCCACACCCCTGCTGCTGGCGGTGCTGGATTGGGCTGTGCCGGTGTCTGCGGGCAGCGCTGTCCAGGTCAGAGCGGCGCCGCGCGTCGGCGTGGCCTCGGGTGCGCCGCCAGCGGGCGCGTTGCCGATCTACCTCAGCCTGCTCGTCCTTCGCAACTGACCTGACGCCCCGGCCGCACCTGCATCCTGCCGGTGGGGTCCGTCGATGTTCATGCTTGTTGGGTCTGGAAGGACGTGTCATGCCATTGCTTCCCCATCGCCGCTGCGCCTTGCGCGGCCGTCTCGCCGTGTCGCGGTGCTGGATTTTTGCGCTCTGCTGGGGTTGTGCCGCGCACGCCGCGGCGGGCTTGAGTTTTGACGAGGCCACGCAAATCGCGTTGGCGCAGGCACCGTCGCTGCAGGCCCAGCAACAGTCGCTGGCCGGTGCCCAGGCATCGGCGCCCGCCGCCGCCACGCTGCCGGACCCGCGTCTGATCGTCGGCTTGGACAACCTGCCGATCAGCGGCGCCGACCGCTGGAGCCTGTCGCGCGATTTCATGACCATGCAACGTATTGGTCTGATGCAGGACGTGCCCAACCGCGCCAAGCGCGAGGCCAGGGCCGCTGGCGCCCAGGCCCGGATCGACCGCGAAACCGCCTTGCTGGTGGTGGCCCGGCTGATGGTGCAGCGTGAAGTGGCACTGGCCTGGTCGGGGGTTTACTTTGCCCAGCGCCGCCTGACCCAGCTGGACGCGCTGGACGCCGAGAACCGGCTGCTGCAAGACACGCTGGGCGCGCGCATCGCCGCCGGCCGAGCGCAGCCGGCCGAGCACACCATGGCCAGGCAGGAGGCGCTGGCGCTGGCCGACCGGCGCGACGATGCGCTGCGCGACCTCGCCAAAGCCCGGTCGGCATTGGCGCGCTGGGTCGGCGCCCGCGCGGCCGATGCGCTGATCGGTGAGCCGCCTGCGCTGGCCGTTCAGGCTGAGACCGTGCGCGCCGGCCTGCACCGCCATGCCGAGATCCTGCCCTACGCCGCGCTGCAGGCCCAGGCCAGCGCCGAGGCCCGCGAGGCCGATGCCGAGCAACGCGGCGATTGGGCCTGGGAGCTGGTCTACAGCAAACGCGGTCCGCAGTACGGCGACATGGTGTCGATGCAGCTGACCTTTGATCTGCCCTGGCAGAAGTCGCAGCGCCAGCTGCCGCAGCTGGCGGCCAAGCAGCAGGAGGCTTTGCGCATAGCGTCCGAACGCGACGACACCGTGCGCCGGCACCGCGACGAGGTCGAGGGCCAGCTGGCCGAGCTGGCGGCGCTGGATGCCCAGCGTGCACGCCTGGGGGCCAACGGCCAGCCGCTGGCGCTTCAGCGGGTGGCTCTGGCGATGGCCAGTTACCAGGCTGGTCGCGGTGACCTGGCCAGCGTGCTGGGCGCGCGCCGCGAGGCGGTCGAGACCCGACTGCGTGCCATCGACCTGGACGCCCAGCGCAGCGCGCTGCGGATCCGGCTCAACACCTTGATTGCGGAGTGACCGGCCATGACGATGCCTAAACGACAGCTTTTGGGTGCCTTGGGTCTGCTGGGCCTGGGCCTGGCCCTGGGCTGGGGCGCTGCGGTGTGGCGCGGCGCGGCGACGCCGGTGGGCGCCGCCGCTGCCACCCCTGCAGCGGCGGCAGCGCTGCCCGCCACGCCGGCCTCGGCCGAGCGCAAGGTGCTGTACTGGTACGACCCGATGGTGCCGACACAGCGCTTTGAGAAACCGGGCAAGTCGCCGTTCATGGACATGCAGCTGGTGCCGCGTTACGCCGAAGCGGATGAGGGCGCCGTGGCGGCAGCGTCGGCCCCGGGCACAGGCGCTGCCAGCACGGCCCATACCGCCAACAGCGCCAACAGCGCCAACAGCACGAACAGCGCCAACAGCGCCGATACCGCCAACGCCGGCGGCACGCTGGCGGTCTCCGCCCAGGCCCGTCAGGCCCTGGGCCTGCGCCTGGCCACGGTTGAGCTTCAGCCCGTCGGCGCGGCCGTCGAGGCCGTGGGCACGGTGCAACTCAACGAGCGCGAGATCAGCATCGTGCAGGCCCGCACCGCCGGTTTTGTCGAGCGGGTCTACGCCCGGGCGCCGGGTGACGTGGTGGCAGCCGGCGCGCCGCTGGTCGATCTGCTCAACCCCGACTGGCTGGGCGCGCAGCAGGAGTACCTGGCCATCAAGACCACCGGCGATGCCGGCCTGGCCCGCGCCGCCCGCCAGCGCCTGCAACTGCTGGGCATGGCGCCGGCGCTGATCGACCGCATCGACCAGAGCGGCCAGCCGGTGGCGCTGCAGACCGTCACAGCGCCCGCCGGTGGCGTGATCACCGAGTTGGCGGTGCGTGCCGGCATGACGGTGGCGCCGGGCATGACGCTGGCACGCATCAACGGCCTGGGCACGGTCTGGCTGGAGGCGGCGCTGCCCGAGGCACTCGCGGGTGTGTTGGCCGCCAGCATCGCGCCGGGCCAGCCGGTGCAGGCCCGCTTCCCGGCATTGCCGGGCCAGGTGCTGACCGGCCGGGTTGCGGCAATCCTGCCCGAGGCCAACCGCGACACCCGCACGCTGCGTTTGCGCATCGAGCTGCCCAACCCCGGTCAACGCCTGCGCGCCGGGCTGTTTGCGCAGGTCAGCCTGCAGGGCACGCGGCGTGACGCGCTGGTGGTACCGGCCGAGGGCGTGATCCGCACCGGCCGCCGCGCGCTGGTTTATGTTGCCGAGGCGGGTGGGCGCTTCCGCCCGGTCGAGGTGACGGTTGGCGAGCAGTTCGATGACCGCATCGTGATCCGCAGCGGGCTGGTAGCGGGCCAGCAGATCGTGGCCTCGGGCCAGTTTTTGATCGACTCGGAGGCCAGTCTGCAAGGGGTGCTGGCGCGGGCCGCGGTGCCGGCTGCCCAGCCGGCGATGACAGCGGCCAGCCCGACACCCAGCACCGGGGCCTCGCGGTGATCGCCCGCCTGATCCGCTGGTCGGTCGCCAACCGCCTGCTGGTGTTGCTGGCCGCGCTGATGCTGGCCGTCTGGGGCACCTACAGCCTGCGCAGCCTGCCGATCGACGCGCTGCCCGA
>JBBRZR010000121.1:0-11899 GCA_038236495.1 Burkholderiales bacterium
ACCTTGCGGGTGTTTTCGACATGGCGCGCCATGCGCAGCGGCAGGGTCTCGATGCCTTGCAGGATCAGCCAGGCGGTGTGCGGGCTCATGCAGGCGCCAAAATCGCGCAGGCCCTCGCGGCGGGCGCGCAGCAAAAACGCGCCCACCGTGCTTTCCTCGGTAAACACCATGCCGTGAAAGCCGTCATACGGTTCGGTCAGCTCGGGGAAGCGGCCGGATTTGTCCCAGTCGAAGTGACCCGAATCCACCAACAGGCCGCCCACCACTGTGCCGTGGCCGGACAAAAACTTGGTGGCCGAGTGGTAGACCAGGTCGGCGCCGTGCTCGAACGGCCGCAGCAGCCAGGGTGGGGTGAAGGTCGAATCGACCAGCAGCGGCAGGCCGGCATCGTGCGCAATGGCAGCGACGGTGGGGATGTCCAGCACGTCCAGCCCGGGGTTGCCCAGGGTCTCGCCAAACAGCAGCCGGGTCTCGGGGCGGATGGCGGCGCGCCAGCCGTCGATGTCGTCCGGCCGCACAAAGGTGGTGGCGATGCCGAAGCGCCGCAAGGTGTAGTCCAGCAGGTTGTGTGATCCGCCGTACAGCGCGCTGCTGGCCACGATGTGGTGGCCGGCGCCGGCCAGCGTGGCAATGGCCAGGTGCAGGGCCGCCTGGCCACTGGCCGTGGCGATGGCACCGGCGCCGCCTTCGAGTGCTGCGATGCGCTCCTCCAGCACCGCGGTGGTGGGGTTGCTGATGCGGCTGTAGACATGGCCCGAGCGCTCCATGTTGAACAGCGAGGCGGCGTGCTCGCTGCTCTGGAACACAAACGAGGTGCTCAGGTGGATGGGCGTGACCCGCGCGCCGGTGGTGGGGTCGGGGGTGGCGCCGGCGTGCAACGCCAGCGTGTCGAAACCGGGATCGCTGTAACCAGGCATGTCGGTGGCGTCGTCAGAGCTGTTGTGGGCAGGGATTGTGTGCTATGTTTTTGACTGCGCCTGCGGTGAGAATGCAGCGAATCCCTGAGGAGACCCCCATGAAAGTCAGCGACATCCTGCTTGTCAAGGGCAGCACCTTGTTCACTGTGTCACCCGACCAGGGGCTGGCCGAGGCGGTGACCACCATGGCCAGCCTGGACATCGGCTCGCTGGTGGTGATGGAGTACGGTGACCTGGTCGGCATGCTCACCTTCCGCGAGGTGATCGCGGCCATCGTGCGCAACGGCGGCGGCGTGGGCACGCTGGCGGTGCGCTCGGTGATGGACGATGCACCGCTGACCTGTACGCCCGAGACCGAGATCGACGAGGTGCGCCGCATGATGCTGGGCCGCCACGCCCGCTACATGCCGGCGCTGGACGGCAAGACGCTGATGGGCGTGGTCTCGTTCTACGACGTGGCCAAGGCGGTGGTAGAGGGCCAGGATTTTGAGAACCGCATGCTCAAGGCCTACATCCGCGACTGGCCGGTCGAAGAGGCCGGCGCCGACTCCCCCAAGCTTTAGCCCGCTGCCGAAGCGCTGGCGGCGCCGGCTCCACCTCGGCTGCGACAATCTTCAAGGTCAGCGCCGCACCGGCGACTGGCCTTCTGTCATTGCCTCGAGAGTTTCTCCATGTCCGGCAGCACCTTCGGCGACCTGTTTCGCGTCACCAACTTCGGCGAGAGCCACGGCCCGGCCATAGGCTGCGTGATCGACGGCTGCCCGCCCGGGCTGGCGCTGGCGGTGGACGACATCCAGCCCGAGCTGGACCGGCGCCGCCCCGGCACCAGCCGCCACGTCACCCAGCGCAACGAGCCGGACGCGGTGGAGATCCTGTCCGGGGTGTTTGACGGCCTGACCACCGGCACGCCGATCTGCCTGCTGATCAGGAACACCGACCAGCGCAGCAAGGACTACGGCAACATCCTGGATACCTTCCGCCCCGGCCATGCCGATTACACCTACTGGCGCAAGTACGGCCTGCGCGACCCGCGGGGCGGCGGCCGCTCGTCGGCCCGGCTGACAGCGCCGATGGTGGCGGCCGGTGCGGTGGCCAAGAAATGGTTGAAGTTGCAGCACGGCACCCGCTTCACCGGCTGGATGAGCCAGCTGGGTGAGATCGCGATCCCGTTCGACGACGCCAGCCAAATCCCGCAAAACCCGTTCTACGCGCCCAACGCGGCAATAGTGCCGCAGCTGGAGGCCTACATGGACGCGCTGCGCAAGGCGGGTGACTCGTGTGGCGCCCGCATCGAGGTGCGCGCCAGCGGTGTGCCGGTGGGCTTGGGTGAGCCGCTGTTCGACAAGCTGGACGCCGACATCGCCTACGCGATGATGGGCATCAACGCGGTCAAGGGGGTCGAGATCGGCGACGGTTTTGGCGTCGTGCCGCAGCGCGGCACGGTGCATGGCGACAGCCTGACGCCGGCGGGTTTTGCCAGCAACCACGGCGGCGGGGTGTTGGGCGGCATCAGCACCGGGCAGGACCTGGTGGTGTCCATCGCCATCAAACCCACCAGCTCGATCCGCAGCCCCAAGGCCTCGATCGACCGGGCGGGTGCGGCCACCGTGGTCGAAACCTTCGGCCGCCACGACCCCTGCGTGGGCATACGCGCCACGCCGATCGCCGAGGCGATGCTGGCGCTGGTGCTGATGGACCATGCGCTGCGGCACCGCGCCCAGTGTGGCGACGTGCAGCTGGCCACCGCGGCAATCGCCGGCAGCGCCGGCTGAGCCTGGCTGTCCGGTTTTGCCGCGGCCGGGCTACCCGGCCACCCGGCCGCCCGGCCACCCGCCAGGCCTGCATTTCATCCCGCCACGGCGCCGGCCGTCGCCCCGTCCTGCAACTGGTCGCCCACGCCCGGCGCTTCATCGCAGTAGGGGCTTGTCAGCGGCAACGCCGCTTCTACACTTCGGCTCGCTCCACGAGAGCGGGCAAATCAACGAAGGACAAGTCATGCGCAAAAGCTGGCTGATCGGGGCAGGGGTGGTGGTGGCCGCAGCGGCGGGCGCCGGGGTCTGGATGACCCAGCGCGGGCCGCTGCCGGTGGGCAGCGCGCAGGCCGCCAAGATGCCGGGTGCTGCCGCCTCGGCGCCGCTGGACTTTCGCGCCAACGAGGTGGTCAGCCCGCAGTTGGCGCGTTTGTCGCAAACCATCGAGTTCTCGGGCCCGCTGGTGGCGCCCAACACCGCGGTGCTGCGTGCCAAGGCCTCGGGTACGCTGCTGGCGCTGGACGTGGCCGAGGGCGCTCGGGTGCGGGCCGGCCAGCTGCTGGGCCGCATCGACATGGCCGACCTGGGCAGCCGCATCGCCGAGCGCGACGCCAATCTGGAGTCGGCCCGCGCCACCGTGTTGCAAGCCGAGCGCAGCCACGCCAGCAACGAGCGGCTGGCGGCGCAGAACTTCATCTCGGGCACGGCGCTGGACAACTCACGCGCCACACTCGACACCGCCCGCGCTGCACTGGCGGCGGCGCAAGCCTCGCTGGCCACCACCCGGGTGGCCCAGCGTGACGCCAGCCTGGTCGCGCCGATTGCCGGCATCGTCGCCAAGCGCCATGTGCTGCCGGGCGAGAAGGTGGCGGTCGAGCAGCAGGTGCTGACCCTGGTGGACCTGGCCCAGCTGGAGCTGGCCGGCAATGTCGGCACCCACGAGGTGGCCCTCTTGGCGCCCGGCATGGCGGTGCAGGTGCAGGTCGAGGGCGTGGCCCAGCCGATCACCGGCCGGCTGGCGCGCATCGCACCGGCGGCCGAGGCTGGCACCCGGTCCATCGGTGTCACGGTGGCAGTAATCAACCGCGACGAGCGGCTGCGTGCCGGCCAGTACGCACTGGCCCGGGTCGAGCTGCCCGACGAGCAGCAGCGCCTGGTGGTGCCGCTGGCCGCGGTAGGTTCGACCAGCGGGCAAAGCCATGTCTGGCTGATCGACAAGGGCGTACTGGCGCGCCGCGCGATCACGCTGGGCCGGCGCGACGAGGCCGGTGGCCGGGTCGAGGTGCTGACCGGCCTGGCGACCGACACCCAGCTGCTGGCCGCCCGCTTCGACAACCTGCGTGAGGGCGCACCGGCAAGGGTGTTGGCGGCGGCGCCGCTGGCCGCCGCGGGGTCGGTCACCGGCTCGGCCGCGTCCGCCGCCGTGCTGCGCTAGAGCAGCCACCCGCCTGTCCGCCCAAAACACGCCCAAAACACGCCCAAAACACACCCAAAGGTCAAGCCATGTGGATCACCCGAGTGTCGATCGCCAACCCGGTATTTGCGGTGATGGTGATGGTTGCGCTGTGCGTGCTGGGGCTGTTTGCCTATGCCCGGCTGGGCGTGGAGCAAATGCCCGATGTGTCGCCGCCCGGCGCCTACATCGAGGTGGCGTACCCCGGCGCGTCGCCCGAGGCGGTGGAGCGTGAGGTCAGCAAGCTGATCGAGTCCTCGGTCAACAGCGTGGCGGGCGTGCGCCGCATCAGCTCGCGCAGCCTGGAGGGCAAGAGCCAGACCAACGTCGAGTTTTCGCTCAATGCCGACATGGGCCGGGCCATGCAGGAGGTGCGCGACCGGCTTTCTGCCGTGCAGAGCAGCCTGCCGCGGGACGCCAAGCCGCCCACCGTGGCGCGCTTCAACAACGACAACGCCCAGCCGATCGTCGTGCTGGCACTGCTCAGCCCCACCCGCAGCGCGCGCGAGCTGTCGCTGGTGGCCGACCAGCAGGTGGACAAGCGCCTGCAACGGGTTGAAGGCGTGGCCCGGGTGGACGTGTCGGGCCTGGCCACCCGCGAGGTGCGCATCGACCTCGACCCGGCGCGCTTGCGCAACTACGGCATCACGCCGGCCGAGGTGGCCACCGCGCTGCGCGAGGCCAATGCCGACCAGCCGGTGGGGCTCTTGAGCGACCGCACCCAGGACGCGATCCTGCGGGTCGAGGGCCGGGTGCGCGACCCGCGCGACTTCGCCCAAATCGTCGTCGCCAAGCGCGGCAATCTGGCGCTGACCTTGGGCGATCTGGGCGCACTGGTCGAGCGCGAAAAAGAGCCTGATTCCACCGCCCGCATCAACGGCCAGCGTGCGGTCAGCTTCAACGTCTTCAAGCAGCAGGACGCCAACATCGTGGCCACCGGCGATGCAGTGAAAGAGGCAATAGTCGAGCTGCGCAAAGGCCTGCCGCCCGACATGGAGCTGCGCCTGATCTACGCCAACAGCGACTGGGTCAAACAGTCGCTGAACGGCCTGAAGCGCACGCTGGTCGAGGGCGCGCTGCTGACGGTACTGATCGTGTTTTTGTTCCTGCACAGCTGGCGCTCCACCGTCATCACCGCACTCACCTTGCCGATCGCGGTGATCTCCAGCTTCATCGCGGTCTATGCGCTGGGCTTTACGCTGAACTTCATGACGATGATGGCGCTCAGCCTGTGCATCGGCCTGCTGATCGACGACGCCATCGTGGTGCGCGAGAACATCGTGCGCCATGTCGGCATGGGCAAGGACCACCACCGCGCGGCGCTGGAGGGCACGCAGGAGATCGGCCTGGCGGTGATGGCCACCACCTTCGCGCTGTGCGCGGTGTTCGTGCCGGTGGCTTTCATGGGCGGCATCATCGGCAAGTTTTTCTACCCGTTTGGCATCACGGTGGCGGTGGCGGTGCTGGTCAGCCTGTTCGTCAGCTTCACGCTCGACCCGATGCTGTCCTCGGTCTGGAAAGACCCGCCGTCCACCCACCTCAAGCGGTTGCCGGTGATCGGCGCGATGATCCGCGCCACCGACCGCGGGCTGGACGGGCTGCACACGGTCTACGAGAAGTTGATCCGCTGGGCGTTTTCAGGCCGCCGCTGGCGATTGCCGTTGCCGGCCTGGGGCCATGGTTTTTTTGCCGACGGACAACGCGACAAGGCCGGCAAACGCCACTGGCGCCGCGCCACGATCACGCCGCGCGGTGTGGTGTTGGGCATCGGGGCGTTGAGCTTTGTCGGTGCGATGGCGCTGGCGCCGCTGGTGGGCACCGAGTTCATCCCCGAGGTGGACCAGGGCTTCACCCAGCTGACCTTGCGCATGCCCGAGGGCTCGGCGCTGGACCGCAGTGACGCCAAGGTGCGCCAGGTCGAGGCGATCGTGCTGGCGTTGCCCGAGGTGGCCAGTGTCTCGACCTTTGTCGGCGGTGCCGGCCAGCGCAACCAGGCCTGGCTCAACATCTCGCTCAAGGAGCGCAAAGATCGCAACCGCAGCCAGAAGCAGCTCGAAGAGGACATCCGCAAACAAGTGGCGGTGATCCCCGGCACCGATGCGGCGCTGGGCTTCAACCGGCCGATCTATGTCGCCATCCTCGGCCCCGAGGCCGAGGGCCTGGCCCGGGTGGCGAACGACTTTGCCGAGAAGGTCAAGAAAATTCCGGGCACGGTGGATGTCGAATCCTCGGTGCGGCCGGGTATTCCGGCGTATGCGGTGCGGCTCAAACCGGGTGCGGTGCGTGAGCTGGGGCTGACCGCGTCACAGCTCGCGTCCAGCCTGCGGGCCTACGTCAATGGAGAGACTGCTACCTACTGGACCACCCCCGACGGCGACCAGGTGGACGTGGTGCTGCGCCTGAACCAGACCCAGCGCGAGCGCATCGACCAGATGCGCAACCTGCCGGTGGCGTTCTCCAAGGACGGCATGCCGATCACGCTGGACTCGGTGGCCACGATCGATTCAGTGTTCAACCCCGAGATCATCCGGCGCCAAAACCTGCAGCGCCGCGAGGCGGTGTTTGCGGGGGTCAATGGCCGGTCGGCGGGTGATGTGGGCGATGACGTGCAGAAACTCGTCAAGTCCACCGTGCTGCCGCCGGGCTACAGCTTCGATGTCGGTGGCCAGACGCGTGACCAGGAGGAGGCGTTTGGCGCGATGCTGGGCGCGATGGGGCTGGCGGTGATCTTCATCTACATCGTGCTGGCCAGCCAGTTCGGCAGCTACCTGCAGCCGATTGCCATCATGGCCAGCCTGCCGCTGGCGCTGATCGGCGTGATGATCGCGCTGCTGGTCTCGCGCAGCACGCTCAATGTGTTTTCGATGATCGGCCTGGTGATGCTGATGGGCCTGGTGACCAAAAATGCGATCTTGTTGGTGGACTTTGCCAACCAGGCCCGCAAGACCGGCGCCACCGTGGCCGAGGCGCTGCTGGAGGCCGGCCTGACCCGCATGCGGCCGATCATGATGACCACCGCGGCGATGGTGTTCGGCATGCTGCCGCTGGCCCTGGCGCTGGACGAGGGTGGCGAGATGCAGGCGCCGATGGGCCGCGCCATCATCGGCGGCGTGATCACCAGCACCCTGCTGACCTTGGTGGTGGTGCCGGTGATCTACAGCTACCTGGTGCGCGACCGGCGCGCTGCCGCCGCGCCAGTGCCAGCGGCCAGGCTTGCGCATGACCTGACCGACCCGGCCGACCGCGCGCCACCGGGTGTGCCTGGCAGCCTGCCGCCGCTGGCCGCGGCCGACCGCGACTGACAGCGCCCGGTTTGCGGGGCTTTCGGCCGGTCTTTTTCAGCATTTTTCACGCCCGGCTTGGGGTATAACCTTTGGCCCGGTCAGGGTTTTCTGACAGGGCGAATGGAGACTGCCTTTGCCGCACCCAGGCCGGCCCGCCGACAGTGACCCAGTCAACGCAGCGCCCGCTGCCTTGCAGGCTGCTGCGCTGCCCGCTGCTGCGCCGCGTGCCCGGCTGCCGGTGCGCAGCTTGACGGCGGTGGTGGCGCTGATCGCCGTGCTGGCCGCTCTGGCGCTGCACTTCAGCTACCGGTCCCAGGTGGCGCAGCAGTCTGCACAGTTGCAAACCATGGCCAAACTGCGGGCTGCCGAGGCCGACCGCTGGCTGCAAGACCGGTTGCTGCAGGCGGAGTTTGTGCGCGGCAGCACGCTGCTGAGCGAGCCGTTCCTGCACTGGGCCGAGACCGGTGACCGCGCCGCGCTGGCGCAGCTGGGCAGCCGGTCGGACAGCCTGCGCAAGGCCTTTGGCAACCACAGCGCCCTGGTGCTGGACGCGCAAGGCGGGTTGGTCGCAGTGGCGCCGGGCGCAGCAGGTGTCACCTCGGGTGACCTGCCCGTCTCGCCGGTCTTGCGTGCGGCGTTGCAGCGGTCAGTCAGCACTGGCCAGGTGCAGCACACCGGCGCCTACCGGATCGAGGGTGTTGCGGGCAAGGCCGATGCGGTCTGGTTCGACACCGTGGCGCCGCTGGCCGGGGGTGCTGGCGCGGCGCGGGGCGTGCTGGTGCTGCGGGCCGACGCCCAGGCCTTCCTGGTGCCTTTGCTTCAATCCTGGCCCGGTGGCAGCCCCAGCGCGGTGACTTTGATGGTGCACCGTGAGGGCGGCAACGTCGTCGGCTTCCCGGGCTACCCCTCGCAACCGCTGTCCAGCCCCGACCTGCTGGGGGCCAAGGCCTTGCGCGGCGAGTTGCCGGCGGGACAAATGGGCACCGGGCTGGACTTTCGCGGCACGCCGGTGCTGGGCGTGGTGCAGCCGGTGCCGCTCATCGACTGGCTGATGCTGGCCAAGATCGACCGGGCCGCGATCATCGCCGCCTGGCTGCCGGACGCCGCCTGGATCGCCGCGGCTAGCGTGCTGGCGCTGCTGGCCGCGGGCGTGGGCGCCGTGCTGTGGCGCGACCGCCGCACGCTGGACGGGCTGCGCGAGCAACAGGCCGAGCAACGCGAGCAGCTGCGCTCGCTGGCGCTGGTGCAATCGATTGCCGACAGCGCCACCGACGCGATCTACGCCAAGGACCTGGCCGGCCGCTACCTGCTGTTCAACCCCGAGGCCAGCCGGCTGACAGGGCTGCGCGCCGACGAAGTGTTAGGGCGCGGCGCTGACGCGCTGTTTCCGGCCGACCAGGCGGCCGACATCCAGGCCCACGATGCCGCGGTGATGGCCGAAGGCCGGGTCATCAGCCGCGAAGAAACCCGGTCCACGCTGGCTGGGCCCACGGTGTTTCTGGTCACCAAGGGGCCACTGCGCGACGCCGGTGGCGCGGTGATCGGTTTGTTTGGCATCTCGCGCAACATCACCGAGCGGTACCAGGCCGAGCAGGCATTGCGCGATGCTGCCAGCCTGGTGCAGGCGGTTGAAGACTCGGTGCTCGACCACCTGGCCGTGCTCGACGTCCACGGCGTCATCATCGCCGTCAACGAGGCCTGGCTGGGTTTTGCCGCCGCCAATGGCGACACCTACCGGACCGATGTCGCGCCGCCTGCGCACACCCGCGTTGGCAGCAACTACCTGGCGGTGCTGCGCCGTGCGGCCGCCACCGACGGCGGCGTCAGCGTGGTGGCCGACGGCATTGCCGCCGTTTTGGCGGGCAGCCTGCCCATCTTTTCGCACGAGTACCCCTGCCACGCGCCCGACGAGCAGCGCTGGTTCCAGATGAACGTCACGCCCTTGCGCATCCCCGGCGGCGGTGCGGTGGTGTCGCATGCCAACGTGACCCAGCGCCACCTGGCCGAGGATGCGCTGCGCACGCTGGCCGAGCAGTACCGGTCCATGCTGTCGGTGCTGGACGAGGGCATCCTGATCTACGACTTGAAGGCACGGGTCATCGCCTGCAATCTGCAGGCCGAGCAGTTTTTTGGCCTGGATCTGGCCGGTCTGCAGCAACCCGGCGTCTTCACGCGCTGGCAGTGGCTGCGCGGTGACGGCTCCGCCATGCCCGACGCCGAGCTGCCGCTGTTGCGTGCCTTGCGCAGTCGCCAGCCGTGGCGCGAGATGCTGGTGGGCGTGGACTCGCCGGCCGGTGCGCGGCGCTGGCTGATGATCAACGCCGAGCCGGTGCGCGACGCGCTGACCGGCGCGATGAGCGCGGTGGTGATGTCGCTGTCCGACATCACCGAACGCCACCAGAACGAGGCGCTGCTGCTCAAGCTGTCGCGGGCGGTCGAGCAAAGCCCGATCGCCACCGTGATCAGCAACACCGCCGGCGAGATCGAGTATGTGAACCAGGCCTTCACCCGCATCACCGGTTTTGGCCGCGACGAGGCGCTGGGCCAGACCCGCACCGCGCTGCAGCCCGAGCACCTGCCGGCCGCGGTGGCCGCCAGCCTGCAACAGACCTTGGCGCAAGGCGAGACCTGGGTGGGCGAGCTCGTCAACCAGCGCAAGGGCGGCGAGCCCTATGACGAGCTGCTGCGGGCTGCGCCCATCCGCCAGCCCGACGGGCGCATCACCCACCACCTCTGGATCACCGAGGACATCACCGAGACCAAGCGCATCGGCAGCGAGTTGGGCCGCCACCGCCAGCAGCTGCAACAGCTGGTGGACGATCGCACCCAGCAGCTGCTGCAGGCCAACACCGAGCTGGTGCTGGCACGCGACAGCGCCGAGTCGGCAAACCGGGCCAAGAGCGCTTTTGTCGCCAACATGAGCCACGAGATCCGCACCCCGATGAACGCCATCATCGGCCTGACCCATTTGATGCAGCGCGACGCCACCGAGTTGGTGCAGCGCAATCGCCTGGCCAAGGTCGGCGCGGCCGCCGACCATTTGTTGCAGGTGCTCAACGACATCCTCGACCTGTCCAAGATCGACGCCGGCAAGCTGGCGCTGGAGCTGACCGACTTCTCGCTGTCTGCGGTGCTGCAGCACAGCTGCGCCCTGGTGACCGACCAGGCCCAGGCCAAGGGCCTGACCCTGCGCCTGCAGGCCGACGACCTGCCCGATGCGCTGCGCGGCGACCCGACACGGCTGTTGCAAGCCCTGCTCAACCTGTTGAGCAACGCGGTCAAGTTCACCGACCGGGGCGGCATCGTGGTGCGGGCCGAGCGCCTGCCGCCCGCGGCGCCCGCTGCGGCAGACCTGGCTGCCGACGCCGCCCGGCCTGGCCCCGCCGGTGGCCGGATCGGGCTGCGCTTCCGGGTGCAAGACACCGGCATCGGCCTGGCGTCCGAGCAGCTGGGCACGCTGTTTTCGGTCTTCAGCCAGGCCGACAGCTCCACCACCCGGCGTTTTGGCGGCACCGGTCTGGGCTTGTCCATCACCCAGCGGCTGGCGGCCCTGATGGGCGGCGAGGTGGGGGTGACCAGCCAACCGGGCCAGGGCAGCGACTTCTGGTTTACCGCCTGGTTCGACCCCGGTAGGACCGACCTGATCGTGCCAGCGGTGGTGCCCGACAGCGACGCCGAGGCCACCTTGCGCCGGCGCTGCGCTGGTGCGCGGGTGCTGCTGGTCGAAGACAACCCGGTGAACCAGGAGGTGGCGTCGGAGGTGTTGCAGCTAGTCGGCCTGCAGGTCGATCTGGCCGACAACGGTGCCGACGCGCTGGCCTGCGTGCAGCGCCAGCCTTATGACCTGATCCTGATGGACGTGCAGATGCCGACGATGGACGGGCTGGAGGCCACCCGCCGCATCCGGGCGCTGGCCACGGCGGCCGCGCGCACCCCCATCCTGGCGATGACCGCCAACGCCTTTGGCGAGGACCGCGCCGCCTGCCTGGCCGCGGGCATGGACGGCCATGTGGCCAAGCCGGTGATGCCCGCACAGCTGTATGCCAGCTTGCTGCGCTGGTTGCCCGACACCGCGGTGCCGGCGGTGCAGGCGGCGCAGGCCGTGCCGCTGCCGGCCGACGGGGCGGACACGGCGGACAAACCCGACCAGACCGACGAAGCGGGCCTGAAGGTGGCCGGCGTCGACACCGGCCTGGCGATGCGCTACCTGGGCGGCCGGACCGATCTGCTGCACCGGCTGCTGCAGCGCTTTGCCGAGCACTACGGTGACAGCGTGACCGTGCTGGACGGCCTGCTGGCGCGCGGCGACCGGGTGGCGCTGCGCGATTTTGCGCATTCGGTGCGCGGTGCGTCGGCCTCGATCGGCTCATTGGTGTTGCCGCCGCTGGCCCAGGTGCTGGAGACGGCGGCCCACGACGGACGGCCCGACGCCGAGCTCCACCAGGCCACCGGGGCGCTGCAGCGCGCGCTGGACAGGCTGGTGGCCGATATCCG
>JBBRZR010000122.1:0-11826 GCA_038236495.1 Burkholderiales bacterium
AGCAAGGTCCAGCCCTTGCGTTTGGCCGCGTCGATAAAGCCGCCCACCGGGATGTTGATGCCGCTCAGCTGGGCGACCATCGCGGGGCCGTGCACAAACGCCGGGAACGAGTCGCCCCGGTTGAAGGCCGTCCAGTCCGCCAGGCTGGGGGCGAAAGTGTTGGTCTCGTGCTGGTAGCCGGCGATCAGGATGCGGGTCAAGTCGGGTACTTTCAGGTGCCGAAGTTGAAGTTGCGCCCCGGCGCGGCGGCAAACAGCGCACGGGTGTAGGCATGTTGCGGGCTACCAAACACCTGGTGCGCCGGGCCGTACTCCACCACCCTGCCCTGGCTCATCACCGCCAGCTGGTCGCAGACCTGGCTGGCCACCCGCAAATCATGCGTGATGAAGAGCATCGCCAGGTTCAAACGGCTGCGGATCTCCTCGAACAACTGCAGCACCTGGGCCTGCACCGAGACATCCAGCGCCGACACCGCCTCGTCGGCCACCAGCAGCTCGGGCTCCATCATCAGCGCGCGGGCAATGCAGATGCGCTGGCGCTGGCCGCCCGAGAACTGGTGCGGGAAACGCTCCATCGCGCTGTCGTCCATGCGCACCAGGGCCAGCAGGCCGCGGGCCCGGGCCAGTGCCTCGGTGCGGCCCAGACCGTAGTTGACCGGGCCTTCGATCAGCGCCTCGGCCACGTTGCGGCGCGGGTTGAGGGACCGGTACGGGTCTTGAAACACGATTTGCACCCGTCGCCGCAGCGGCCGCAGCCGGGCGGCGGACATCATCGCGATGTCCTCCGCGGCCTCACCCGGACGGTCGCCGCCCAGCATCACCTTGCCGCCGCTGGGATCGACCAGGCGCACGATGCAGCGGGCCACGGTGCTCTTGCCTGAGCCGGATTCACCGACGATGCCCAGGGTCTGGCCGCGCCGGATTTCGAAGCTGACATCCTGCGCCGCGTGCACATGGCGCTGCGGGCCGAACCAGCGTTTGTCCTGGTAGGTCTTGTCCAGGCCGGTAACCCGCAACACCACCGGCGCGTCGGCGTCCAGCGGGCGCTGCTTGAGGTGCAGCGTGGGCACCGCCGCCATCAACATCCGGGTGTAGGCATGCTGTGGCCGCTTGAGCACCTCGTCCTTGCTGCCCAGCTCCACCAGGTCGCCCAGGCGCAGCACAGCCACCCGGTGCGCCACCTCGGCCACCACGCCAAAGTCGTGGGTGATGAACAGCACACCGGCGCCGTGGCGCTGCTGCAAATCCAGCACCAGCTTCAAGATCTGGGCCTGGGTGGTGACGTCCAGCGCGGTGGTGGGCTCGTCGGCGATCAGCAGCACCGGGTCGAGCACCAGCGCCATCGCGATCATGATGCGCTGGCGCTGGCCGCCCGACAACTGGTGCGGGTAGCTGGCCACCATGCGCTCGGGGTCGGGCAGCAGCACCTCACCCACGATCGCCAGCACCTTGGCGCGTCGCTCTGCCGCCGAGAGCGGGGTGTGCTGGCGCAGCACCTCGTCGATCTGGTCGCCGCAGGTCATCACCGGGTTCAGGGCCGTCATCGGCTCCTGGAAAATCATCGACATGCGGGTGGCGCGCAGCTCACGCAACCGCGACAAGGGCGCGTGGGTGATGTCCTCGCCCTGCAGCAGGATCTGGCCTTGGGTGACCGGCAGCGACTTGGGCAGCAAGCCCATCACGCCCTGGGCGATCACCGACTTGCCCGAGCCCGACTCGCCCACCAGGCACAGGATCTCGCCGCGGCCGACGGTAAAACTCACGTTGCGCACGGCGGTGGCCCGGTCGCCGCCCGAGGGCAGCGAGATGCTGACGTTGCGAACCTCCAGGATGGCCTGATCTGGCGCGCCGGTCATGCGCGTTTCGCCATCTTCGGGTCCAGCGTGTCGCGCAGCCCGTCACCCAGGATGTTGACCGCCAGCACCGTCAGCGCCAGGAAGATACCGGGGAAAAAGATGTTGTGCGGGTACTCGTTGAACTGGGCCCGGCCCTCGGCCATCACATTGCCCCAGGTCGGGATGTCGGGCGGCAGGCCCACACCGAGGAAGGACAAGATGGCCTCGGTCAGGATGCCCGAGGCGCAGATGAAGGTGCCCTGCACGATCAGCGGCGCCATGCAGTTGGGCAGGATGTGGCGCAGCATGATGCGCCAGGTGGGGGTGCCCAGCGAGATGGCCGCCTCGACATACGGCTCTTCACGGATGGTGAGCACCAGCGAGCGCACCAACCGGGTGACGCGCGGGATCTCGGGGATGGCGATGGCCACCACCACCGTCACCAGGCTGCCGCGCCACATCGCCACCAGCGCGATGGCGATCAGGATGGCGGGGATGGCCATCACCCCGTCCATCACCCGCATCAGCGGGCCGTCCAGCCAGCGCAAATAACCCGCCAACAGCCCCAGCAGGATGCCCAGCGCCATCGCCACCACCGCAGTGAACAAGCCCACGATCAACGAGACCTGGGTGCCGTAGATCACCCGGCTGTAGATGTCGCGGCCGAAGCTGTCGCTGCCCATCAAGAAGCGGTGCTTGATGGCCTCGCCGTCGAGCGTGACGATCTCGCCATACTTGCCGGGCCGCAGGTCGCGGCTGGCCGGGTCGAACAAGGACGGATCGACCGTGCCCAGCCAGGGTGCGGCCAGCGCCACCAGCACCAGCAGGCCCAGCACGGTGGCGCCGATGCGTACCGAGGTATTGCGCCGCACCCGCGCCCAGGCGCTGGGCCGCGGGACAACGGTGGCCGATTCAACCGACAGGTTCTCGACATCAGTGGCGGCCATCGGGGTCAGTACCGAATTCGGGGATCAAAAAAGACGTAGGACAAATCGACCAGCAAATTGACCACCACGTAGACAAAAGAGAACAGCAGGATCACGCCCTGGATGGTGGGGAAATCTCGCGCCAGCACCGCGTCCACGGTGAGCCGGCCCAGACCGGGGATGGCATAGACCGATTCGGTCACCACCACGCCGCCGATCAGCAACGCGATGCCGATGCCGATCACGGTGGCAATCGGCACGGCTGCGTTGGCCAGCGCATGGCGCATCAAGACTGCGCCCTCGGGCAGGCCTTTGGCACGCGCGGTGCGGATGTAGTCCTCACCCAGTGTCTCCAGCACCGAGGCGCGGGTGACACGCGCAATCAGCGCGATGTAGATCACGCTCAAGGTGATGGCCGGCAGCGTGAGGTGGTACAGCCACGGCCCGACGCCGTCGGCAATGCGTTTGTAGCCCTGCACCGGCAGCCAGCCCAACTCCAGCGAGACCAGCCAGATCAGCAAATAGGCCAGCACAAAGATAGGCACCGAAAAGCCCAACACCGAAAATCCCATCAGCAGCCGGTCCAGCCAGCCACCATGCCGCCAGGCCGCCAGCACGCCCAACGGCACCGCCACCGCCACCGCCAGCGTGAGGGTGATCAGTGCCAGCGACAGCGTCGGTTCCAGCCGCTGGCCGATCAGCGTGGCGACCTCGGTCTTGTAGTAGTAGCTCTGGCCCAGATCACCTTGGAGCAATTGGCCAAACCAGATGCCAAACTGCACCGGGATCGACCGGTCCAGCCCCAGGCTGCTGCGGATCAACGCAATCTGTTCGGTGCTGGCGGCGTCACCGGCCAGCACCGCCGCCGGGTCACCCGGCGTCAGCCGCAGCATCAAAAACACCAGCACCGACACGATCAACAGAACCGGCAGCGTGGACAGCAGCCGGCGGGCGAGGAACTTGAACATCAGCTCTTCTTCAGGTTCCAGTAGATATTGCCGTTGGTGATGAAAAAGCCGCTGATGTTCTTGCGCGCGGCCATCGGCTGGTTGAACTCACCCAGCGGCGCGTGGGTGCCAATCTCGAAAGCACGGGCGTGCATCAGGTCGGCCAGCTTTTTCTTGGTGGGCTCGTCGGTGGCGCGCATGAACTGGTTGCGCAACTCGACCATCTTGTCGTCGCTGGCCCAGCCGAACCAGCCGGACTTTTCACCCCGGGTGTCCATCGTCGGGTTGGCAATCGGGCTCCACACGTCAAACACGTTCCAGGCGGTCAGAAACATGCTCCAGCCGCCTTTGTCCAGCGGGTCTTTCTTGGCGCGCCGACCGACCAGCGTCTGCCAGTCCATCGCCTGCAGATCGACCTTGAAACCGGCCTGGCGCAGCAGCTGCGCCGCCACATCAGGCAGCTTCTGGATCGAGGCCAGGTCGGTGGGCTTCATGATGACGATGGGGGTGCCGTCGTAACCCGAGGCCTTCAGCAGCTCTTGGGCTTTTTTCATGCTGCTCTTGGATTGCAGCTCACTGCCGGCCAGGCTGCCGTAAGGCGTGCCGCAGATGAACATCGACGGGCAGGTCTTGTAGAGCTCTTTGACACCCACCGAGGCGCGCAAGAAGGGTTCTTGCGACATTGCTGCAATCGCCGCCTGCCGCACCTTGGCATTGTCAAACGGCTTGTGCAGGTGGTTGAAGCGGGCCATGTACTGCAAGCCGAGGTTGGCGTATTTGGGCAGTTGAATATCGGGGTTGGTCTTGGCGGCTTCGTAGAAGTCGAAGCCCAGCGCCTCGATGATGTCGACCTCGCCCTTTTGCAGCGCATTGACCTGGGCCTGCGCATCGCGTAGCGCCAGGTTCCATTCCACCCGGTCGATATACACCTGCTTGCCGCCGGCCGTGCCCGACGGCGGCTCGCTGCGCGGCACGTACTTGGCAAACTTGGTGTAGACCGCCTTGTCGCCGGGCTTGAACTCGTCTTTCTTGAAGACATACGGGCCCGAGCCGGTGTAATCGTCGATCTGCTTGAAGGCGTCGGTATCGGCCACGCGCTTGGGCATGATGAAGGGCACGTTGGACGACGGCTTGCCCAGCGCCTCCAGCACGAAGCCGCAGGCCTCGCCCAGGAAGATGCGGAAGGTATCAGGGGTGGGCGAATCCATGCGCTGCACAAAGGTGAACAGCGCCTGGCCCATCGCGTCGCGCTTGCCCCAGCGCTGCAGGCTGGCGATGACGTCTTCGCCCGTCACCGGCTTGCCGTCATGGAACTCCAGCCCCTTGCGCAGCTTGAAGGTCCACAGCCGGTGGTCGGTGCTTTCGGTCCAACTCTCGACCATCTGCGGCTTGATCTTGGCATGCTCGTCGGTGCCGAACAGCGTGTCGTAGATCATGTAGCCGTGGTTGCGGCTCATGTAGGCCGTCGTCCAGATCGGGTCCAGGATCGCCAGGTTGGAGTGCGGCACCACGCGCAGCACAGTGTTCTGGGCCAGCGCCGGCAGGCTTGCGACCAACAGGCTGACAGCAACAGCGGCCCCAGCGGCCAAACGGGTAAGTGAATTCATCGGGGGAAACTCCGGGCGATTTACAGGCAATGACGACAGGCAAGGACACGGTCAACCAACGTGCCGCGACGCTAACCCAATTCAAGCGGGCGACCCATCAGGGTTTGTGCAGTGCAAGTTGCGGGCCATTGAGCACGACAGGGTCGATCGGCCACTTCGGGCGTTTCACCTTGCGGTAGGTCAGCAGCTGCAGGTCCCGCGCCACCGAGCCGGGTGCACTGAGGTAGAGCACCTGCACCGCCAACGGCGCAAAGGCGGCACGAAAATGCTGCGAGGACTTGAGCACCACCAGCCGCTGCTGCGCCAGATCGCAGCCCAGCTGGCTGAACAGGTCAACGCCCATGGCCTGGCTGCGCCGCGTGATCAGCACGATCTGGATGCCTTGCGCTTCAACCAACGCGCAGTCGCCCAATGGCACGGTCGAGCCGGCCAGGCCACTCATGCGCATGTCGGGCACCAGGGCCCTCACCGTGCAGTCCAGGTCGATGGGGTCGCCCGACTGGGCGCTGACCTTGCCGCCCAGGCGCAGCATCAATCGGGCGCCCACACCGGCATCCAACGCAATGCGCACGGCGCCCGGGTCCCACAGCGGGCCAAGGGCTGCATTGGGTATGCCGCGCTCGACCAGCCGGCGCAGCACGAAGGTTGAATCGCCCGCCGCGCCGCCGCCCGGGTTGTCGGCGCTGTCGGCGATGACCACCAGGCCCGGCTCGGCGGCCAGCGCCTGGTCAAGCGCGGCGTCGATGTCGAGCCAGGGCGTTTCCAGCGCGTCGCGCAGGGCCACCAGCTCGGCCGCCAGG
Organism: Burkholderiales bacterium; assembly: GCA_038236495.1. Lineage (GTDB taxonomy): Bacteria > Pseudomonadota > Gammaproteobacteria > Burkholderiales > Burkholderiaceae_C > Pseudaquabacterium. Next base: position 6,115 of record JBBRZR010000122.1, read on the forward strand.
CGCAGCGCCAGCGTGTCGCCGGCCTGGCGCGCCGCGGCGATACCGGCCGGCTTGGCGTCGGTGTAGACCAGCAGCTTGGTGCCCATGTCAGGCACGTCACCCCAAGGAAAGCCGTGCGTGACCGAGATCGACAGTACACCACCCTGGCCCTCCAGCGCCTGCAAGCGCGCGACAAAACCTTGCGCCGGCTCGCGCGTGGTGTGCAGCACCGCCACCATGCCGCAGTCCACCACCGAGGCTACCGGCAGGATGCCGCGGGCGACCTGGGCCGCGCACAAGTCCACCAGCTCAAACGCACGTTCCAGCACATCGGTGTGCGGGTACTGCTTGAAGCTGATCAGCAGGTCGGCATGCGCCACCATCGCGGCGCTGAGATGGTTGTGCGGGTCCAACTCGGCGCCGACCACCACGCCGGGGCCAACGATCTGCCGCACCCGGGCCAGCAGATCGCCCTCGCAGTCATCGTAGCCGTCGGCCACCATCGCGCCGTGCAGGCCCAGCAGCACCATCTCGACCGGCAGGGCCGCACGCAGGTCGGCCAGCAACTCGTCGCGCAGGGACTCGTAAGCCAGCCGGGTGGTGATACCGCCAGGTTGGGCGCCGGCCACCAGACCTTCGACCAATTGCCAGCCGTGCTCGCGGGCCCGTTGGCGCGCCGCCCACAGCGGCCCGGCAAACAGCGAGGGCGCATCAGGGTAGGTGCCGGCCGGAAAGTAGCCGTCCTGGTGGAACGAGGCCAGCCCGGTGGGCATCGGCGCAAAGGTATTGGTTTCGGTGGCGAGGCTGGCGGTGAAGGCGCGCATGGGGTTCGGGGCGGGTCGCGTGGCTGTGACTTGGGGCTTGGCAGGCTCGTGGCGGCGGGCCGCTTGATCGTTGCCAAGCCAGCGGATACAGCCCGTCCGGCCCACGGTAGCCCAGCCAACAGCCGCGGGTCAATCTGCGCCTCACCCACCCGCAGCGGCAACCGCAGCCCTGGCCACCCACGCTCGCCAGTGGCCCTGTTGCACACAAGGCCAAAGCATCAATTAAATTGCACACAATTTAATTGCCAACTACATTCGCGCTCATGCCGACACAACAGCCGCCCCAACACCCCAGCGCAGAGCACGGCGACTGGCTGGCGCTGGACCACCAGCTGTGTTTTGCGCTGTATGCGGCGTCGCTGGCCATGACCAAGACCTACAAGCCCCTGCTGACACCGCTGGGCCTGACCTACCCGCAGTACCTGGCCATGCTGGTGCTGTGGCAGCAGGACGGCATCACCGTGTCGCAACTGGGTGAGCGTTTGACGCTCGACTCGGGCACGCTCACGCCCTTGCTCAAACGCCTGGCCGCCCTGGGCCTGCTGCAGCGCCTGCGTGATGCCCTCGACGAGCGGCGGGTACTGCTGCACCTGACAGAGGCCGGTCGTGCGCTGAGGGCGCAGGCCCTGGCGGTGCCCCAGGCCATCGCCTGCGCCACCGCCTGCGATTTGCGGCAGATCGGCGCACTGGCGGCCCAGCTCACCGCGCTGCGCGGCCAGCTCAACGCCGCGCTCAGACCGGCCGCACGCGAACCGGCTGCACGCCAGCCGGCTGCACTTTCCTCGGCCGCACTTCCCCCGGCTGCCAGCCCTGGCAGCCCACCTCCCCGCCCGTGACCCGGGCTTGTTCCCCCTGCAACCCAAAGGACGTTTCACCATGGCACTCGATAAAGTTCTCTACACCGCCACCGCCACCGCCACCGGCGGTCGCACCGGCACCGCGCACTCGTCAGACGGCGCACTCAAGGTTGATCTGTCCACCCCGCGCGAGATGGGTGGCGCAGGCGGCGCGGGCACCAACCCCGAGCAGATGTTTGCCGCCGGCTACAGCGCCTGCTTCATCGGCGCGATGAAGGCCGTGGGTGCCGGCATGAAGATCAAGGTGCCCGACGATGTCAGCATCACCTCCACTGTCGGCATCGGACCGATCACCGGCGGCTTTGGCATCCAGGTGGCCATGGCCATCACCCTGCCCGGCTTCGAGCGCGAAGCCGCCGAGGCGCTGGTGGCCGCTGCGCACAAGGTCTGCCCGTATTCCAACGCCACCCGCGGCAACATCGATGTGACCTTGACGGTGGTCTGACCCACCGGCCCGCCGCCGGCCGGCCATGCCGTGCGGGCCTGCGGTGTGCCGGCGGCGCCAGGTGCAGAACCTGGGCAGGGTTGCACGCACGGGCGGCTTGTCACAGCCCTGTCATCGCCACAGGTCACGCTCTCTCACAGTGTTGCAAACCCTGTGAGGAACCCCCTTGAGCCCGATCTACCGCCCGACCCTGTTGTCCCTGTTGCTGGCCAGCGCCTTTGCGGCACCGACCGCCCACGCAGCCATCGACCTGATCGCCATCGGCAGCCTCAACCAGGCCGCCGACCTGTCCGGCCTGACCGGCCTGCTGGAGAACGGCGTCGACCGGGGCAACGCCCTGGGCGGCATCGGTTCAGGCCTGGCCTGGGCCGGTGGCAATACCTTTCTCGCCCTGCCTGATCGCGGCCCCAACGCCACCGACTGGACCGCCACCGGCGGCGCGGCGGTGGACCAGACCACCTCGTACGTGGGCCGCTGGCAGTCCCTGACGCTGGGCCTGAGCGCCAGCGTCGGTGGCGCCCTGCCCTACACGCTGACCCCCACGCTGACGGGCACCACGCTGCTCTACAGCAGCACCGCCTTGAACTACGGTGCGGTCACGTCGGTCAACAACAGTGCCGGCAAGTTCTACTTCAACGGCCGCTCGGACAACTTCGCCGCCGGCTCGTCGCTCAATGCGGCCAACGCCCGGCTCGACCCCGAGGCGATCCGGGTGTCCAACGACGGCCGCAGCGTGTTCATCTCGGACGAGTACGGCCCCTACGTCTACCAGTTCGACCGCGCAACCGGCGAGCGCCTCAAGGCGTTTGCCTTGCCGTCCAACCTGGCCGTGGCCAACATCAGCGCCCACGGTGCGGCCGAGATCAGCGGCAACACCGTGGGCCGCATCGCCAACAAGGGCATGGAAGGCCTGGCCATCACGCCGGACGGCAGCACGTTGTACGGCTTCATGCAAAGCCCGCTGGAACAAGACAGCGCGGGCGGCGCCGGCAAGGGCCTGGTCAACCGCATCGTGCAGATCAACATCGCCACCGGCACCGTCAAGCAGTTTGCCTACAACAACAGCGTGGGCGGCGCCAGCAACAACAGCAGCGAGATCCTGGCGGTCAACGACCACCAGTTCCTGGTGCTCGAGCGCGACGGCAAGGGCCTGGGTGACGGCACGTCGGCCAGCTTCAAGAAGCTGCAGTTGGTGGACCTGGCTGGCGCGACCGACGTCTCGGCCCTCAGCGGCGCTGCTGCGCTGGCGCCGTTTGCCCGCAGCGGGACCACCTTTCTCGACATCCGGCTGGCGCTGCACAACTTCGGCATTGCCGACACGGCCATCCCGTCCAAGCTCGAGGGTGCGGCTTTCGGGGCGGACATCGTCGAGGCGGGCAAGACCTTTCACACGCTCTACATTGCCAACGACAACGACTTCGTGCCCGGTGTCGCCGGCACCAACCAGTTCTACGTCTTCCGGTTCACCGACGCCGACCTGGCAGCGGCCGGCGGCAGCGCCCTGGTCAACCAGACCATCAGCGCGGTGCCCGAGCCGGGCAGCTGGGCACTGATGCTGGGCGGGCTGCTGGCGGTGGGCGCGATCAGCCGCCGTCGCGGGCGCTGAGCAACAGCGTCAGCATCAACTCGATGCGGGCCTGCCACGGCGTCATCGCAGCGGCGGGCCCGGCATCGGGGCCGACCAAGACGCCAGCCGCGCAGCGGGTGGCGCGCCACACCGGCAAGCCTGCGGCCTGCGCTTGGTCCAGGGCCGCCTGCAATGCCAGGTGAACGGTGCCGTTGCCGGTGGTGGCCACCACCAAGCCCTGCACACCCGCAGCCACCAGGGCATGCACGCCATCGCCGCGTGCACCGGCATGGCTGCTCACGATCTCGATCCAGGGCCAACGTGCAGGGTCGGTGTCGAGCAGCGCCAGCCCCAATGGCGCGCCCGACGGCCAGTCCCGGAAGCGGCGCAGCCGGCCTTCTTCAACCACCGCCAGCGGACCGCCATCAGCCGAGCCAAACGCATCCGGCCGGTAGGTGTGCTGCTTGCGCACAGCGCCCGCGCCGTGCACCTGGCCCGCCAGCACGGCCAGCACGCCACGGGCGCCGGGCGTGCGGGCCACCGCCACCGCGTCCAGCAGGTTCTGCGGCCCATCAGCCGCCAGCGCCGTGGCCGGCCGCATCGCCGCCACCAGCACCACCGGCTTGGTCGGCGCCAGCACCCGCTGCAGCAGCCAGGCGGTTTCCTCCAGCGTGTCGGTGCCGTGCGTGATCACCAGGCCCAGCACGCCAGGGCGCGCGAGATGGTGCGCCACCCGCTGCGCCAGGCGCTGCCAGGTGGCGTTGTCCATGTCCTTGCTGTCGAGCTGGGCCAGCTGCTCGGCCTCCAGATCGGTGCCTGCCAGCGCCGGCACGGCTTGCAGCAGATCGGCCACGTTGCGCTGCGCTGCGGTGTAGCCGATGTTGTCCGTGGCCGACGCCGCGGTGCCCGCGATGGTGCCGCCGGTGCCGAGGATGACGACGGTGCCGGGCAGCTCATTCGGCAAAGAGCTTGGCAAAGTACTTGGCATATAGCGCCTGTCTGGATAAAAATACAGTGACTGGATAAAACGTCAGGAAACGTCATGGACATGGATTCTGAAATCAGCCCCAAGCTCACCGCCCGCCAACAGCAGATTCTCGAACTGGTGCAAAGCGCGATCGAGCGTACCGGCGCGCCACCCACCCGCGCCGAGATCGCCACCGAACTCGGCTTCAAATCCGCCAACGCCGCTGAAGAACACCTGCAGGCGCTGGCCCGCAAGGGTGTGCTCGAACTGGTGGGTGGCACCTCGCGCGGCATCCGGCTGCGCACGTCCACGCTGCGCGCCCTGCATGAATCCCGCAACAAGCAATTCTCGCTGCCGATGCCGGGTTTGAACCAGCTGACGCTGCCGCTGGTGGGCCGGGTGGCTGCGGGCAGCCCGATCCTGGCGCAAGAGCACATCGACAAGACCTTTGCGGTCGAGGCCTCGTTGTTCAGCGCCAAGCCCGACTACCTGCTGCGGGTGCGCGGCATGAGCATGCGGGACGCCGGCATCCTGGACGGCGACCTGCTGGCGGTGCAAAAAACCAAGGACGCCCGCAACGGCCAGATCGTGGTGGCGCGGCTGGGTGACGAGGTCACGGTCAAGCGGCTGCGCTTCATCCGCCACGCCGGCCAGCCCGACGGCATCGAGTTGCTGCCCGAGAACCCGGATTTCCAGCCCATCGTGGTCAGCCCCGACGATGCGTTTGAGCTCGAAGGCATCGCCGTCGGGCTGATCCGCAACACCCCGCTGATGTAGCCATGGGCGCGCTCAAGCCTGACCCCCTCCCCGGCAGCAGCCTGCCCAACGGCACCCGCACCCGCACCGGCCCAGCCGCGTCTGTCAAGGCACCCAAGGCCAGCTCGGCCGCCGCCTGCCAGCGGCTGGAGCAGTTGCCCAACATCGGCCCGGCGATGGCCGGTGATCTGCGCGCCTTGGGCATCACCCACCCGCGTGAGCTGGCGCACCGTGACGCGTTTTCGCTCTACCAGGCGCTGTGTGCGCACAGCGGCAAGCGGCAAGACCCCTGCGTGCTGGACACCTTCATGGCCGCC
>JBBRZR010000123.1:0-11757 GCA_038236495.1 Burkholderiales bacterium
GCCAGACCCGACCCGGTCGCCCCAGCACCGTGAGTTGATGGCCGAGGCCGAGCGCGCCGCCGCCGCGCTGGCCGGCCGCAGCGCCGAGATCGAGGCCAGACGTTCACTGCCGCCCGATATCGCCGACAGCCTGGCCGCCGCTGGCCTGTACCGGTTGCTGACCCCTGCTGCCTACGGCGGCCACGAGACACCGCCGGCCAGCTACTTCTTGCTGATCGAGCGGCTGGCCCGCGCCGACGCGGCCGCCGCCTGGTGCTGCTTCATCGCCAACACCAGCTGTGTCAACGCCGCCTACCTGCCCGAGGCCGAGGCCAGGCTGCTGTTTTGCCTCCCCACGCTCAAGGCCGCCGGTGTGTTTGCGCCGCGCGGCAAGGCCGTGCCGGCGGTGCAGGACGGCGTGGTCGGCCTGCGGGTGAGCGGCCGCTGGGCCTGGGGATCGGGCGCGCACAACGCCGACATCGTGATCCCCGGCTGCCTGCTGATCGGCGCCGACGGCCAGCCGGCGCTGCTGCCGGGCGGTGCGCCACGGGTGGTGTCGGTGGTGCTGGACCGCGCGCAGGTGCGCTTGCTGGACAACTGGGACAGCTTTGGCCTGTGCGGCACCGGCAGCGGCGAGTTCGAGGTGACCGATGCCTTTGTGCCGCTGGGCCGCAGCGCCTCGCTGTTCGACGGCCCGCGCATTGCCACGCCGCTGTACCGGTTCCCGGTGTTCGGCCTGCTGGCGCTGTCGATCGCGGCGGTGGCCACCGGCATCGCGCAGCAGGCGCTGGCGGATTTCATCGCGCTGGCCGGCCACAGCGTGCCGCAGGCCAGCACCAAGCCGCTGGCCAGCAAGCCCACGGTACAAGACGCGGTGGCCCGGGCCGAGGCCGCGCTGCAGGGCGCGAGGGCTTACCTGATGGCCAGCATCGCCACGGCCTGGGCCGCGGCGCTGGACGAGCCCCCCGCCGATCTGCCGACCGGCCACCCGACCGGCCACCCGACAGACCGCCCGACCGACCACCCGACACCCACCGGCTTGCCGCTGGACGCCCGACGCGACCTGCGCCTGGCGTCCAGCCATGCGGTGCAGACCTCGGCCGACGTGGTGGGCCGGCTGTACCGGCTGGCCGGCGGCAGCGCGGTGTTTGCCCAATCACCGTTGCAGCGCGCGCTGCGCAATGTGCAGGTCGCCACCCAGCACATGATGGTCAACGACGCCAGCTTCGAGTTGACCGGCCGGCTGCTGCTGGGTGTGCCAACGCAGACGGCGATGCTGTAGCGGGTGCGGGTGCGGTCACTGCGCATAGCGCCTGAGCGGGGCCGCGGGCCAGATCGTGGGATAGTCTGGCCCCGATGTCCAAACGCCCCTTTTCAGTGGCCGACCGTCGGCGCTCCGTCGCCGACCTGCCCGATTTCACCCAACCCGCCAATGGCGGGCCGTCGGTCGCGACCCGGCGGGTCGAGCCGACCGCCGTGCCGCCCGGGATCGAGCCCCAGTTGCCGCCATACCGGCCGATCACACCGCGCCGCAAGCGCTTGATCGTGGCACTGACGCTGGCCACCGTGACCGGCCTGTTCGCGCTGATGCTGCAACCGCACCGCCTGTTGACGGCCGCCAAGGCCGCCCGTGCCGAGGCTGCAGCCAGGGCGGCCTGCCCACCCGGCGCGGCCAGCGCCGCCCCCGGCTGCCCGGGCAGCATGCTGCCGGTGCTGATCTTGCGCAGCCCTTAGTCCACCACGCCCGCCCGCTCCAGCATCGCGTGCAGCAGCACATTGCAGCCGGCGCTGATGTGCTCGGGCTGGGCGTCCTCGATCTCGTTGTGGCTGATGCCGTCCTTGCAGGGGATGAAGATCATGCCGGCCGGTGCCAGCCGCGCCATGTAGACCGCGTCGTGCCCGGCGCCCGAGACCACCGGCATGTGGCTGTAGCCCAGCTTGGCGGCGGCGCGCGCCACCGCGTCCACACAGTCGGCGTGGAAGGGCTGCGCCGGGTAGGCGCTGACGGGCGTGATCTCGATCGGCAGCCCGCTCTCGACGCTGAGTTTGGCCGCCACCGCGCGGATGTCGGCGTCCATCTGCTCGCACAGCGCATCGCTGGCGTTGCGCAGGTCGATGCTGAACTTGACCCGGCCCGGGATCACGTTGCGGCTGTTGGGAAACACGTTGACCATGCCCACCGTGCCGCGGCCGTGGTTTTGCCCATCGGCCTGCGGGTGGCGGTGGGCGCAGGCCACCACCTCCTGCATCAGCGCGGCGGCCACCTGCAGCGCGTCGCGGCGCAGCGCCATCGGTGTCGGGCCGGCGTGGGCCTCCATGCCGGTGACGACGCAGTCGTACCAGCGGATGCCCAGCACGCCGGTCACCACGCCGATGGTGATGTCGTGGTCCTCCAGCACCGGGCCTTGCTCGATGTGGGTCTCGAAGTAGCTGCCGATCGGGTGATCGCCGGGCTCTTGCTCGCCGATGTAGCCAATGCGCTCCAACTCGCCCCGCACCGTCTTGCCCTCGGTGTCGGTGGCGGCGTAGGCGTGGTCCAGCGTGAAGGCCTTGGCAAACACGCCCGAGCCCATCATCACCGGCACAAAGCGTGAGCCTTCTTCATTCGTCCACCAGGCCACCTCGATCGGCGCCTCGGTGGTGACACCGGCGTCATTCAAGGTACGCACCACCTCGATGCCGGCCAGCACGCCGTAGTTGCCATCGAACTTGCCGCCGGTGGGCTGGGTGTCGATGTGGCTGCCGGTCACCACCGGCGGCAGGCTGTTGTCGCGGCCCGCGCGCCGCAAGAAGCCGTTGCCGATCTTGTCGATGGTGATCGTCATGCCGGCCTCCAGCGCCCAGCGGCTGACCAGGTCGCGGCCTTGTTTGTCCAGGTCGGTCAGGGTCAGGCGGCAGACACCGCCCTTGGGCGTGGCGCCGATCTGCGCCAGCTCCATCAGGCTGTCCCACAGGCGCGGGCCATTGATGCGCAGGCTTTGCAGTGCTTCAGGCAGGGTGCGGGTTTTCATGTCCATGGTGGGCTCCAGGCGGATTTCGGGGGTGGCGGGCAGCCGGTCAGCGCGGCTTGTTCGAGACCTTTCAGCGGGCCACGGCGGTGGGTGCGGCCAGCGCCGCCTTGCGCGCCAGCGCGTCGAACTGCGTGCCAAACGCCGGCCGCTTGACATACTGGCCGGCGCCGCGCACGGCACGCAGGTCGCCGTCGGCAAACACCACCCGGCCGGCGGCCACGGTATGGCTGGGCCGGCCCAGCACGCTGCGGCCTTCGAAGATGTTGAAGTCGCCCAAGGACCGTTGGGTCTTGACCGAAAAGGTCTGGCTGGCGGTCGGGTCCCACAGCACCAGGTCGGCGTCGGCGCCTTCGACGATGCAGCCCTTGCGGGGGTAGATGTTGAACAACTTGGCCGCGTTGGCCGAGGTGATGGCGACAAACTCGGCAGGCGTCAACCGGCCGCCGTTGACGCCCTCGTGCCACAGCACGCCCAGGCGCTCCTCCACCCCGCCGCAGCCGTTCGGGATCTTGCTGAAGTCGTCGATCCCCGCGGCCTTTTGCGCGGCACAAAAGGTGCAATGGTCGGTGGCGGTGGTGTGCAAATAACCGGCCTGCAGGCCGCGCCACAGCATCTCGGCGTTGCCCTTGGGCCGGAACGGCGGGCTCATCACATGGCCGGCGGCAAAGGCAAAGTCGGGTGAGCGGTAGACGCTGTCGTCCACCGTCAAATGGCCGGCCAGCACCTCGCCGTAAACCCGCTGGCCCCGGGCCCGGGCAAGGGCGATGGCCGCAGCGCTCTCGGCGCAGGACACGTGCACGATGTAGATCGGCACGTTCAACACGTCGGCAATGGCCATCGCCCGCTGGGCGGCTTCGGCCTCGACGGCAGGCGGGCGGGACAGCGGGTGGCCCTCGGGGCCCAGGATGCCACGGGACTTCATCTCGGCCTGCAGCAAGAACACCAGCTCGCCGTTTTCGGCATGCACGGTGGGCATCGCGCCCAGTTCCAGCGCGCGCTTGAAGCTGTTCACCAGGGTCTCGTCATCGCACATGATGGCGTTTTTGTAGGCCATGAAGTGCTTGAAGCTGTTCACGCCCTCCTCGGTCACCAGGGTGCCCATGTCGCGCCGCACGCTTTCGTCCCACCAGGTCACGGCGACATGGAAGCTGTAGTCGCTGGCGGACTTCTCGGCCCAGCCGCGCCACATCCGGTAGGCGTCCATCAGCGGCTGCTGCGGGTCGGGGATCACGAAGTCGATGATGGTGGTGGTGCCACCGGCCATCGCCGCCGCCGTGCCGCTGTAGAAGTCGTCTTGGGTGACGGTGCCCATGAAGGGCAGCTGCATGTGGGTGTGCGGGTCGATGCCGCCGGGCATCACGTAGCGGCCACCAGCGTCCAGCACTTCGCAGCCAGCAGGTGCGGCAAGGCTGGCGCCCACGGCAACGATCTTGCCGCCTTCACACAGCACATCGGCGCGGAACTCACGGTCGGCATTGACGACGGTGCCGCCTCGGATCAACAGGGATGTCATGGGGAGGGCTCCAGCTCAGCTCAGGTCAGGTCAGGTCAGGTTAAGGCGGATGGTTGCGCGGGGGCGGCGGGCCGTCAAGCGGGTGCCGCGACTTTGTCCGGTGCCCGCATCGGGTTGTTCGGGTGGGTCGTCCAGTTGGCCGGGCTGGCGCTCACCGTCTGGCCGGTGCGGGCGTCTACTTCTCCCGGCGCCAGGGTGCGCAGGGTGATGCACTCAGGCACCGGGCAGACGGTGACGCACAGGTTGCAGCCCACGCACTCGTCGTCCTTGACCTCGAAGTGGCGCTGGCCGTCTTTTGTCGCGGTGATGGCCTGGTGCGAGGTGTCTTCGCAGGCGATGTGGCAGCGGCCACACTGGATGCAGCTGCTCTGATCGATCACCGCCTTGCTGATGGCGTTGAGGTTGAGGTATTGCCAGTCGGTGACCGTGGGCAACGCGCGGCCGCGGAAGTCCTCGATGGTCTTGAACCCCATGCTGTCCATGTAATCCGACAAGCCGCTGGACATCTCCTGCACGATCTTGAAACCGTAGACCATCGCCGCGGTACAGACCTGCACATTGCCGGCGCCCAGCGCGATGTAGTCCAGCGCGTCGCGCCAGTTGCCGATGCCGCCGATGCCCGAGATGGGCATACCGGCGGTATCCGCCGACCGGCCGATCTCGGCCACCATGTTCAGCGCGATGGGTTTGACGGCCGGGCCGCAGTAGCCGCCGTGGCTGCCCATGCCGCCGGTCACCGGGCTCATGGTCAGCGTGGCCGGGTCCACGCCCATGATCGAGTTGATGGTGTTGATCAGGCTCACCGCATCGGCCCCACCGCGCTTGGCGGCGGCCGCAGGCAACCGAATGTCGGTGATGTTGGGCGTCAGCTTGACGATCACCGGCAGCCGGCTGAACTGCTTGCACCAGCGGGCGACCATCTCGATGTACTCGGGCACCTGGCCCACCGCCGCGCCCATGCCGCGCTCGCTCATGCCGTGCGGGCAGCCGAAGTTGAGCTCGATGCCGTCGCAGCCGGTGTCCTCCACCCTCGGCAGGATGGCCTTCCAGGCGGCTTCGGTGCAGGGCACCATCAGGCTGACCACCATCGCCCGGTCGGGCCAGAGCCGCTTGACCTCGCGGATTTCCTGCAAATTGAGCTGCAGCGGCCGGTCGGTGATCAGCTCGATGTTGTTGAAGCCCAAGAGCTTGCGGTCGGGTGTGAGCAGCGCGCCGTAGCGTGGGCCGTTGACGTTGACCACCGGCGGGCCCTCCTCGCCCAGGGTCTTCCAGACCACGCCGCCCCAACCCGCCTCGAAGGCGCGGTGGACGTTGTAGGCCTTGTCGGTGGGCGGTGCGCTGGCCAGCCAGAACGGGTTGGGGCTGCGGATGCCGGCAAAGGTGGTGCGGAGGTCGGCCATGGTGCTGCGGTCCTTGGGGTCAGGGTGATCGGGTGATCTGGCGGTTTGGCGGTTTGGCGGTTTGGCGGTTTGGCGGTTTGGCACAAGGCGTCGCCGATCAGGCGACAGCGTGGGCCTGGGCGGCCCAGTCGGCGTGCATGGCCAGCGCGGCGCGTTTGCCGTCCTGCACCGCCTCGACCGTCAGGTCGCGCCCGCCCAGCCGGCAGTCGCCGCCGGCAAACAGGCCAGGCACGCCGGTGCGGCCATCGTCGTCGGTGATGATGCGCCCGCCCTGCAGCGCCAGCCCGGTGTCAGTCAGCAACGCGGCATCCAGCTTCTGGCCGATGGCCTTGAGCACCATGTCTGCGGCCAGCGTCTGGTGCTCGCCGGTGGCCTGCAGCTGGCCGTCGGCCCAGCGCTGGTGCGCAAAGCGCACACCCACCGCATGGCCGCCCTCCCCCAGCACCGCCTCGGGCGCCAGCCAGTGGTGCAGCACCACGCCGTGGGTCAAGGCCCAGTCCTGCTCGACCCGGGACGCGCCCATCTGCTCAGGCCCGCGCCGGTAGACCATGTGCACCTCGTCGGCGCCCAGCAGTTTGCTTTGCACCGCGGCGTCCACCGCCGTCATGCCGCCGCCGATCACCACCACCCGGCGGCCGATCGGCAGCGCGGCCTTGTCGGGCGCCTGGCGCAGCGCGGCGATGAAGGCGACAGCATCCCGCACGCCCGCCAGGTGCTCGCCCGGCACGCCCAGGTCGTGCACCCGGTCCAGGCCCAGTGCCAGGTAAACCGCCGCATGGTCGGCGCGCAGCGTGGCCAGTTGCGCGGCATCCTGCAGCCGCCAGTCGGTGTGCAAGGTGATGCCGCCAATGCCCAGCAACCAGTCCAGCTCGGCCTGCGCAAAGTCGCCGGCCGTCTTGTAGGTGGCCAGCCCGTACTCGTTGAGGCCACCGCCCTTGGGCCGGCCATCGAACACAGCCACCTGGTGACCCAGGCGCGCCAGGCCCACCGCGCAGGCCAGCCCGGCGGGGCCGGCGCCCACCACCGCAAAGCGCTGGCCGGTGGCGGCGGCGCGGGGCAGCAGCGCGGCCAGCGGCTGGTCCATCACCGCGTCCACCGCATAGCGCTGCAGCCGGCCGATCTCCACCGGCTTGCCTTGCTGCGCGGTGCGCACGCAGACCTGCTCGCACAGCACTTCGGTCGGGCAGACCCGGGCGCAGGTGCCGCCCAATGGGTTGGACTCCAGGATGGTGCGGGCGGCACCGCGCAGGTTGTCGTCGGCGATGCGGCGGATGAAGCTGGGCACGTCGATGCCGGTCGGGCACGCCGTGGTGCAGGGTGCATCAAAACAGTACAGGCAGCGCTCGGCCTCGACCAGCGCCTGGCTGCGGCTGTAGCGCGGCGCGGCGTCGGCAAAGGCCTGGGCGTACTGCCCGGCGGACAAGCGTGCCGGGCGGATGTCGGGGGCGGTGGTGGGCGGCGTGCCTTGCGGCATGACGCTACCCGCGGTGGAGGACGGTTGGGGGCCGGCAATGGCCATGGGCGGGCACTCCTGCAAGGCCCGGGCGGTGGGTGGCCCGGAGACACCGAAAAAAAGCTGACCGTTTGGTCAGGAATCTTGGGAATAGTACGCAACCTGCGTGCCAGGTGGGGATCCGGGCAAACCCCTGGCGCGCAGGGCGCCTCGAGGCCGCCTCAGGTGGCGCATGACGGCAGACCGGACCGGCCCGCTGTCCTGCTCACACAGGACAGACAGACCGGCAGCCGCATGGACATACTGCCGTGCCAGCCCTGAGCCGGGCTGCCTGGCGGCCCCTGTCCGCACACGCCGTACCCGCCACCCTCCGGAACCTGCCCATGCCCACCCTGCCCCAGCGTATCCGCGCCGCCGCGCTGCACAGCCAATCGCAACTGGCCGATCAAACCACGGCGTTCGTGTTCAACGCTTGGTATGTGGCCGCGCTGGCCAGCGAGGTCGGCCGCGAGCCGCTGGCCCGTCGCCTGCTGGGCCTGCCGGTGATGCTGTACCGCCGGCTGGACGGCACGGCGGTGGCGCTGGAGGACCGCTGCGCTCACCGGTCGTTCCCGCTGTCGCTGGGCCGGATCGACGGTGATGCGGTGGTTTGCGGCTACCACGGTGCCCGCTACGGCGCCGACGGCCACTGCCAGCAGGTGCCGTCGCAGGGCCAGGTGCCGCCGGGCGCGGTGGTGCGGGCTTTTCCGCTGCACCCCGCCGGTGCACTGCTGTGGATCTGGCTGGGCGACCCCGACGCGGCCGATGTTGGTCAGGTGCCCCACCAGCCCTGGATGGACGATGCCGGCTGGGCCGCGTCCACCGACCGGCTGCACCTGCGCGCCAGCTATGTGCGGCTGCACGAAAACCTGCTGGACCTGACGCACCTGAGCTTTTTGCATGCCAACACCTTCGGCACACCCGACTACGCCACCGCGCCCTTCGAGACCCGGATCGACGAGGCGGCCGGCCGCTTCAGCCTGCTGCGCAGCGTCTCGCCCACCCGGCTGCCCCCGCTGTGGGCCCTGCCCACCGGGCTGGACGGTGTGGACGCGGCCCGGGTGGTCGAATCGACCTTCCATTCACCCGCGCTGCATGTGGTGGCGGTCAAGTTCTACGCCTGCGACCGGCCCGAGGCCGAGCAGCCGGCACGCGCCATCCGCACCGCGCACATCGTCACGCCTGAGACGGCCACCAGCACCCACTACTTCATCCAGCACGCCCGCAACTTTGCGCAAGCCGATGACGGCATGACGACATTCATGCATGGGCAACTGCGCCAGGCGTTCCAGGAGGACGTGGACGGGCTGGAAGCGATCGAGACGCTGCTGGCGCAGTACCCGGAGCGCCAGCCCGAGATCTCGTTCCATGCCGACCGGGCGTCGCTGGCGATGCGGCGTTACCTGTTGCGCTGCGCGCTGGCGGAGCGGCCCGCCGGGCAGGCCTGACAACCGGCCGCTGACAACCGGGCGCGGCACAGCCGGGCGCTGCACAGCCTATAGACAACCCTTGTTCCCCATCGGGCCGGAAGCTCGGATCATGCAGTGTGTGCTGCATGGGCCAACCCGATCCGTCCGCACCCCACTTCTTCCAACCCCCCGGAGCCCCACCGCATGCCCTCGCAATCCCTGGATACCGGCACTGCCGACCTGCTCGCCACGCTGGACGCCGGCGTGCTGACCCTGACCTTGAACCGGCCCGACGCCCGCAACGCGATGTCGCGCGCCATGAACACCGCGCTGCAACAGCAACTGGCGGCCGCCGAGCTCGACCCCGCCGTCAAGTGCATCGTGCTGACCGGTGCCGGCAAAGGTTTTTGTGCGGGTGGCGACGTCAAGGGCATGGCCGCGGCCGGCGACGGCACGGTCGGCGAGTTGACGATCGACGAGGCCATCCACCGCCAGCGCATCAACCAGCGCGCCACCGCCGGCAAGCTGTTCAAGATGCCCAAACCCACGCTGGCGGCGCTGCCCGGTGCGGCGGCCGGGGCCGGCTTGGCGCTGGCACTGGCCTGCGACCTGCGCATCATGGCCAGCAACGCCATCCTGACCACCGCTTTTGCCCGGGTCGGTTTTTCGGGCGACTACGGCGGCAGCTACTTTCTGACGCAGCTGGTGGGCACCGCCAAGGCGCGCGAGCTGTACTTCCTGTCCGACCGGGTCAGCGCCGACGAGGCCTTGCGCCTGGGCCTGGCCAACTGGGTCTGCGCGCCCGACGACCTGGCCACCCGCACCCGTGAGATTGCGCTGCGGCTGGCCGCCGGCCCGACCGTGGCCTACCGCTACATGAAGGAAAACCTGAACCGCGCCCTGGCCGGTGAGGTGGACGACTGCATGGACCTGGAGGCCACCCACCACATCCACTGCGGCCAGACCGAGGACCACCGCGAGGCCACAAAGGCCTTTGTCGACAAGCGCGAGCCCAGCTTCAAGGGGCGCTGAACCATGTCTCCGATGACACGCCAGCAAGCCATAGACGCATTGACAGCGCCCGGGCAGCGCTACGCGCTGGAGGAGGTGCTCGTCAACGGCCGCAAGCTGCGCACGTTCAGCCACGCGCCAGCCACGCTGCGTGCGCTCTACCGCGACACCACCAGCGACCTGCCCTTCATCGCCTACCAGGATGAGCGCCTGAGCTTTGCCCAGGCCTGGGACCAGGCCTGCCGTATCGGCCACGTCCTGGTGCACGACTGCGGCGTGCAACCCGGTGACCGGGTGGCCATCTCGATGCGCAACTACCCCGAATGGGTGCTGGCGTTCACCGCCATCACCTCGATCGGTGCCATCGCGGTGGCGATGAACGCGCTGTGGCAGGCCGACGAACTGGCCTACGGCCTGAGCGATTCAGGCGCCAAGGTGCTGTTTGCCGATACCGAACGGCTGGACCGGCTGGCGCACTGCCCGCCGCTGCCGGGCCTGCAGGTCATTGCCGTGCGCGCCACGCAGACCGCACCCGGTGTCCGGCGGCTGGACGACCTGCTGCAGCCCGTGGGCGCGGTGGCCATGCCACCGGCCGCGACCCAGCCCGACGACGCCGCGACGATCTTCTACACCTCCGGGTCCACCGGCCACCCCAAAGGTGTGGTGTCGAGCCACCGCAACATCCTGGCCGCCTTGCTGTCCTGGGAGCTGGACCGCAGCATCGGCGAGCTGATGGCCGGGCTGACTGCCGGGCTGACTGCCGGGCTGGACAGCGTCGCGCCGGCGGCCGTCACCACCGGGGCGGCACCCCCGGCGGCGCAGCCCGGCACCTTGCTGGCCGTACCGCTGTTTCACGTCACCGGCTCCCACGCGGTCTACCTGTCGTGCTACCGGCTGCAGCGGCGCCTGGTCTGCATGTACCGCTGGGACGCCGAGGCCGCGGCCGCGCTGATCGCGCGCGACCGCCTGACCTCGGTGATCGCGCCGGCCGCCATGACCGGCGACCTGGTGCGGGTGGCGCGCAGCGGCCGCTTCGACCTGGGCTCGCTGGTCACGGTGGGTGGCGGCGGTGCGCCGCGCGCGCCCGAGCAGGTACGGCAGATCGGTACCAGCTTTGGCCAGGCTCTGCCCAACACCGGCTGGGGCATGACCGAGACCAACGCCATCGGCGCGGGCATCGGTGGCGAGGACTACCTCAGCCACCCCGCCAGCTCGGGCCGCTGCTCGCTGGTGCTGGACCTGAAAGTGGTCGATGAACTGGGCAGCACCTTGCCGGCCGGGCAGCGCGGTGAATTGCTGGTGCGCGGCACCTCGGTCTTTTCAGGCTACTGGATGCGGCCCGAGGTCAATGCCACGGTGTTCGACGGCGACTGGTTCCGCACCGGCGACGTGGCGGTGATCGACGCCGACGGCTTTGTCTATATCGTCGACCGCATCAAGGACCTGATCATCCGGGGCGGCGAAAACATCGGCTGCGGCCAAGTCGAAGCCGCGCTGTTGATGCACCCCGACGTGCACGAGGCCGCCGTCTACGGCGTGCCCGACGATCGCCTGGGCGAGGAGGTCGGCGCCACGGTCTACGGCAGCGCCAACCTCGACATCGCCGCGCTGCGCGAGTTTCTGGCGGCCCACCTGGCCCGCTTCGAGGTGCCGCGCCACATCGTGCTGTCGCCCGCGCCACTGCCGCGCACACCGTCGGGCAAGGTCCTGAAGCGGCAGATCAAGGACGCCGCCCTGGCCGGGCTGGGCACGCCCGCGGCCGAGGCCAGTTAAACCGAGGCACCTCACGTCGCCGGGCGGCGCATCCGCGCCCCCGGCACAAACCCTTTGTGCGGTCTCAGACAGACGGGCCAGGGCGGCATGGCCACACTGCATTGCAAGGCACAGCAAGAACCTGTGCCGAGCCCTGCAGCGTGCCGACGCGCGCCCCTACTTGCTGGAC
>JBBRZR010000124.1:0-11756 GCA_038236495.1 Burkholderiales bacterium
ATTTGTTCCCCGCCATCGCCGCCAACCCCTTCCTGGCGTTCTGGGTCAAGGCCGACGCGCCCGGCACGCTGGCGTTTGAATGGCTGGGCGACAACGGCTTCCTGCACCGCGAGTCTCGCGCCCTCGTGCTGGCGTGACCGTGTCAGCGTGATGGCGCGCACCTTGAAGCCCCTGCCGGTGTCGCTGCGGGTGTCGCTGCTGGTGTCGCTGCTGACGGCAAGCCTGGCCGTCGCGCAGGCCCAGACGCCCAAGGACCCGCGCCGGTCCGGCCTGGACTTCATGAGCCCGGCATTGCAGGCCCTGCAGCGTGACGACAGCCAGAACCCGGCGATGCTGTGGGTGCAGGACGGCGCCGCGCTGTGGCTGGCGCCGACCGGCGCCAGTGCCAAGCGCTGCGCCGATTGCCACGGCGACGCCGCCCAAAGCCTGCGTGGCGTGGCGGCCCGTTACCCCGCCTGGGACGAGGCCGACGGCCGGCCGCTCAACCTGTCCGGCCGCATCAACCAGTGCCGCCAACGCCACCAGCAAGCCCCAGCGCTGGCGGCCGAGCACCCGGACCTGCTGGCGCTGGGCGCCTATGTCGGCCTGCAATCCCGCGGCCTGCCGGTGGCGCCACCGCCCGACGCCCGGCTGGCGCCGCTGCGCGCCCAGGGCCAGGCGCTGTGGCAGCAGCGGCTGGGCCAGCTCAACCTGTCCTGCACCCAATGCCACGACCAGCGCGCCGGCCAGCGCCTGGGCGGCGCCGCCATCCCCCAGGCCCACGCCACCGGCTACCCCAGTTACCGGCTGGAATGGCAAGGCCTGGGCAGCCTGCAGCGCCGGCTGCGCGGCTGCGTGGTGGGCGTGCGGGCCGAGCCGTTTGCGGCTGACGCGCCCCAGTACCTGGCGCTGGAGGCCTGGCTGGCCGTTCGTGCTGCCGGCATGGCGGTCGAAACCCCGGCGCTGCGGCCTTGACGCCGCAGCGCCGGCCGGTGCGTGCGCCTCACCCGATCAGCGCTGCAAACTGCCCTGCCCACTCACAGCAGCTGCCCCACGTTGAACAGTGTCAGCAAGCCCAGCACCGCAAAAATTGCCGCTGCCACGCCGTGTACCAGCGTCATCGACAGCTTTTTGGCGATCTGATCGCCCAGCAGCACCGCCGGCACATTGGCCAGCATCATGCCCAGCGTGGTACCGGCCACCACCGCCAGCAGGTCGGGGTAGCGCGCGGCCAGCGCCACCGTGGCGATCTGGGTCTTGTCACCCATCTCGGCCAGAAAGAACGCCAACACGGTGGTGCCGAAGATGCCCAAGCGCTGACCGCCGCCCGGCGCCTCGTCCTCGTCCAGCCGGTCCGGCACCATCATCCACACCGCCATCGCCAGGAACGAGCCGCCGATCACCCAGCGCAGCAGCTGCGGCCCCATCAGGCCGGCGATCCAGCCGCCCAGCCAGCCGGCCAGCGCATGGTTGGCCAACGTGGCCACCAGGATGCCGGCAATGATGGGCACGGGCCTGCGAAAGCGCGCTGCCAGCAGCAGCGCCAGCAACTGCGTCTTGTCGCCCATTTCACCCAGGGCGACGATGCCGGTCGAGACTAAAAATGCTTCCATGGGGACTTGTGACGGACGAACCCCAGCATAGCGGCTGCTGGCGACGGCGCCCGGCAATACCCGTCCGCGCCGGCGCACACGCCCGCACGCGTCCGTCCGCCGGCCAATCAGCCCACCGGCCGGCTCTTCAGCCCATAGTGGCTGAACTTCTCCACCACCCGGTCGATCTCGTCGGCCGGCAACTGCCTGGGCCCGCCCAGCGCCAGGCACATCACCATCTGCTGCGCCAGGGTCTCGACCTCGCCGGCCAGCCACAGGGCCTTGGCCAAATCGCGCTCGAAGGCCAGCAGGCCGTGGTGCGCCAGCAGGCAGGCTTTGCGGCCGTCCAGCGCCGCCACCGCCGCCTGCGACAGCGCGGCCGAGCCGTAGGTGAAGTAAGGCGCGCAGCGGATGGGCGCGCCGCCCGCTGCCGCGATCATGTAGTGCAGCGCGGGGATCTCCAGGCCCTGGATGGCCAGCACGGTGGCGTAGGTCGGGTGGCCATGCACCACCGCGCCGGCCTCGGGCCTGGCCTGGTAGACGGCCTGGTGCATGGCCCACTCGCTGCTGGGGTCCAGCGCATGCTGCCAGGCGGCGGTGCCGGGGCCGGTGAACATCACCGCCACGATGTCCTCGGGCTGCAGCGTGTCGTAGGCGATGCCGCTGGGCGTGATCAGCATGCCGCCGGGGTCGTCAGCCTCGCCACCGCCACCGATACGCACCGACAGGTTGCCCGAAGTGCCGGTGGCCAGGCCCAGCGGCTGCAGGCGCCGCGCGGCCTGCACCAGTTGCTCGCGATGGACCTGCTCGGTGGTCAACACGGCCGTCAGCCGCCCAGCACCTTGGCCACCGGCGCCGGCCGCAGCCGGTACGCATCGGGCAGGCCCGAGCCCAGCAGCGGCCGCAGGTACATGCGGAACGCGTCCGTCACATCGGTGCCGGCGTCGTTGATGAAGGCGTCGTCCATCACCCGGGTCTTGCCGGCCACGGCTTCGAGCGGCAGCAGCGTGTAGTCGGCCGAGTAGTAGCCGGTGCGCAAGATCGCCACCGAGCCGTCGCGGTGCTGGCCGTTGATGCCCCACATCGCGTACTGCACCGCCTTCTCGCCGACCTCGCGGGCCTCGCGTTGGTCCACGTCCGAGACGCAGCCGATAAAGCTGCGCTGCAGGTAGCCGAAGGTGTCGCCGCGCACCCGCTTGATGCCCAGCTTGGCCTTGATCTCCTCGCACAGCAGGTCGGCCAGCGCGCCGGTGCCCGACAGCTGCACATTGCCGTGGTCGTCGCGCTCCAGGTCTTTGGCCAGCTGGGCCAGGATGGGCTGGCCGGCGGCGTCGTGGATGCCCTCGCTGACGGCGATCACGCAGCGGCCATAGCGGGCGTAGACCGCCTTGACATCGGCCAAAAACTGGTCGAGCAGAAACACCCGCTCGGGCAGGTAGATCAAGTGCGGGCCGTCGTCCGGAAACTTCTTGCCCAAAGCCGAGGCGGCTGTCAAAAAGCCGGCATGCCGGCCCATCACCACGCCCAGGTAGACCCCCGGCAGCGCCGCGTTGTCCAGGTTGGCGCCGGCAAACGCCGACGCCACAAAGCGCGCCGCCGACGGAAACCCCGGCGTGTGGTCGCTGCCGACCAGGTCGTTGTCGATGGTCTTGGGGATGTGGATGCAGCGCAGCGGGTAGCCGGCGGCGCGCGCCTGCTCGCTGACGATGCGCACCGTGTCGGACGAATCATTGCCGCCGATGTAGAAAAAGTGGCCGATGCCGTGCGCCTGCAGCACGCCGAAGATCTTCTGGCAGTAGGCCAGGTCGGGCTTGTCGCGGGTGCTGCCCAGCGCTGATGACGGGGTGCCCGCCACCAGCTCCAGGTTGTGGCTGGTCTCCTGCGTCAGGTCGACAAAGTCCTCGTTGACGATGCCGCGCACACCGTGGCGCGCGCCGTACACCAGGTCGATGCCGCGGTGGCGGCGCGCCTCCAGCACCACGCCCACCAGGCTCTGGTTGATCACCGCGGTGGGGCCGCCGCCCTGGGCGACGAGGATCTTGTTCAAGGCCATGGTCAACTCCCGGCGCCAAGCTGGCGCGCTGCAAACCTGCAGCGTAGCGGATGTCCGGTGGCGGCACATTGGCGCGCCGACAGCCACAGGCCCATGCTGCACCGGACAGCAGCACAATCCCAGGCTCTGCGCTTGGCGCACACTGCGCGGCTCCATGGCCCTCCTGAACCCGACTGCCGAAAACAAGCGATGCCTGACACTGCTGCTGAGCGGCCTGCTGCTGGCCGGCTGGCCGGTGTTGGCAACGGCTGCGCCGCAGGGCGCGCCCGCGCCGGCGGCGCTTGACGGCGCCGCTTTGCCCACCACCCGGCTGCGCATCGTGGGCGGGCTGGGCAGCCTGAACCAGTACACCCGGCTCGAAGAACCCTTCTGGCGGGTCACCCTGCCCGCGCTGACCGCCGGCCGGGTGCAGGCCGAGATCGTGCCCTTCGACCGCGCCGGCATCCGGGGCCAGGACATGCTGCGTCTGATGCAGCAAGGTGTGGTGTCCTTCGGCACCGCACCGCTCAACCTCGCCGGCGCCGAGGACGCCCTGCTGGCTGCCCCCGACCTGCCCGGCCTCAACGCCGACATAGGCGCGCTGCGCCGCAGCGTGGCGGCGTTCCGCCCAACCATGGCCGCCCACCTGCGCGCACGCCACGGCCTGGAGCTGCTGGCGGTCTACACCTATCCGGCGCAGGTGGTGTTTTGCAAGCAGCCCTTTGCCACGCTGGCTGAGCTGCGCGGGCGGCGGGTGCGGGTGGCGGGCACGACCCTGGCCGATGTGGCCGAATCGCTGGGCGCCGTGCCGGTGCTGTTGCCGCTGGCCGAGACCGTGCCGCAGATGCGCGCCGGCCTGCTGGACTGCGCCATCACCGGCGCAATGTCGGGCAACACCATCGGCCTGCACGAGGTCACCAGCCACCTGCACAGCCTGGCGCTGAGCTGGGGGCTGTCGCTGTTTGCGGCC
The DNA here is from genome assembly GCA_038236495.1 of Burkholderiales bacterium. Classification (GTDB taxonomy): domain Bacteria; phylum Pseudomonadota; class Gammaproteobacteria; order Burkholderiales; family Burkholderiaceae_C; genus Pseudaquabacterium. The sequence continues at coordinate 4,574 of JBBRZR010000124.1, forward strand.
AATGGTGCGGCCTGGTCTGCACTCAGCCCCGAGCTGCGCGGCCTGCTCACGCAACGCCTGCCGCAGCTTGAGCAGGCCATCTGGGCCGCCGCCGAGCGAGAAACCAGTGAGGGCGCAGCCTGCAACACCGGCGCCCCGGGCTGCACGACCGGCCGCACTGGCCAGATGCAGCGGGTGCCGCCCAACAGCGCCGACCGGACGCGCCTGCGAGAACTGCTGAGCCAGACGACGCTGCCGCGTTGGCTGGCGCGCTGTGGCGCTGGCTGCGCCGAGGTCTGGAACAACACACTGGCCAGCACGGCAGGCGTGACCGCCACACCAGCCACACCAGCCACATCAGCCGCACCCGCCAAACCGGCCGCACCCGCCAAACCCGCCGCCCGCGCCGCCCGTGCCTCGGGCGCTGCGCCGGCAGTGGCTGCCCCATCCGCCGGCCGCTGACCCGATGACCAGCGACCACCGCGTGCGGCTGATCCTGTGGGGCGGGGCGGCGCTGTTCGTGGCCGCCGTGCTGTTGGCAGCGGCGGCCTTGCTGCGGTCACAGCAGATTGAGGCACTGGCCAGCAACGAGGCCCGCATCACCCGCTTCGTCAGCGGCGCCGAGGCGGCCATCAACCGCAGCTTTCTGGGCACCGACCTGCTGCTGGCCGGCCTGGCCGAAGCCTTGACCGAGCGGGCCGAGCGTGTCGGCTCGGGCCAGGACCAGAGCGCCCTGGCAGAGGTGCCCAACCCGGTGCTGGCGCAGGTGATCCGCCAGAACCTGCAGCTGCGCGCGGTGGCGCTGCTGGGCCGCGACGGCCAGGTGCTGGCAGCCGGCCAGGCCAGCACCATGCGGATGGGCGTTGCACTGCCCCCTAGCTTTCTGGCCGAGGCGCTGGCCCAGGACCCCCCCGCGCTGCTGATCAGCGCGCCGGTGGTCAACCCCGCCACCGCCGAGCCCGCGCTCTACTTTGCCCGGCCGGTAGGCGTTGGCGCCCGGCGCACGGTACTGGTGGCCGAGATGCCGGTCTCGCTGGTGGCGGGCATTGCCGCGCAGTCGGTGGACATCGCCGGCCTGACGGTGACGCTGGAGCGCAGCGACGGCCAGCTGCTGGTCAGCGTGCCGGCGGGCGACCGCCCTGCCGGCCAGGTGCTGACGCCGCCGCTGAGCGCGGCCTCTGCCACCGGGCAGGCCTGGCGAGCCCCGGGCCGGCTGGACGGCGCGCCCGCGATCCTGGTGGCGCGCGCCACGCTCTACCCCGGCGTGCTGCTGGCCGCCAGCCTGCGGCTGGACGCGGTGGCCCGCGAGGGCGAACGCCACCGCGCGCTGATCACCGGGGTGGCCGGCGGTTTTGTGGCCATGCTGCTGGCCGCTGCGGCGCTGGGCCAGGGCCATTTCAGCCGCATCTCCCGGGCGCGCGCCGAGCTGGCGGCATCCAAGGCCACGCTGGACCAGGCGCTGGCGTCGATGAACGATGGCCTGCTGCTGCTCGACCACGACGACCGGGTGGTGGCCTGGAACCGCCGCTACGTCGAGCTCTTTCCCTGGCTGGCGGACGCGATCCGGGTCGGCCTGCCGTTCAACACGCTGGCCGAAACCGCCGCCGTCGCGCTGCTGCCGGGCGGCACGGCCGAGGAGCGCGCCGCCTGGGTGGCGCAGCGCCGTGCCGCACGCCAGCAGGCCGGCGCGGGCTACGCGCAGCCGCTGGTCGTCAGCGACCGGGTGGTGCACACGGTCGAGCGCCGCACCCCCGATGGCGGCACGGTCTGCGTCTACCGCGATGTGACCAGCGCCGAGCAGGAGCTGTCACGCGCCAAGGCCGCAGCCGAAGCCGCCAACGAGGCCAAATCGCGCTTTCTCGCCACCATGAGCCACGAGATGCGCACCCCGCTGAACGGCGTGCTGGGGTTGATCGGCCTGCTGCTGGCCAGCCCGCTGGACGCCACCCAGCTGCGCCACGCCCAGCTGATCCGCAGCTCGGGCCAGTCGTTGCTGGCGGTGCTCAACGACATCCTGGACCTGTCCAAGATCGAGGCCGGCCGCATGGAGCTCGACATCCAGCCGTTTGCGCTGGCCGACACCGTGCAGGACGTGGTCTCGCTGCTGGCGGTGCGCGCCGAGGCGCTGGGCCTGGGCCTGACGCTGCAGCTGCCGCCCGGGCTGCCGCCGGTGCTGCGGGGCGACGCCAGCCGGCTGCGCCAGGTGCTGTTCAACCTGGTCGGCAACGCGCTGAAGTTCACCGAAAGCGGCGAGGTGCGGGTGGTGCTGGCCCACCAGGCGCTGGCCGACGGCCGAGTGGGGTTGACGATCGAGGTGCACGACACCGGCATCGGCATCGCCGCCGATGCGCTGCCGCGGCTGTTCACCCGCTTCAGCCAGGCCGACAGTTCCACCGCACGTCGCTACGGCGGCACCGGCCTGGGGCTGGCGATCACCCGCGAGATCGTCGCGCTGATGCACGGCATGATCAGCGTGCGCAGCGCGCCCGGCCAGGGCAGCTGCTTCACCGTCGAGCTGGCGCTGGAGCGCGGCGAGATGCCCCTGCCGCTGACCGAGGGCGCCGTGCTGCCCGCACTGTCGCTGCCGGCCGGCGGGCTGGCCGCCAGTCTGGCCGCACTGGCGCCGCAGCGGCCGCTGCGCATCCTGGCGGCCGAGGACAACGCCGTCAACCAGCTGCTGATCAAGGCGCTGCTCGATCAACTCGGCCACTTTTGCGACATCGTCGGCAACGGCATCGAGGCCGTGCACCAGGTGCAAGCGGCGCATTACGACCTGCTGCTGATGGACATCCAGATGCCCGAGATGGACGGCGTGGCGGCCACCCGGGCGATCCGGGCGCTGGCCGGGCGCAACAGCGCCATCCCGATCCTGGCCATGACCGCCAACGTGATGGCCGAGCAGCAAGACCAGTACCTGGAGGCCGGCATGAACGGCGTGGTGTCCAAGCCGATCGACCCGCGCCGGCTGGCGCTGGCGATCCGGGCGCTGATGATCGGCGCGCCGCCGTTGGCCACCGCGGGCACCACGCCCTGACACCCCGACGCCATGGGCTCACGCTGGCCAAGATGAAGGCGGTGGCGGAGCAGCCGGGGGCTTGCGCCTCAGCCCCGGTACGACGCGTCCACCCGGTCCACCAGCCGCTGCATCGCATCGAACCCGTCTTGCCCGCCGCCGAACTTGGGGTTGAAGTTGAGCGCGTCGCGAACGCAGGCTTCCAGCACCGGTACCGGGATGGGCCGCAGCTTGCCCAGCGCCTGGCTGGCCACCTGCACCTCGCAGGCGCGGTTCAGCAGCCACATCAGGCTGAAGGCATTGGCCAGGTTGAAGCCGATCGCCACCGGCCCATGGTTGCGCAGCAGCAGCACGGGCTTTCCGGCGGCGCTGGCCAGGATGCGCTGGCCCTCCTCAACATGCACCGTGATGCCCTCGAAATCGTGGTACGCCACCTTGCCGTAGAGCTGCGCGGCGTAAAAATTGGTGAACGACAGGCCGTCGTCCAGGCAGCACACCGCCATCGTGGCGGTGGTGTGCACATGCATCACGCAGTGCGCATCCGGCAAGGTCTGGTGGATCGCGCCGTGGAAGCTGAACGCCGCCGGGTTGATCGGCCAGGGTGACTGGCCAATGATGTTGCCACGCACGTCCACCTTGACCAGGTTGGACGCGCACACCTCCGAGTAGTGCAGGCCGAACGGGTTGAGCAAGAAGTGCCCAGGCTCGTACGGCACGCGCAGCGAGATGTGGTTGTAGATCAGCTCGGTCCAACCGAGCCGGTCGAAGATGCGGTAGGCCGCGGCCAGTTGCACCCGGGCCGCCCATTCCGCGGGGGCGATGTGCCCGGGCCGGGGAAATACGTTGGAGGCGTCGCCCGGCGCTGCGCCGGGCTGGGCCGGCGGGGCGTTGGGAGCGGTCGGGGAGGCAAAAGTCATGGCGGGCTCCAATCACTGTCAAGTGAGTGATTCTGCCGTGAATGCACGGTGCCGTGCCGCACGCCCAAGGCGGCGGCGGCGCCGGGTCAGCCGACCTTGACTTCGCTGATCTGGATCACCGGCTGCGCGTCGGTGTAGTTGGGGATGTCGCCCATGATGTCGGCGCCGTGCTGGCCCATCGCCGCACCGAAGGCCTCGACCGAGGTGACCAGCAGCGCGCCTACCGCCACGTAAGGTGCAGCCTGGCCCGGCGCACCACCGGCCATGCCGGCATCGACCGTGAACCCGGTGCAGGCGGCACCGATCTTGGCCTGGACCATCGGCATGTGGCGGTCGGTGTAGTACGCCATGTCGAAACGCACGCCGGGGGTGTTCGGGTAAAGGATATGGACTTTGATCATGAGGACTCCTGGTGGGGATGGACGGACCACCGCGGCGCGGCGCCGCTGGCGATTACCGCACAGCCACCCAGCGCAGGCGACCCGGGGTTAGCCCGGGTCGTTGTCCCGATATGACTTCGGGCCGGGCGGCAATCAGCCCTTTTTGGCCCAGGCGGTGCACCAGCCGTTGGCGTTGACCAGCTTGCCGCCGACGATCGGGCACGCGCCCCAGGGCTCACCGGCCTTGCCCTGGTACAGCGCACAACCGCTGCAGACCTTGCCCTTGGCGTAGGTGGGGTACTTGGCCGCATCGACCTTGCTGGCGTCGTGCTTGTAGCCGATGGCCTTGGCGGCAGCGTCGTTCTCGTCGGCCTTGGCCGGCTGGGCCAGCGCCTGCGTGGCGGCGCCCAGTGCCAAAGTGGCGGGAACCAGCGTGATGATGAAGTGGCGGCGACTGTTCATGGTGGGTAGGTCCTTGTCCGGATCAAAAGATGCTCCGTGCCGGCTCCGGCGCCGGCAGGGAGAGGAATCCTGAACCTGCAAGCGTAACGCCGACAGGGCTGGTCGCCAACGTTGTACCGGCAGGCCGGGGCCGCCATGGATGGCCCGACATCGACTTTACCGCGGCGCATCAAAGCGGAGAAATACCAGCGTAGTGTATTTGACCTCGTGTTGACAGGATTATTTCTGATGTGAATCCTTTTTGCATCGATAAACACCCGATCCAAGCAAAAATCACTAGACTATTGCGATGCAAAACATGTTCACCTCAGTGTCTAGCGAACAGCCACGCTACCGCAGTGGCGCGGTGGCGCGCATGGCCCACATCCCCGTGTCCACGCTGCGCATCTGGGAGCGTCGCTACCAGGTCATCGACCCGGCGGTCACCGACAGCGGCCATCGGCTCTACACCGGCGCCGATGTCGAGCGACTGCTGCTGATCAAACAACTGATCGATCTGGGCCACGCAATCGGCACGGTGGCCCGGCTGCCCACGCCGGCGCTGCAGGAGATTGCCGATGCCCGCGCCGCGTTGGGCGCCCCGCAGGCGCTGGCCGTCGCACGGCCGCGCACCTGCATGCTGGGCCTGGGCTTGCCACGCCGGCTGGGCGCCTGCGCGCTGCAGCGCGTCGGCACCTGGGCCGACCTGACCGCCGCCGAAGCTGCGCAAGACGATCTGGCGGCCGGACTGGGCAACACGGCCTCGGCCGGCACGCAGGCCGACCTGCTGGTCGCCGAGATGCCGACATTGCAGCCCGAGACGGTCAATCGCCTGCTGGCCCTGAAACAACGCCTGGGCGTGCGGCGCTGCATCGTGGTCTACGGCTTTGGTGCCGACCTGGCCGCGCAGCGCCTGCGCGACGCCGGTTGCCATCTGCACCGTGCACCGCTGGACGACGCCGACCTGCGGGTGCAGGTAGACCTTGCCCTGGCAGCACTGGCCAGCACCCCGGCCCCAGCCTTGGCGGCCGGGGCCTTGCCGGCCGACCCGGGGCCGGGTGCCGCGCCGCCGCGCCAATTCGACGCCGCCCAGCTTGGCCGGCTGGCCGCCATGGCCAGCCCGGTGGCCTGTGAGTGCCCGCGCCACCTGGCTGGCCTGGTGCTGCAGCTGGGCCTGTTCGAGACCTACAGTGCTGAATGCCTCAACGCCGGCCCCACTGACGCCGCGCTGCACGCCGACCTGCTGCGCGCCGCTGGCCATGCCAGGGCGATGCTGGAGGCGGCGCTGCTGCAAGTGATCGAAGCCGAGGGGATCAAGCTGGACATCTCGCCTGCCGACGCCTCCCGCTGACCTGCCCCGGCGCAGCGGGCGCGGCCGCGCAGGCAGGGGGATGGCGATGCGCCACGCTACAGTGGCCGATACCCGGCGGCAAACGCCCGCCCCTGCCGCCGCCCCGAGGAGACCCGATGAACGCCCGAGCCGACCTGCCTGCCCTGGACGCGATCCGTGCGCTTGAGCCTGAGATGCTGGCCACCCGGCACCAGATCCACGCCAACCCCGAGCTGGGTTTCGAGGAGTTCAAGACCAGCGACCTGGTGGCCGAGCGCCTGACCCGCTGGGGTTACAGCGTGCACCGTGGCCTGGGCGGCACCGGCGTGGTGGGCAGGCTGGTGGTGGGCGACGGGCCCAAGCGCCTGGGCATCCGCGCCGACATGGACGCGCTGCCGATCCAGGAGACCGCCACACACGCCTGGGCCAGCCAGGTGCTGGGCAAGATGCACGCCTGCGGCCACGATGGCCACACCACCATGCTGCTGGCCGCAGCCCGCCATCTGGCGGCCAGCCGCAACTTCAACGGCACGCTCAACGTGGTGTTCCAGCCGGCCGAAGAGGGCTTTGGCGGCGCCCGCCACATGATCGAGCAGGGCTTTTTCGACCAATTTCCCTGCGATGCGATGTTTGCGCTGCACAACATGCCCGGCCATCCCGAGGGCACGTTAGGCTTTCTGGCCGGGCCGGCGATGGCCAGCAGCGACACCGTGATCCTGACGGTGCGCGGCAAAGGCGGCCACGGCGCGATGCCGCAGCTGGCGGTGGACCCGGTGGTAGCGGCGTCGGCCATCGTGATGGCGCTGCAGACCATCGTCTCGCGCAACGTGCCGCCGCTGGACATGGCGATCATCACGGTGGGCGCCTTCCACGCCGGCTCGGCCGCCAACGTGATCCCGCAACAGGCCGAGTTGAAGCTCACGGTGCGCGCGCTGCGGCCGCAAGTGCGCGAGCAGCTCAAGCAGCGCATCACCGAGGTGGCCATCGCCCAGGCCACCGTGTTCGGCGCCACCGTGGACATCGACTACCAGTGGCGCTACCCGGTGCTGGTCAACGATGCCGAGTCCACCGCGTTTGCCCGCCAGGTGGCGCTGGACTGGGTGGGTGAGGCCGGCATCATGCC
>JBBRZR010000125.1:0-11642 GCA_038236495.1 Burkholderiales bacterium
CTGCTGGCGCGCAATGCCGCCTGGTCGGGCCGGATGTTTGCGCTGATCACCGGCTTCATGGAGGCCGGCGAGACGCCTGAAGAAGGCATCAGCCGCGAGGTGGCCGAGGAAACTGCGCTGGAGGTGCTGTCACTCGACCTGATCGGCGTGTATGACTTCCAGCGCATGAACCAGATCATCATCGCCTACCACGCGGTGGCGCGCGGCGAGGTGCGGCTGTCGCCCGAACTGGCCGAATACAAGCTGTTCGAGCCGACCGACCTGGTGTGCTGGCCGGCGGGTACCGGTTACGCGCTGGCCGAGTGGTTGCGTCGGCGTGGCATAGAGCCGCGCTTCATGGACCTGCCGCGCCGCACCTAAAATCTGCTGTTTTCCCTCGATAAGGACAGACCCATGGATGCGCAAAAAGAAATCGACACCCGCGGTCTGAACTGCCCGCTGCCCATCCTCAAAGCCAAGAAGGCGCTGTCCGAGCTGCAGGCCGGTGAGGTGCTCAAGGTGCTGGCCACCGATCCGGGGTCGCTGCGCGACTTCCAGGCCTTTGCCCGGCAGACCGGCAACGAGTTGATCGAGCAGAGCACGGTGGGCGACGAGTTCGTGCACTATTTGCGCCGCCGCTAGCGGTACCAAAGGACGTTTTTGGCGCGAGCGGCCCTGCCCGGCCGCTAAGGTCAGAGCACCAGACCCTTCAAGTAGCTGCGAAACGACGCGCCCACCTCGGGATTCGACAGCGCCAGCTCCACATTGGCCTGTAGCCAGCCTTCCTTGCTGCCGCAGTCGTAGCGCTGGCCTTCGTAGCGGAACGCAAACACCTTCTCGCGGCGCAGCAGCGACGCAATGCCGTCGGTCAGCTGGATCTCGCCGCCCACGCCACGCGGCTGGCTGGCGATTTCGTGGAACACGCCGGGCGTCAGGATGTAGCGGCCGGCCACCCCCAGGCGCGAGGGTGCGTCTTCGGGCGCGGGCTTCTCGACGATGCGGTTGACATCCATCACGCGGTCGTTCACTGGGGTGCCATCCACGATGCCGTAGCGCCGGGTCTGCTCGGCCGGCACCTCCTGCACTGCCAGAATGGACGCGCGCCACTCGGCAAACTGGTCGACCATCTGCTTGAGCACCGGCGGCGACCCCACCATCAAATCGTCGGCCAACAACACCGCAAACGGCTCGTTGCCCACCAGCCGTTGGGCACACAGCACCGCATGCCCCAAACCCAGTGCCTGGGCCTGGCGCACGTAGATGCACTCCATGTCGTGCGGCTTGACGCTGCGGACCACGGCCAACAATTCGGCCTTGCCCGCCTGTTCGAGGGCTACCTCCAATTCGAAAGTCATGTCAAAGTGGTCTTCTATCGGGCGTTTGTGGCGCCCCGTGACGAAGATCATCTCGCGCACACCGGCGGCGTAAGCCTCTTCCACCGCGTACTGGATCAAAGGCTTGTCCACCACCGGCAACATTTCCTTGGGCTGCGCCTTGGTCGCCGGCAAAAACCGGGTGCCCAATCCGGCAACCGGGAAAATCGCTTTTTTCACCAGCATGTCGATGACTCTTTTGGAAGTTGAACTGGCAATGATTCTGTCATGGCGTTTGTGACCAGCGAGGCGTCGAGTCCAGGCCTGCGTCCGCCATGGTGCTGATCATCGAGCCGCTGGACCCGGCGGTGATGACCTGGCTGGTGGCGCGCCATCCGGTGCGCTATGCGCCTGAACTGGCGCGCAACCCCGCTGCCCTGAAGAAGGCGCTGGCGCAGGTTCGTGCGTTGGTGATCCCGGCCACTGTGGCGCTGGATGCCGAGATGCTGGCGGCCGCCCCCAAGCTCAAGGCGGTGGGCCGGTTGTCGGCAGGTGTCGAGAACATCGACTTCGACGCCTGCGCCCGGGCCGGCGCCGAGGTGGTGCGGCCGGGCGACGCCACGGCCCAGGCTGAGGCCGAGTTCATGATCGGTGCGTTGCTGCAGATGTTGCGCCGGGTGCCGGTGGTCAACGCCGAGGGCCTACTGGTGGGCCGCGAGTTGGGCGGCGCCACGGTGGGCATGGTCGGCATGGCCCCGGCAGCGCAGGTGCTTGCGCCGTTGCTGGCGGCTTTTGGGACGCGGGTGATCGGCTACGACCCGGTGCTGCATGCCAGTGACCCGCTGTGGGCGCGCTGGTTGGTCGAGCCGGTTGGCCTGCGCGAGCTGATCGAGCACAGCGACGGCGTGTGCGTGATGTTGAGCGCGTTTTCGCGCTACCAGGGGTTGTTGGGTGAGCGCTACCTGGGCTCGTGCAAAGTCAACCAGGTGCTGGTCAGCCTGTCCTCCAGCAGCCTGTTCGACGAACTGGCGCTGGCCGAGGTGCTGGGCAGCGGCCGCATGGCCGCCGCCTGGTTCGACAGCCTGGAGCCCGGCCTGCTGGCCTCGGGCCGCCCGCTGCACCAGATCGACACGCTGCAGGTCACACCCCGGGTGGCCAGCACCACGCTGGAATCCCGCGTCAGAGCGGCGTGGGAGGTGGCCCGACGCATCGACGAGCTGCTGTCGCCCGACAGCGCTGCGGCAGGCTATTGACGCGCTGGGTGGCTGACGCCGGCGGTTTTTGACGCCCGCGGGTCGGCTCAGGCCGCCGGCAGCTGCGCTGCCTGCTCGCGCAGCCGCACCAGCGTCTGGCTGAAGTCGGCCAAGCGGGCCCGCTCCTGCTCGACCACGGCGGCTGGGGCGCGGGCCACGAAGCTCTCGTTGCCCAGTTTGGCGTGGGTCTTGGTGATCTCGCCGTCCAGCCGGGTGATCTCCTTGGCCAACCGGGCGCGTTCGGCCTCGATATCGATGGGCACCTGCAGTGCCATGCGCACGGCGCCCTGCACGGCCACCGGCGACAAGGCGCTGGCTTGCGTGAACGCGGCCTCGTCGTCGAACACCTGCACCTCGGACAGCTTGACCAAGGCCTTGAGCAGGGGTGCTGCCTGGTTGACAAACGCGGTGTCGCCAAAAACCAGCAAGGGCACCCGGGCGGCGGGTGACAGGTTCATCTCGCTGCGCAGGCTGCGGCAGGCCGTGACCTGGGCCTTGAGCCGGGCCATCCAGGCGTCGGACGCGGCGTCGATGCGGTCCAGCTGGGCCTGCGGGTAGACAGCGGTGGCCACGGTGTCGGGGGAATCCGCAGCCTTGCGGCCCGCCACCACCGCCACCGTGGCCCACAACTCGGCGGTGATGAAGGGCGCCACCGGGTGCAGCAGGCGCAGCACGGTTTCCAGCACGCGCAACAGCGTGCGGCGGGTGGCGCGTTGCTCGGCCTCAGTGCCCATGCTGATCTGCGCCTTGGCGATCTCCAGGTACCAGTCGCAGTACTCGTCCCAGACAAACTGGTAGATCACATTGGCCACGTTGTCGAGCCGGTAACCGGCAAAACCGTCGGCCACGGCGGCCTCGACCCGCTGCAGCTCGCTGCTGATCCATTTGTCGGCCGGCGAGAACTTGAGGTAGCCGTGCGCCGGGCCGCCAGGCTGGCATTCGGCCTTGGTGTGCTCCTTGAGGCCGCAGTCGGCGCCCTCGCAGTTCATCAGCACAAAGCGGGTGGCGTTCCAGAGCTTGTTGCAGAAATTGCGGTAACCCTCGCAGCGCTTGCTGTCGAAGTTGATGCTGCGGCCCAAGGTGGCCATCGCGGCAAAGGTGAAGCGCAGCGCGTCGGCGCCGTAAGCCGGGATGCCATCCGGAAACTCTTTTTCGGTCGCCTTGCGCACCTTCGGCGCCGTCTCGGGCTTGCGCAGGCCGGTGCTGCGCTTGTCCAGCAGCGGGCCCAGGGCGATGCCGTCGATCAGGTCGACCGGGTCCAGCACATTGCCCTCGCTCTTGCTCATCTTCTTGCCCTGTGCGTCCAGCACCAGGCCGTGGATGTAGACATGGTGGAAGGGCACCTTGCCGGCCGGGCAGTCGGCCGATTGGGTGAAGTGCTTGGTCATCATGATCATCCGGGCGACCCAGAAAAAGATGATGTCGTAGCCCGTCACCAGCACGCTGCTGGGCAAAAACAGGTCTTGCTCCACCGTCTTGGCGGGCCAGCCCAGGGTCGAAAAGGGCACCAGGGCTGAGGAGTACCAGGTGTCGAGCACATCCGGGTCGCGGGTCAGTGCGCCGCTGTAGCCGGCAGCATCGGCCTTGGCCCGGGCCTCGGTCTCGTTGCGGCCGACAAACAGCTCACCTGCACTGCCGTGCCAGGCGGGGATCTGGTGGCCCCACCAGAGCTGGCGGCTGATGCACCAGTCCTGGATGTTGTTCATCCACTGGTTGTAGGTGTTGACCCACTGCTCGGGCACGAACTTGACCTCGCCCGAGGCCACCACCTCGATCGCCTCCTGGGCGATGCTCTTGCCGTTGTAACCCGGCTTGCTCACCGCCACGAACCACTGGTCGGTCAGCATCGGCTCGATCACCTGGCCGGTGCGGGCGCAGCGCGGCACCTGCAGTTTGTGCTTCTTTGTTTCGACCAGCAGGCCTTCCGCGTCCAGTTGCGCGACGATGGCCTTGCGGGCGGCAAAGCGGTCCAGGCCGCGGTAGGCCTCAGGGATGTCGGCCAGATCGCTGCGCACCTTGGCGTCCAGCGTGAAGATGGTCAGCATCTCCAGGCCGTGGCGTTGGCCGACCTGGTAGTCGTTTTGGTCGTGCGCCGGGGTGACCTTGACCACACCGGTGCCAAAGGCCTTGTCCACATAGGCGTCGGCAATCACCGGCACCCGCCGGCCGGTGATCGGCAGTTGCACCTGCTGGCCGATCAGCGCGGTGTAGCGCTCGTCCTCGGGGTGCACCATCACGGCGGTGTCGCCCAGCATGGTTTCGGGGCGGGTGGTGGCCACCACCAGGCTGGTCGGGCCCCCGGCGGCGGCCAGGCTGCCGTCGTCGTCCACGAGGGGGTAGCGGATGTGCCAGAGGAACCCGTCCTCCTCCTCGTTTTCGACCTCCAGGTCCGACACCGCGGATTTCAGCACCGGGTCCCAGCTGACCAGGCGCTTGCCGCGGTAGATCAGGCCCTCTTCATACAGCCGCACGAAGGTTTCGGTCACGACGGTGGACAAGTTTTCGTCCATCGTGAAGTACTCATGGTCCCAGCTCACGCTGTCGCCCAGGCGCCGCATCTGGCGGGTGATGGTCTGGCCCGAGCTGTTCTTCCAGTCCCAGACGTGTTTCAAGAAGGTCTCGCGGCCCAGGTCGTGGCGCGACAAGCCGGCCTCTTGTAACTGGCGTTCGACAACGATCTGGGTGGCGATCCCGGCATGGTCGGTGCCCGGCACCCACAGCGTGTTGAAGCCGCGCATGCGGTGGTAACGCGTCAACGAGTCCATGATGGTCTGGTTGAAGGCATGGCCCATGTGCAGCGTGCCGGTGACATTGGGCGGCGGCAGCTGGATCGAAAACGACGGCTTGCTCGGGTCCAGCGTGGGGGCGTAAATGCCGCTTTGCGCCCACAGTGGCGCCCAGTGCGCCTCGATGGCGGCGGGCTCAAAGGATTTGGCAAGTTCGGTCATGGGGTCGGGGCAATCATTGGGGGTCGGCGGGCGGCCGCACCCGGCAGGCAAACGGGGGGTGGAGGGCAAATTGTAGGGGGCGGGTTTCGCCGCCACGCCCCTGAAAGTCGCCCATTAAAAACGGGCCCCGAAGGGCCCGCTGGCAGTGCGGCTGACGGGGCAGATCAGAACATCGTCTTGAACTGCGCGCCGTAGGTGCGAGGGTCGTTGATGAAGCCGGTCAGGTTGTTGAAGTCGATGCCACCGACCGCACGCACCTGGTTGGTGATGTTGCGGCCGAAGATGGCGGCCTCGTACTTGCCGTTGGCCCAGCTGTAGCCGGCACGCAGGCCGCCTTCGAGCAGCGACTTGCCGGTGAACTCCAGCGACTCGTACAGGAAGAAGTTGACCTTGCTGCGGTAGACCCAGTCGGTGTAGATGAAGGCCTCGGCGCCGGCGCCCATCGGGATGCCGTAGCGTGCGGTCAGGTTCATCGTGTACTTGGGCGCTTGCGGCAACGGGTTGCCGTCGATCTTGTAGAAGGTCGAGCCTCCGATCACCACCTTGGTGCTGGTGATGGTGCACTGGGCGCAGCCGGCCACCGCCAGCGACGGGTCCTTGATCTTGGTGTCGTTGACGCTGCCACCCAGCGTGACCAGCAGGTTGGGCGTCAGGTAGGCATCGACATTGAACTCCACGCCCTGGCCGGTGGCTTTGTCGGCGTTGATCAGCTTGGTGACATTGCTGCCGCCGCCCACCGCGCTGAGCTGCAGGTTCTTGACGTCGTAGTGGAAGACGCCCACCGCGATGCGTGCACGCTTGTCAAACAGATCACCCTTGAGGCCCGCCTCGTACGAGGTGTTGGTCTCCGGTCCGGCCAAGGTCTGGCCGCCAAAGGCCGAGGCCGCCTGGATGCTGGACCCGCGGAAGCCGGTGGCCACGCGGCCGTAGGCGTTGAGCGCCGGCGACAGCGCGTAGCTGGCGCTCAGGTCCCAGTTGAGCTTGGCGTCCTTGGTGCTTGCGCTCAGGCCGTTGCTGGTGTTGACCGGGCCCTGGATCGCGGTGGTCGAGAAATCCTTCTTGTCCTGGGTGTAGCGCAGGCCGCCCCGCACGCTCAACGCTTGGCTGATGGCGTAGTTGACCGAGCCAAACGCCGCCCAGGCGTTGTTGGTCTGCTGGGACGTGGCCAGGCCCGACTGCACACCGCCGCCCAGCGTGGCGTAGTCGAAGCTGTCGATGGCGTACTTCTCGCGGAAGAAATACAGCCCGGCCTGCCAGGCCAGTGGGCCGGCGGTGTTGGACTCCAGCCGGAACTCCTGCGTCAGCTGCTGGTGGTCGTGGATGCCACCGGCCGTCTCCGACGGAAACGGGATCAGGCCCGGGCCGCCGCCGGTGGGCAGGAAGGCCGCGCCGTAGCCGCCGTCGATGTCGCCGCGGCTGTAGGCGTCCACCGTCTCGAAGCCGGAGATCGAGTACAGCTTCATCGTGCCCAGGTTCCAGCTCAGCCGGGCGCTGCCGCCGGTGTTTTGCAGGTTCTGGCCGTTCTGGCCGTCGGTGCTGATCTTGGCCGCATCAAAACCATCGACCAGGTCGTTCGTGCCCTTCTTGATGACGTTGGCGCGGAACAAGCGGGCCGATCCCTTCAGGTCGCGGTTGTGCAGGTTGAACAGCGCCGAGAAATCGGTGGTGGGTGCGTACAGCGCCTGCAGCCGGATCGCCCGGTCGTCGTAGCCTTCGAAGTTCTGGGTCGGTGCGGTGGCGATCGTGTTCTTGACCCAGTTGTCGCGGTGCTGGACCTGGGCCGAGATGCGCGCCGACCAGTCGCCGGACAACGGCAGGTTGGCCGCGCCCTCGAGGTTGACGGTGCCGTAGGTGCCGTAGGAGATGCTGCCGTAGCCCTCGAACTTCTTGCCCGGCTTGACCGAATCGAACTTGACCACGCCAGCCGGTGTGTTGCGGCCGAACAGCGTGCCCTGCGGGCCGGCCAGTACCTCGATGGCGGCCAGATCGAACGCCGGGAAGCCCTTCAGGATCGGGTTCTCCTGCACCACGTCGTCATAGATCAGCGACACCGGCTGAGACGCATTGCTGCGAAAGTCGGTGTTGCCGTAGCCGCGGATGTAGAAGCGCGGGAAGGCGCGGCCGAACGAGGACTCGATGTTCAGGCTGGGTACCCGGCCCGACAGCATGCGCACGTCCTGCCCGCTGGAGTTGATGATGTCGAGCTTTTCACCCGACAGGCTGTAGACCGAGCTGGGCACGTCCTTGATGTTTTCCTCGCGCCGCTCGGCGGTGACCGTCACGGTCTGCAGCTTGCCCGCCTCAGCGCTGGTCTGGGCCCAGACTGCGGGCACAAAACCGGTGGCCGAAAAAGCCAAGGCCAGCGCGGCGGCCAGAGGATGTGCGCGGAGAACGGCGGGAAGGGCGTGACGGGGCATGGCTGAAGTCCTGGACGGTGTGCAGAGGCACGGCATCACGCAAATGGCGTGCCGCCGCGAGGGGTGGTGAGGACTGGCATCCGTTGCACCGGGCGCCGCGGCAAACGCGTTGTGCCTGGGCTGCAACATGATCACGGTCAATTCTGCACGGCGATGCCGCCGAGGACGATGACAGTGCGCTTGGGAGTGTGTCCGGTGTTGCGCCGAAATCACGCCGGGCTGTCGCCCGGATTCCGCCGTGGCGGGTTAAGGCACCACCACGTCGATGGCCTTGCCGACCACCTTGCCGGTGACCGCCACGGTGGTGGCCACCACCGCGCCGGTGACACTGATGGCCGCCCCGGCCGCGGCACCAGCCACGGTGACCACGGCACAACCGCTCAGCGCTGAAGCCAGCAGCAGCAAGCTCAGGCCGCGAAAAAGCGGGGTGGCGAAGCGGGGGGGACGGTTCGTCATGGGGCGATTGTCGCCTCGGGATCGCCGAAGCTGTCGGTGAAACTGGGCCACAAAGAGATGTAGAAAGCCGCGGTGAAGACCAGCCCGATCGGCATCGTCAGCAGGCCCAGTGCCGACCGGGCGCCGGTCACCACCCCCACCAGCGCCACGGCCAGCGCCACGGCCAGCATCGCGCCCGCCCAGCCCAGCAGGTAGACCGTGAACGCGCCACGGCTGCGCCACAGCGCCAGTGTGCTGGTGAACAGCGCCTGGCCCACGCCCTGGCCGCCCCAGTGCACCAGCGCCGGTGCAAACCAGAACGGCACCGACAGCAAGCCGGCCAGCCCGATGCGCACCACCATGCCCTGCACCAGCCGCGGATCGGCCAGGATGGCGTCGATCTCGGGCGACGGCTTGCTGTCCACGCTGGTCTGGGCGATCAGGCGCTGCAGGTCCTCGAACAGCCCGCCGTCCACCCAATCCGACAGGCTGATCACCACCATCGAACACAGGGCGTAGGCCCCGCACAGCAGCCACTGCGCCCGCCGCCGTGCCCGGTCGGGGTGGCGCAGGCCCTCGATCAACTGCAGCGCGTGCACCGTGCCGCCGTTGGCCGCGCTGCGGGTGGCCACCATGAAGCCCAGGCTCAGCATCGGCAACATCGCCATGCCCAACGGCCCGCCCAGCACCGGCACCAGCACCATCAGCAGCAAAACGGAGAACAGGAAGAAGGTGAACAAGCCCACAAAAGCCAGCGGTCGGCGCCACCACAGCGCAAATCCCTGGCGAATCCAGTGCCAGCCCTGGCGCGGGGCCACCGGGTGTAGTCGAAGTGCCATGCCGGAGGGGTGTCGGGTTGTGGGTGTGGGAGGTCGGGCGGGCACGGCTGCCGTGTCAGCCCAGCGGCGGGTGCCAGGGCTGGGCGATGCGGCTGCGCAGGATGCGCTCGAAGTGCGCTGGGTCCTTGGGCTGCAGCAGGGCGGCGTTGCGCGGCAAAAACCAGTCGCCCAGGCGTGACAGCCAGAAGCGCAGCGCGGCGGCCCGCAACATCGCCGGCATCAGCCGCGCTTCGGCGGCGCTGAGCGGCCGGTGCTGCAAGTAGGCCTGCAACAGGGCCTGTGCCCGGCTGTCGTCCAGCGCGGCATCGTCGGCATTGAGGCACCAGTCGTTCAGGCACACCGCCAGGTCGTAGGCGAAGGTGTCGCTGCCGGCAAAGTAGAAATCGAAGCAGCCGGTGAGCTTTTCATGGCCGGGCAGGCCGTCGAACAGCACGTTGTCGCAGAACAGGTCGGCATGCACCGCGCCGCGGGGCAGGTCGGCGTAGGCGGGGGACGCAGCGACCGCTTGCTGAAACACCAGCTCGTCGGCCAGCAGTTGCTGCTGCGCCGGCTGCAGGTGCGGCTGCAGTTGGGGCGCCATCGCCTGCCACCAGGCCAGGCCGCGCAGGTTGGGCTGGTGAAGCGGGAAATCGATCACCGCAAGGTGCAGCCGCGCCAGCAGGCCGCCCAACTGGGCGCAGTGGTGCAGGTCGGGCGCCAGCTGGTGGTGGCCGGGCAGGCGGTTGACCAGTGCCGCCGGCTTGCCGGCCACGCGGTGCAGCAGCTGGCCCTGGGCGTCGGCCCGCGGCTCGGGCACCGGCAGGCCGCGCTGGGCCAGGTGCTGCATCAGGCCCAGGTAGAACGGCAACTGCTCGGCCGTCAGGCGCTCGAACACCGTCAGCACCCATTCGCCATCTTGGGTGCTGACAAAGTAGTTGGTGTTTTCGATGCCGGCACCGATGCCTTCGATCGCCAGCAACGGGCCCGCGCCCAGCCGCAGCGTCAGTGCCGCGGCCTCATCGGCGGATACGGGGGTGAATACCGCCATGTTTTGGGGTCGGTCGGATCGTCCGGTGCCGCAGCGCAGGCGGCGGCTCAGAACGTCAGCACGGGCCAGACCCGCTGACCGGCGGCGTCCTTGCTCTTGGACGGGTCGTGCCCGCCGGTGGGCGGCAGGATGTCGTAGCCGGGTGCGACGCTGTCCTTGTTCTGCACCGACAGGCGCTGGGTCTGGCCGCGCACGCGCAACTCGTCGATGCGCACATGATCGTCCTCGCTGACCAGGCGCTGCACGGCCGCATCGGTGCCGCCGGGGGCGCTGTTGGGAGCGCTGGCACAAGCCGTCAACAGGCTTGCAGCCGACAGCGCTGCCCAGGTCAGCGCAAATTGGATTTTCATGGACAGATTCTAGGTGGCGGGCGCGGATCGGGGCCGGGGCGCCGCAGCGCAGGTGCAAACACCAGGGGCAACACCAGCGCAAACCGCGCCGACAATCGCCGCCATGAGCGAACCCACACCGCCCCTGCCCACCCTGCTGCTGGTCGACGGCTCCAGCTACCTGTACCGGGCCTACCACGCCATGCCCGACTTGCGCGCACCGGACGGGTTCCCGACCGGTGCCATCCACGGCATGGTGGCGATGATGAAACGCCTGCGCGAGCAGGTGCTGGGCAGCGGCCACAACGGCCATGCTGGCCATGCGGCCTGCGTCTTCGACGCCCACGGCCCGACCTTTCGCGATGGTTGGTACGACCAGTACAAGGCCCAGCGGGCGCCCATGCCCGAGGACCTGCGCAGCCAGATCCCCGCCATCCACGAGGTGGTGCGGCTGCTGGGCTGGCCCATCCTGGAGGTGCCCGGCATCGAGGCCGACGACGCCATCGGCACCCTGGCCCGGGTGGGCGCGGCGGCCGGCCACCAGGTGATCGTCTCGACCGGCGACAAGGACCTGGCGCAACTGGTGACCGACCGGGTCACGCTGATCAACACCATGAGCAACGAGCGGCTCGACATCGAGGGCGTCAAGGCCAAGTTCGGCGTGCCGCCGGACCGCATCGTCGACTACCTGACACTGGTGGGCGACGTGGTGGACAACGTGCCCGGGGTCGAGAAGGTCGGCCCCAAGACCGCCGTCAAGTGGCTGGCCGAGCACGGCTCGCTGGACGGCGTGATCGCCGCGGCCGGCGGCGTCAAGGGCGCTGTGGGCGACAACCTGCGCAAGGCGCTGGACTGGTTGCCCCAGGCCCGGCGACTGGTCACCGTGGTGACCGATTGCGACCTGACCGAGCACCTGGCGGGCTGGCCCAGCGTGGAGGGCCTGGCGATGCAGCCGGTGGACGAGGCCGGCTTGCTGGATTTCTACCAGCGCTATGGCTTCAGGGCCTGGCGCACCGAGCTGGAGACCCGCTTGGCCGTCACTGCGGCGCCCAACGCGCCTGCCGGCGAATCAAAGCCAGGCGAGCCCGACCTGTTCGACACC
>JBBRZR010000126.1:0-11573 GCA_038236495.1 Burkholderiales bacterium
CAAGGTCATTGGCGGCGGCATGCCGCTGGCCGCGTTTGGCGCCAGCAAAAAGGTGATGGGCCTGCTGGCACCGCTGGGCCCGGTCTACCAGGCCGGCACCCTGTCGGGCAATCCGGTGGCCACCGCCTGCGGCCTGGCCACGCTGAAAGAGATCACCCGGCCGGGCTTTTTCGAGGCCTTGTCAGTCAGCACCCAATCGCTGGTCGCCGGCCTGACCGCTGCGGCGCACGAGGCGGGCGTGCCGCTGGTGGGCGACAGCCAGGGTGGCATGTTCGGCTTCTTTTTCACCACCTCATCCACAACCCCGCTGCCGCAGAATTACGGCGCCGTGATGGCCACCGACAACGAGCGCTTCAACCGCTTCTTTCACGCCATGCTGGACCAGGGCGTCTACCTGGCACCGGCCCTGTACGAAGCCGGCTTTGTCAGCGCGGCCCACACCGCCGACGACATCGCGGCCACGGTGGCGGCGGCCCGGGTCGCCTTCCGCGCCCTGGCGCCATGATCAAACCCACCACCGTGCTGGGCCAGCCGGCGATGTGGCTGCGTGCGCCCGACGGCGCCCAGGCCACGGTACTGCTTCACGGCGGCCAGCTGGTGTCCTGGATCCCGGCCGGCGACCAGGAGCGGCTCTACCTGTCACCGCTGGCTGTGGCAGGTAACGGCCAGGCCGTGCGCGGCGGCATCCCGGTGATCTTTCCGCAGTTTGCGCTGCTCGGGCCTTTGCCGCGCCACGGCCTGGTGCGTGACCGGGCCTGGCAGTGGGTCGAAGGTTCGACCCGCGGTGAGGTGGTGATCGGCGTGCTGCGGCTGACCGACGACGCCGCCACCCGCGCCATCTGGCCGCACGCCTTCGAGGTCGAACTCAGCTTCAGCCTGTCGGGCCTGCAGCTCGATGTCGAGCTGGCGATCACCAACACCGGCGACACCCCGTTCGACTTCACCGCCGCGCTGCACACCTACTTGCTGATCGACGACCTCAAACACGCCCGGCTGGCCGGCCTGTACGGCGTGCGCTACCTCGACAAGCTGAGCGGCAAGACCCAGCCGCAAGAACTCGACCCGCTGGGTTTTGCCGGCGAGATCGACCGCGTCTACTACGACGTGCATGCGATCCACAAGGGGCCGCTGGGCCTGGCCACCGCCATGGGCCGGATGACGATCCAGAACGAGGGCTTTGCCGACGCCGTAGTCTGGAACCCGGGCCCGGTCAAATCGGCCGAAATCGACGACCTGCCCGACCACGACTGGCAGCACTTCCTGTGCATCGAGGCGGCCGCCATCGGCACACCCGTGGTCCTGGCCCCGGGGCAAGAATGGGTGGCGCGCCAAGGCTTTACGGTCTGAGCGCCTGAGCCCGGCAGCGCCAGCCCGGGCGCAGCGTTATTCCCCTTTCGAGAATCATCCCTCATGCACCTCCACATCCTGGGTATCTGCGGCACTTTCATGGGCGGCATTGCCGCCATCGCCCGCGAGGCGGGCCACCGCGTCACCGGCTGCGACGCCAACGTCTACCCGCCGAT
Source organism: Burkholderiales bacterium (assembly GCA_038236495.1). Lineage (GTDB taxonomy): Bacteria > Pseudomonadota > Gammaproteobacteria > Burkholderiales > Burkholderiaceae_C > Pseudaquabacterium. Next base: position 1,524 of record JBBRZR010000126.1, read on the forward strand.
GAGCGACCAGCTGCGCGGTCTGGGCATCGATCTGATCGAGGGCTTCGGTGCCGACCAGCTGGCGCTGCAGCCCGATGTCTGGGTGATCGGCAATGTCGTGACCCGCGGCAACCCGCTGATGGAGGCGATCCTGGATGCCGGCGCGGCCTACACCAGCGGCCCGCAGTGGCTGGCCGAGAACGTGCTGCACCACCCGGCGCACCCGCGCCATGTGCTGGCGGTGGCCGGCACCCACGGCAAGACCGGCACCACCTCGATGCTGGCCTGGATCCTGGAGCAGGCCGGGTTGCAGCCGGGCTTTCTGGTCGGTGGCGTGCCCCTGAACTTTGGCATCTCGGCCCGGCTGGGCCAGATCGACTCGCCGCAGACGCGCGCCCAAGCACCCGGCCAGCGCAGCCCCTTCGTGATCGAGGCCGACGAGTACGACACCGCATTCTTCGACAAGCGCAGCAAGTTTGTGCACTACCGGCCGCGCACTGCGATCCTGAACAACCTCGAGTACGACCACGCCGACATCTTCCCGGACCTGGCATCGATCGAGACCCAGTTCCACCACCTGGTGCGCACCGTGCCGTCCACCGGTCGGCTGGTGGTCAACAGCCGCGAGGCTGCACTCGACCGGGTGCTGGCGCGCGGCTGCTGGAGCGAGCTGCAGCGCTTCGGCGCCCGCAAGGAGGAGCCTGGCGCTTTGCGTGCACGCGGTGAGCCGCACGGTTTCGACGTGCTGCGCGGCAGCCTGAAGATCGCCCGTGTTGATTGGCCCTTGCTGGGTGAGCACAACCAGCTCAACGCGCTGGCCGCCATCGGCGCGGCCGAGCATGTGGGCGTGGCGCCCGAGCTGGCCGCTGCCGCGTTGGCCACGTTCTTGAACGTGCGCCGCCGGCTGGAGCTGCTGGGCGAGGCCGGTGGCATCAAGGTTTACGACGATTTTGCGCACCACCCCACCGCCATGCGCACCACCATCAACGGCCTGCGCCGCAAGGCCGGCCTGGCGCGCATCCTGGCGGTGTTCGAGCCGCGCACCAACACCATGAAGCAGGGCGACATGAAAGCCGCCCTGCCCTGGGCGCTGGAAGAAGCCGATCTGGCCTTCTGCCTGCAAGGCAACTACGGCTGGGACGCCGCCGAGGCCCTGCTGCCGATGGGCGCGCAGGCGGTGGTGGCGGACAGCGTGGACAAGCTGGTGGCGGCGATCGCCCGCGCCGCCCGGCCCGGCGATCAGGTGCTGGTGATGAGCAACGGCGGCTTTGGCGGACTGCACACCCAGTTGCTGGCGGCACTGGCTGGCTGAGAGGCCTGAGGCCGTGCCGCTGAACAAATGCGCTAAGGTGCGCGCCGAACGCCCTGCGCCGATCACCCGCACCGCACGCAGGGGCTGACGCCGCACCGAAAGCCACAACTTTCACCCCCGCCGGAGACCCCGATGCACGAGCCCTGCGAGCACGCCGACCCCGACAAAGCCCAACACGATCACGGCCCGGGCACACCAGACTCCCCGGCAGGCGCAGGCTCACGCGCAGGCTCAGGCACTGTCGGCATCCCGCGGACAGGCCAGTTCGACGGCCCGGCCTTTGAGCAGGCGATTGCCGACATGCTGCGGGCCTGCGGCGTGTCGCCCGATGGCGCCCACACCGGCAAGACGCCCCAGCGTGTTCGTGAGTTGTGGCAGCGGCGCCTGCTGGGCGGCTATGGGCTGGACCCGGCCGAGGTACTGGGCGAGGGCTTTGCCGACACCCGCCAGGACATGGTGGTGGTGCGTGGCATCGCAGTGCACGGCGTGTGCCCACACCACCTGGTGCCGTTTCGCGGCATTGCGCACGTGGCCTACATCCCCGGCGGCCGGCTGCACGGCTTTGGCCGCATCGCCAGGCTGGTGGACGCCATCGGCCACCGCTTCACCTACCAGGAGTGGATGACCCGCGACATCGCCGACGCGCTGGTCACGCACGGCCGGGCCCAAGGTGCGGCCTGCGTGATCGAAGCCGAGCAGCTGTGCCTGCTGCTGGGCGAGGATCGGCGCGGCGACGAGCGGGTCTACACCCAGGCCTTTGCCGGCTGCTTCAACGGCAGCGACCAGCTGCGCCGGGAGTTCATGCGGGCCACCGGGGCCCACAACGCCTGAGGTTCACGGCGGCCTGCAGCAGCGTGCGCCCCACAATGCGCGCCATGCACCTGCTCTACCTGCACGGCTTTCGCTCCTCGCCCGGCTCGTTCAAGGCCCGGCACCTGCAGGCCTGGCTGGCGGCCCACCGGCCCGATGTGCACTGGTGGTGTCCGCAGCTGCCGCCTTCGCCTGCGGCCGCCTGGACGCTCATCTGCCAAGGCATCAAAGGCTGGCCGCGGGCTGACATGGCAGTGGTCGGCAGCTCACTCGGCGGTTTTTATGCCACCGCCGTGGCCGAGGCCACCGGCTGCCGGGCGATGCTGCTCAACCCGGCGGTAGACCCGGCGCGTGACCTGGCGGCCTACATCGGTGAGCAGACCCAGTTCCACCGCCCCGACGAGACGTTTTTCTTCCGCCCCGAGTACATCGCCGAGTTGCAGGCACTGCGGATGCCAGCGCTGACCCGTCTGGACCGCTACGGCGCGGTGATCGCAAAAGGTGACGAGGTGCTGGACTGGCGCGAGATGCTGGGGCTGTTGGGCGCTGCACCCGGCGCCACGATTCGGCTGCTGCCCGGCAGCGACCACGCGATTTCTGACTTCGACGAGCACCTGCCCTTCATCCTGCAGTTTCTCCATCTGCAAGATGACGCTGATCAACCCACCACCGAGCGCCAAACATGAGCGACACCGCACACCGCGCCTGGCTGGCCCAGGCCCTGCAACGCATCGAAGCCGATGCCCGCCGCTCGGCCGACACCCATTTGATTCCGCTGGCGCTGGCCGAGACGCCGGGCGTCACCGTCTACTGGAAGGACGAGTCCACCCACCCGTCGGGCAGCCTGAAACACCGGCTGGCGCGCTCCTTGTTTCTCTACGGCCTGTGCAACGGCCAGATCGGGCCGGGCACCACGGTGGTCGAGGCCTCGTCCGGGTCCACCGCCATCAGCGAGGCCTATTTCGCCCGGCTGCTGGGCCTGCCGTTTGTCGCCGTCGTGCCACGTGGCACGGCGGCCCGCAAGCTCGAAGAGATCAACTTCTACGGCGGTGAGTGTGTCGAGGTCGAGCCGTCCCGGGTCTATGCCGAGGCCGAGGCGCTGGCCGCTGCCCGCAGCGGCCACTACATGGACCAGTTCACCCATGCCGAGCGGGCCACCGACTGGCGCGGCAACAACAACATTGCCGAGAGCCTGTTTGCCCAGTTGCAGCAAGAGCCACACCCGCTGCCCCGCTGGATCGTGGTGGGCGCGGGCACGGGCGGCACCTCGGCCACCATCGGGCGCTATATCCGCTACCGCCGTGAGGCGCTGGCGATGACCCGGCTGGCGGTGGTGGACCCGGAAAACTCGGTGTTTTTCGATGCCTTTGTGCAGCGCCGGCGCGACCTGCAACCGACCTCGCGCGGCCGCATCGAGGGCATCGGCCGGCCGCGTGTCGAGCCCAGCTTTTTGCCCGGCGTGATCGACCGCATGCTGCGGGTGCCCGATGCGCAGAGTTTTGCCGCCGCACTCGACCTCAGCGCCCGGCTGGGCCGACGTGTCGGGCCATCCACCGGCTGCAACTTCATCGGCGTGCTGCACCTGGCGCGCGAGATGGCCCAACGCGGTGAGGCCGGCAGCATCGTCAGCCTGATCTGCGACGCTGGCGAGCGCTACCACGACACCTTGTTTGCGCCGGGCTGGATCGCCGCACAAGGGCTGGACGGCGCGGCCGGCGTGCAGGACAGCGCGGCAATTGCAGCCCCGCCCGGCGCCACCGCTCATCTGCCAGCCCGCCCGGCCTGACCGGGATGGGACAATCCAGCCGGTGAACTACGCCCTGTTTGAAGATGCCGGCAAATTCCTCGCTGGCCGTGTGATGTCGGAGGCCGACGCCTCGGTGCAAATCGAGCTCGACTCCGGCAAGCGCGTGAAGGTCAAATCCGCCAACGTGCTGCTGCGCTTTGCCAAGCCCGAGCCGGCGGCCCTGATCACTGCCGCTCAGGCCGCAGCGGCCGAGATCGACCTCGACCTGGCCTGGGAGTTTGCCCCAGAGGGTGAATTCAGCTTTGGTGACCTGGCGCGGGAGTATTTTTCGGCGCAGGCGGGCACCGATCTGCAGGCCGCCGTGCTGTTCAAGCTGTTCGAGGCGCCGCACTACTTTCGCCGCGCCGGCCGGGGCTTGTTCAAGAAAGCGCCCGAAGAGACGGTCAAGGCCGCCCTGCTGGGCATCGCCCGCAAGGCCGAGCAGGCCGCGCTGATCGAGACCTGGGCGGTTGACCTGGCCGCCGGCCGCTGCCCAGGCCCGGTGCGTGAGCAGCTCTACCGCATCCTGTTCAAGCCCGACAAAAACGGGCCCGAGTACAAGGCCGTGGTCGAGGCCGCAAAGCGGTCTCAAAAAGCGCCGCTGGACCTGCTGCAAAGTGCAGGCGCCATCGATTCGCCCTACCAGTTCCACTGGAAGCGGTTTTTGTTCGAGCAGTTTGCCAAGGGCACCGGCTTTCCGGCGCTGGCCGCACCCGCCATCAAAGACGACTTGCCGCTGGCGCCGGTGCAGGCGTTTTCGATCGACGACTCGCAGACGACCGAGATCGACGATGCACTGTCGGTCAACGGGTTGGAGACCGGCACCGTCATCTTTGGGGTGCACATCGCCGCGCCCGCGCTGGCCATCGCCCCCGATTCGCCCATCGACAAGCTGGCGCGCGAGCGCCTGTCCACCGTCTACATGCCGGGTGGCAAGCTGACCATGCTGCCCGACGAGGTGGTGCAGGCCTACACCCTGATCGAGGGCCGCGACTGCCCGGCGGTCAGCCTGTACGTCACCTATGACGAAGCCACCCTGGCGGTGCTCAAAACCGAAACCCGGATCGAGCGCGTGCCGATTGCCGCCAACCTGCGCCACGACCAGCTCGACGAGGTGGTGACCGAGGCCGCGCTGACCGGTGACGCCGTGGCCGAGTACCTGTTTGCGCCTGAGCTGGCGTTTGCCTTCCGGCTGGCCCGGCATTTGAAGGCCCAGCGCGAGGTGGTGCGCGGCAAGCCGGAGAACTTCAACCGGCCGGACTACAACTTCAAGCTCGACCCGGCGACGGGCACTGACGCCGCAAATGCAGCCTTGGCAGCCTCGGACAAAGCCGGCGAGCCCCGCGGCGACGAGACCGTGCGCATCAGCGAGCGCAAGCGTGGTGCGCCGCTCGACCTGATCGTCAGCGAGGCGATGATCCTGGCCAACAGCCACTGGGGCGGCTTTATCGCCAACGCGGGTGTGCCCGGCATCTACCGCAGCCAGGCCAGCATGGCGCCGGGCGTCAAGGTGCGCATGGGCGTGCGGCCGGCACCGCATGCCGGCATGGGCGTTGCGCAATACAGCTGGGCTACCTCGCCGCTGCGGCGCTATGTGGACCTGGTCAACCAGTGGCAGATCATCGCGGTGGCCCGGCACGGCAACACCGCCGCGCTGGCAGCACCCTTCAAGCCCAAGGACGTCACGCTGTTTTCGGTGATCTCGCTGTTTGATGCGGCCTACAGCGCCTACAACGACTTTCAGCGCGACATCGAGCGCTTCTGGACGCTGCGCTGGCTGCAACAAAACAACATCACCGAGCTGGACGCCGCGGTGCTGAAAGACGGCCTGGTGCGGGCCGACACCTTGCCGCTGGTGTTCAAGGCGCTGGGCTGCGAGGCGCTGCCACGCAACACCCGGGTGCGGGTGCGCATCACCGGCATGGACCTGCTGACGCTGGACCTGCATGCCAACCTGGCGACCCGGCTTGACGATGCGGCAAGCATGCCGGCCGGTGCCAAGCCGGCGGACAGCCCCGCCGACAGCACGGCCGACGACGAAGACGAGGACGCACTGGCCGCCACGCCGCGCGCGTTGGCGTTCGACATGGGCGATGCCGCGCCGCCGCAAGCATCGGCTGAGGCACACGCCCAGCAAGTCGCCCAGCAAGTCGCCCAGCCTGCCGCTGCAGACCCGGCGCAGCAGCCGCCAGACAGCGCTGCTGGCTGAGCCCCGCGCATGGCCTGGCGCCGGCCGAGCACATTGCACTGGGCGCTGGGCCTGTCGCTGGCGGCACACGGCGCGGTGCTGGGTTTCCGCTTCATCAACCCGGCGGGTTTCGACCGGATCTTCCGGGACAGCCCGCTGGAGGTGATCCTGGTCAACGCCCACACCGCCGAGGCCCCCACGAAGGCGTTGGCCCTGGCCCAGGCCGCGCTGGCAGGCGGCGGTGAGTTGGCCAGCGGCCGGGCCACCTCGCCTCTGCCCGCCACCGCCCAGGTCGAGATGGGCAACGCCAGCGACGAGGCGCACCGCCGGGTCGATCAGTTGCAGGACCAGCAGCAGCAGTTGCTGGCGCAGATCCGGCGCGAGATGGCGCTGCTGCCGCCGCCCGACCCGAAGCGTGACGCCGGCACACCGCAAGAGCGCGAGACCGAAGAGCGCCGCCGCCAGCTGCTCAAGCTGCTGGCCGAGATCGAAAAGCGCATCAACGACGACAGCGCCCAGCCGCGCCGGCGCTACATCAGCCCGGCCACCCAGGAGGTGCCCTACGCGCTGTACTACGACCGGCTGCGGCGCCGCATCGAGGACCGGGGCACCCGCGACTTTCCGGAGCACCTGGGCAAAAAGCTCTACGGCGAACTGACCCTCAACATCACCGTTGATGCCAGCGGCCGGCTGGTCGATGCCGACGTGGTGCGGGGATCGGGCAACAAGCTGCTGGACGCCCGGGCGTTGGCCATCCTGCAGGCCGCAGCGCCGTTTGGCGGCTTCAGTGCACCCATGCGCCAGGAGGCCGACCAGATCATCCTGACCTCGCGCTTCCGCTTCACCCGCGACGACGGCCTGGAGGCCACCTTGAGCCACGCGCCGCGCTGACACAATCGCCCGCACCATGCCTGCCGCACCTGCCGAATCCGCCCGCACCCAGCACCACACCACCCTGCCACCACCCGATCGCTACGCCGTGCTGGGCCACCCGGTGGCGCACAGCCAGTCGCCCTTCATCCATGCCGAATTTGCGCGCCAGACCGGCCAGCGCCTGGACTACGGCAAGCTGGAATGCCCGCTGCAGGCTTTCGAGGCCACGTTGCGGGCATTTATCGGCACGGCGGATTCGGCCGCCGGCCTGGGCCCGGTGCGGGGCTGCAACATCACCGTGCCCTTCAAGTTCCAGGTGCTGCCGCTGGCCCGGACCGTGACGCCGCGCGCCGCACTGGCGCAGGCGGCCAATGTGCTGTGCTTCGAGCCGGCCGGCTGGACGGCCGACAACACCGACGGCATCGGCCTGGTGCGTGACATCCAGGGCCCTGCCGGCCGCACGCTGGCCGGGCAGCGGGTGCTGCTGATCGGCGCCGGCGGGGCCGCAGCCGGCGTACTGGGGCCGCTGATCGAGGCCGGCTGCGCCCACATTGCGGTGGCCAACCGCACGCCCGACAAGGCGGTGGCCTTGGTCAATCGCCACCAGGACTGGGCGCAACGCCACGGCGCGCAGCTGCAGGCCAGCGGCCTGGCCGACTGCGGCGAGGCCTTCGACGTGGTGCTCAACAGCAGCGCCAGCAGCCTGGCCGGTGGCGAGGTGCCGGTGCACGCACGGGTGCTGCGGCCGGGCACGCTGGCAGTGGATTTGATGTACGGCCCCGCCGCCGCGGGCTTCGTGGCCTGGGCAGCAGCCCATGGCGCAGTCGGTCGCGACGGCCTGGGCATGCTGGTAGAGCAGGCCGCCGAGGCCTTTGCGCTGTGGCGCGGCGTTCGGCCACACACCGCAACAGTGCTGACCGCGCTGCGCGCCCGCCTGGCCGCCCAGGCCTGAGCCCCACCACCCGACACGCAGCCGTGGCCAAAGCCTCCCCAGACACGGCGGCCCTGCGCGGCGGGCCCAAACGCCAGGCCGGCGGCACCGGCCGTGGCGCCCGCCTGCGCCGACACAGCGTGCGGCTGCTGGCGCTGCTGCTGCTGTGCACTGCCGCGCTGCAGCTCTACTTTGTCGCCCGCATCGGGCTGATGGCGGTCCTGGCGCCGCAGTCCACCAGCTTCCAGCGCAGCGAGGCCTGGCGCCTGCTGGTGGAAAAGCACCGCATCGCCTGGCGTCAGGACTGGGTGGACGGAGACCGCATCAGCACCAATCTGAAACGCGCCGTGATCGCCAGCGAAGATGCAGGATTTGTCGACCACAGCGGCGTCGAGTGGGACGCACTGGAGCAAGCCTGGGAGAAAAACCAGCGGGCCGAGGCGGTGGCCGCCCGCCGCAACGCGCAAATCGACCAACGCGTCGCCTCCAGCAGCGCCAAGGGCGGCAGCAAGAACAACGCCCAGGCCACCGCCCCGGGCAAGCCATCGGCCCCTGCCAAGGCCCGGGTCGAACCCAAGGTGGTGGGCGGGTCCACCATCAGCCAACAACTGGCCAAGAACCTGTTTTTGTCGGGCGAGCGCACCGCCCTGCGCAAGGCGCAGGAATTTGTGCTGACGCTGACGCTGGAAGCCCTGCTGTCCAAGCGCCGCATCCTGGAGATCTACCTCAACAGCGTGGAATGGGGCGAGGGCGTTTTTGGCGCCCAGGCCGCCGCGCAGCACTACTTCCGCACCGACGCTGCCCGGCTCGATACCTTGTCCGCCGCCCGCCTGGCGGTGATGCTGCCCGCGCCCAAGCGGTTCGAGAAGAACCCCGGATCGGCCTATGTCAGCGGGCGGGCCGCCACTATCGCGGCGCGCATGGGTGGCGTGGCGCTGCCCTGAACCCGGCGCTGGCCCGCCTGCCTTGCCCGGTGGCAGCCGTCCGCCCTATCCGCCCAGAACCCCCTGGCGCACAAGTCCGACGCCGATTCCTACAATGAAATCATGTTGTCCAGTCTGACCCAGGAAATCGCTGCCACCGCCGCCCGGCTGGTGGTGGACGAGGGCATGGAGTACGGCACGGCCAAGCGCAAGGCCCTGCGCGCGCTTGGCCGCTCGGGCGCTGGCCGCGGCGAGATGCCCGGCAACGAACAGGTCGAAGACGAAGTGCGGGACTACCTGGCATTGTTCTGCGCCGACACCCAGCCGGGCGAATTGCGGGTGCTGCGCCAGCTGGCCCTGACCTGGATGCAGCGCCTGGTCGAGTTTCGCCCGCACCTGGGCGGCGCAGTCTGGCGTGGCACCGCGACCCGGCTGTCGGCGATCCACCTCGACCTGTACTGCGACGACGCCAAGTCGGCCGAGATCATGCTGATCAACAAGGGCGTGGCCTACGATGTCGGCAGCCGCCCCGGTGTGCGCGGCGAGCCGGTCGATCTGTTGAGCATCGCGGCGCGTTGCGCCGAATGGGGCGAGACGGTGACCCTCATCCTCACCATCCTGGACCACGACGACCTGCGCGGCGCCCTCAAACCCGACCCGCAAGGCAGGTCCTGGCGCGGCGATACCCAGGCGCTGCGCCGCCTGCTGGACCCAACCGATCCCCAACCATGACCCAGCCCGCCCAGCCGACCGAGCCCGACACCGACCCTGCCACCGACACCCGCGCCGCTGTGTCGCGCCGCCGATTGCTGGCCGGCGCCGCCGGTACGGCGATGCTGGCGGGCGTGGGGCTGGCGGTATGGCAACAACGCCGCAGCGGCGCCCAGGCCACACCAGGCGGCAGCGACGACCTGAGCCCGCTGTGGGCGCTGCAGGTGGCACAGCCGGAAGGCGGTCAACTGCTTCTGGCCAGCCTGCGCGGCAAACCCCTGCTGGTCAATTTCTGGGCCACCTGGTGTGCACCCTGCGTGCGCGAGATGCCCGAGATCGACCGCTTCCACCGCGAGTTTTCACCGCGGGGCTGGCAGGTGCTGGGCTTGGCCATCGACGGGCCGACGCCGGTGCGGGAGTTCCTGGCCCGGGTCAAGATCGGGTTCCCGATCGGCCTGGCCGGGCTGGACGGCACCGACCTGGTTCACAGCCTGGGCAATCCGCAAGGCGGCTTGCCGTTTTCGGTGATGATCAGCG
>JBBRZR010000127.1:0-11569 GCA_038236495.1 Burkholderiales bacterium
GGTGCATTACTGGCTGCTGGCGGCTGAAGATGCGTCGCGCCGACAGGCGGACACCGTCGCACTGGCCCATGCCGAGCGTGCGCTGGCGCTGGATGACGGCACCGACCTGCAGCGTCAGGTCCGCATCTACCGTGTCCGCACCAATGTGGCTGAGCGCAGTGGCGACGCCGCTGCGACCGACCTCGAGATCGCCGAACTGATGCGCCTTGCCGAGCGGCTGGACGACGACCTGTTGCGCCTGGAGGTGGCCAAACATCAGATGTGGCGCCACTTCCAAGACGGCCAGTTCGAAGCCGTACTGGCGTTGGGCACCGAGCGAATTGCGCGAGTCGCAGGTCGCTCGCCCGTGACGGAAGCGGCCGTACGCGGCAGGATGCTGGCTGCGCTGATCCGGTTAGGCCGCACCGACGAGGCGCTGGCCTATGGTCAAGAAGGGCTGGGGTTTGCGCAGGTCACTGGCAATTTGAGCGCCGTGGGTGCACTCAGCAACCATCTGGGCGTCATGCAACTCGAATCTCACGGTGAGGGGCTTGGGCAAGCCCACTTCCAACGTTCGCTGGAGGCCTACAACGCAGCGGGCGACCGACACGGTGCCATCACCGCACGGGTCAATCTGGCCACGCGTGAAGGGCAACTTGGCAATTTCACGGTCTCGCGCGACCTGCACTTGCGCAATTTGCAGGATTGCCAAGAGACCGGCAATCGCAGCAGGGAAGCCATGGTTTGCGCCAACCTCTCGCACGTGCTGTACCAGTTGGGCGATCTCAGCGGCGCCGAGTCCAGTGCACTGCGGGGTTTGCGCGTTGCAGAAGTCACCGGCGACCGCTGGGCAGAGGCCTATGCGGCCGGTGGCGCCCACCTGGCGGCCTATGCAGAGGGCCGGTTTCCAGAGGCCCTGGCGTATGCGCAGCGCGCACACCAGGCGTTTGCCGACTACAGCGCGCGGGAGGAAGCCCAGACCTACCGCAGTGCGGTGGCCTGTACCTTGCAAGCCATGGGCCAACAGGCCGCCGCATGGGACGAAGCTGAGACCGTGATGGCCGAGGTGACCGCACAGGGCGGGTGGGGCGAAGCCATCGACGGCCCTGTATTTCTGCACCGTGTGCTGGCTGCACAGGGAGACCCCCGGGCCAGCACCTTGCTGATGACGGCCAGCCAGAACCTCGACGCCCTGGCCCACCGCTACAGCGCGCTGTTGCCGCGCGAAACCTTCGTGCGTACCGCTGCTGCCTGGCGCGAGATCGGCGATGTCCTGGCCGCCACGCGCAGGGCCTGATCCCGACCGATGGCTTCGGCATACCGCCTGGCCTGGTTAAGCGCCTGGCTGCACTGGCGAGCCAGTGGATGGCGAACCCGAGCGACGGCAACTGCGAAGCTCAGGCCTTGTTGATCGAGGCCGAACTGCACCGCGCGCAGCACAAGGACGTGCCAACGGCGCTGCACTCAGCCGGGGTACTTGCGTTGGCGGGCGCCATGGGCTTGGGGGCACCGTGATGGCACCGTGATGGCACCGTGATGGCACCGTGATGGCATCCGGGATCGCCGGTCACTATTGAACGTCAGTGCGCCGGGTGCGCCCGGCGCCGTGAACATGCCCGGGTCGGTCAAGCACCGCGAACCACTCAAAACGACCGCAGCATGTCACAACACACCGCCCGCATCCTGTCCCGCATGGCCTCGTTCGGGGCGCGCATCATGCCGGTCGCGGTTGCGCTGCCGATTTGCGCGCATCGTTTCTGAGGCGACGCCATGGACACCCTGCCAGTGATCCTGGGGCCTCAGGCCTTGGGCTGGGCTGCGGCGCTGCTGACGCTGCTGACCTTCATCAGTGCCGACATGCGCCGGCTGCGCCTGCTGGCACTGGCCGCCAACGCAGCCTTCATCGCCTATGGCTCAACGGCCCATTTGCTGCCAGTGATGGTGCTGCACCTGGCGCTGGTGCCGGTGAACCTGTGGCGCCTGAACCAGGCGTTCCGGCGCGGCGCACGTACGCAGCCCGCACAGCGGGCGCCGGTGCAGCGCACCGGTCGGCAGCCGAGCGGCTGGGCACGTGCACGACGCGGTGCCCGGGTCAGCCGCCGCCAACCGGGCAGCGCCATGCCCTCGGGGCCCTCGGAGGCCGACACGCGCACCGCCGCCAGGGCTGCCGCAGACCCCGGCCTGTCTTGCCAGGTCTAGATTGCCAGGGTTCGTGGCCCGGGCGGGTTGCCGCATCGCCCAGGCCTGCTGCCGTTCGCGCCGCTCATCCCGCTCACCCCGCACTCGCGCGCCAGGCTATCGACGCGCCTCGCAGCCGCTCGGCCAGGTGGATCGCGATGTTCAGCGCCAGGCGCTGGCCGAGGTTCGGGTCGGTGGCAGACAAGCGCTCGAAAGCCGCTTTGTCCAGTGCATGCACCACGGACGGGCGGTCGGCGATGGCCGCTGCAGTGCGGCCGCTGCCGTCGAGCATGGCCGTCTCGCCGAACATCATGCCCAACGAGAACGTGACGAAGCGCTGGCGCTCCGACAGACCGGCAGCGACGATCGAGATCGACCCTTCGGTCAGCAGGTAAAGGGCGTCGCCGGGGTCGCCCTCGTGGAACAGCACCTCACCCGCGCTCAGCCGCCTCTCGCGCAGCAGCGCCAGCACTTGGCCGCGCTGCTCGGGGTCCAGCCCCTTCAGCAGCGTGGTCTCGGCCAGCGGCAGACTGGATTGCGGCTCGGTCATCCCGGCATCGGCCAGCAAGAGTCGCTCCGCGGCCTCGGTGGCGCGGTCGGCGTCCAGGCACCAGTCGGGGCGCGGGTCGTCGCCGGGTGGGTTGCGGAAGCAGCCGAAGTCGCGCAGCCGCTGACCATGCCGGTTACCGGCCACCACGCCGGCCAAAAGCATCGCCACACCGCGCTGCTTCAATTGGGCAGACAGCTGCTGCAGCGCCATGGCGCCGGACTCGTCGATGGTGCTCACGCGGCGCAGGTCCAGCACCAGGCAGCGGCACCCGCCGGGCAGCGTCTCGCATTCGCTGGCCAGCCGGGCGGCGCTGCCGAAGAACAGCGCGCCCTCCAGCTCGCACACGGTCACCGCGCGGCGCGCGGCGCGCAGCACGGCTTCCTGCTCGGGCCGATAGATGCGCCGCGACGGCCGCTGGTCGGCGCTGTAGCGTTCGCGCAGCAGCGAGTGGTTGACGCTGCGCATGAACACCAGCATCGACAGCAGCAGACCGGCGGCCAGGCCGGCGACGAAGCCGCCGGCGGCCGTCACTGCACAGACCACCGCCATCACCGCCAGGCTCAGCCGCATCTCCGGCGATCGTTCGCCGGCATGCCATTGGCGCAGCAACTGGCGGGTCCAGCGGTCGCTCAGCGCGACAGCAATCGTCACCATGACACCGGCCAGCGCAGCCTTGGGCAGCAACGCCAGCAGCGGCCCGCACACCCCGTACATCAGCGCAAAGGTCAGGGCGGCGGCGACAACCGGACGCCGGCCAGTGGCGCCACTGTCGATCAGCTGCACGGCACGCGCGCGCCCCAGTGACAGGGGCAGGCCGCCGCACACGCCGCTGGCCATGTTGGCGGCGCCCAGGGCCACCAGTTCACGGCGGCTGTCGTGGTTGCCACCCGTCATCTGGTCCACCGCGATGGCGGAGAAGATCGACTCCAGCGAGCCGATCAAGGCCAGCATGGCGGCTGTCAGCAAGACCTGGTGGCCATGTCGCTGCCACAAGGCGCGTGTTGCGGCCTCGCCCAGCGGCATCAGCGCATCGGGCAGCACCCAGCCCTGCGGCAAGGCGCCCACCGGGTTGCCGAACCGGGCTTCGGGCATCAGGCCAGACAGGACGGCATACAGCGCGACCCCGGCCGCCAGGCCCAGCAGCGGCGCGGGCACCGCCCGCCATTTCGGGCCGAGCAGCCAGACGGCGGCTGCGGCGGTCACACCGATCAGCAAGGCCAGGGGCTGCATCTGCGACAGCGTGGCGGGGTCGGTCAGTGCGCCCGTCAGCGGCAAGCCCAGCAACGGCTTGACTTGGGCAAACAGGATCAGCAGCACGACGCCGTTCATGAATCCCGCCAGCACCGGCTGCGGCACGAACCGCGCCAAACGGCCGAGGCCGGCCACGCCGAAGCCGATCTGCAACAGCCCCATCAGCACCACTGCGCTGCTCAGCACGGCGGCCAGTGACACCAGCCCCTGCGCGCTGGACAGGTCGATTTGCGGGTCGCGACCCACCTGCGCTGCCAGTGCAGCAAAGATCACCGTCGTCGCCGAGCTCGGATTGCCGGCTGGCGACGCGGTGGTGCCGCTGAGCGCATAGACCAGACCGCCGGCGATCACGGCAACCAGGGCGGCCCCGATGCCCATCTGCAGCGCGGCAGGCCCCAAAAAACCTGTTGCGACGATGCCGAGCGCCAGGACGGCTGCCAGGGAAGTCAATGCATTGACGGCACCGGCCAGCAGATGGCTGGGCAAACTGGCAGGACGGCTGAGGACGGCACTCATCTGCAGACCAGTTTAGGCCCGGCAACTGCGGCGCCTCGTGCCGGCTTTCCCGGTGTGTCGGCAGGGGTCGGCGGCGCGTTGGGCGTCTGCGGTGGCGAGCGGCCCCACTACAGTTGCCGCCTCGACCCTGCCTGGGAGCCCGCTTGTCCGACGCCGCCGACCCCCCCAACCAGTTCAGCCTGCTGCGCCAGCGCCGCTTTGCGCCGTTTTTCTGGACCCAGTTCCTGGGGGCGGGCAACGACAACCTGTTCAAGTTTGCCTTCACCGTGATGGTGACCTACCAGCTGCAGGTGGCCTGGCTGCCGCCGGCGCTGGCCGGGTTGGTGATCGGGGCGCTGTTCATCTTGCCGTTCGTGCTGTTCTCGGCCACCAGCGGCCAGCTGGCCGACAAGCTGGAGAAGACCCGCATCATCCGCTTCGTCAAGAACCTGGAGATCGCCATCATGGGCGCGGCAGCAGTCGGCTTCATGACCCACAACGTGGCGCTGCTGCTGGGTTGCGTGGCGATGATGGGGCTGCATTCCACGCTGTTCGGGCCGGTCAAGTTTGCCTACCTGCCGCAGCACTTGAGCGAGCGCGAGATCACCGGCGGCAACGGCATGGTCGAGATGGGCACCTTTGTCGCCATCCTGCTGGGCAACCTGGCGGGCGGGCTGCTGATCGCGCTGCCCGGGGTGGGCGCCAGCTATGTCGCCGCCGGCTGCGTCGGCACGGCGCTGCTGGGGCGCTGGGTGGCGCAGCGGGTGCCCATTTCACCGGCCACCGACCCGGGACTGCGCATCAACTGGAACCCGTTCTCCGAGACCTGGCGCAACCTCAAATTGGCCGGTGAGAACGTGGTGGTGTTCCGGTCGTTGCTGGGCATCTCGTGGATGTGGTTCTTTGGCGCGGTGTTCCTGGCCAACTTTCCGGTCTTTGCCAAAGAGGTGCTGCACGGCGACGAGCATGTTGCGTCGCTGCTGCTGGTGGTGTTTTCGGTGGGCATCGGCGTGGGCTCGCTGCTGTGCGAGGTGCTGTCGCGCCGCCATGTCGAGATCGGCCTGGTGCCGGCCGGCGCCATCGGCATGAGCGTGTTCGCGGTGGACCTGTACTTTGCCTCGCGCGGCCTGCCGCCGGCGGGCGTGATGGCGGTGTCGCAGTTCATCGCCCAGCGTGCCCACTGGCGGGTGATGGCCGATCTGGCCTTGCTGGCGCTGTCGGCAGGTCTGTATTCGGTGCCGATGTACGCGTTGATCCAATTGCGCAGCCAGCCCAGCCACCGCGCCCGCATCATCGCGGCCAACAACATCCTGAACGCGCTGTTCATGATCGTCAGCTCGGTCGGTGCGGGCGCGCTGTTGAGCGCGGGCTACACGGTGCCCGAGGTGTTTCTGGCAACCGCGCTGCTCAACGCGGTGGTGGGCGCCTATATCTTTTTGCTGGTGCCCGAGTACCTGCTGCGCTTTGTCGCGTTTTTGCTGTCGCGGGTGATGTACCGCTTTACCGTGCAGGGCGAGCGCAACATCCCGGTGAGTGGCGCGGCCGTCATCGTCTGCAACCACGTCAGTTACGTCGATGCCCTGCTGCTGATGGCGGCCAGTCCACGGCCGATGCGGTTCTTGATGGACCACCGCATTTTTGCGGTGCCGGTGCTGGGCGGGTTGTTTCGGCTGGCCAAGGCGATACCGGTGGCGCCTCAGGCCGAGAACCCGGCCGCCTATGCCGCCGCGTTTGCCGCTGCCGACGCGGTGCTGGCCAACGGCGATTTGCTGTGCATCTTCCCGGAGGGCGGCATCACCCGTGACGGCACGTTGCAGCCCTTCAAGGCCGGTGTGATGAAGATCCTGCAGCAGCGCCCGGTACCGGTGGTGCCGGTGGCCCTGCACAAGCTGTGGGGCTCGACCTTCTCGCGCATCGAGGGTGGTCGGGCGATGGTGCGGCCACTGCGACGCGGGCTGTTCAGCGCTGTGGGCTTGAGCGCCGGCCCGGCACTGGCGCCCGAGACGGTGACGCCCGAGGGTTTGCATGCCAAAGTGCAGGCGTTGCTGCAGGCCGGCTGACCCGGCGCACGCTACTGTTGTGCGGTATGGCACAGCGCAGCGCTGCCCCCCACCCCGGCGCGGGGGGGTCCGATAGGCGGTACCGCCGGTACAGTGATTTCAACTGTCCACCCGACGCCCGCCCCCGCCCACACCGCCATGAACCTGTCCCGCGCTGCGCTGCTGCGCTTGCTGCCCTTTGTGGCTTTCATGGTCTTGCTGGCGCTGCGCGGCATGGCGCCCACTGATGGCCGCTGGGGTTTCGATACCCGCTGGCTCTACGGCCTGAACCTGCTGGTGGTCGGCGGCATGCTGGCGGTCTGGTGGCGCGAGTACGGTGAACTGGCGTCTCAAAACCTGCCCTCGCCCCGCGAGTGGGCCTTGTCGATCGCGGTCGGGCTGGGGGTGTTTGCGCTGTGGATCCGGCTCGACGCACCGTGGATGCAGATCGGCGAGCCGACCGCCAGCTTTGTGCCGGTCAACCCCCAGGGCGACCTCGATTGGCCGCTGATCGCCGTGCGCTGGCTGGGCGCGGCGCTGCTGGTGCCGGTGATGGAGGAGTTGTTCTGGCGCTCGTTCCTGATGCGCTGGGTGCAGGCGCCCACCTTCGAGGGCGTGGACCCGCGCCGGGTCGGGCCCAAAGCCGTGTTGCTGTCTACCTTCGTGTTCATGCTGGCGCACCCCTTGTGGCTGGCCGCCATCCTGGCTGGCCTGGCTTACGCGCTGCTCTACCGCCAGACCGGCAAACTCTGGCCGGCCGTGATCGCCCATGCCGTGACCAATGGCGCCCTGGGCATCTGGGTGGTGATGACGCGGCAGTGGCAGTTCTGGTGAGTGGCGGCTTGCGACCCTTTGCCAAGCCTCGATCGGTCGCTTGGTTTGCGCAGAATCCGCCATTGGAAGCTCACCGTCCCGGCGCTTCGGGCCTCGTTGGCATAATATGCCAACGGTGACCAAGCGGGCTTGCTGCTCGCGTTACTTGGAGTCCCGCAACATGCCCACTCGCAACGTCGTTCTGAGCGAACATCAACAGCAGTTGGTTGAAGCCCTGGTGCAGTCCGGCCGCTACCAGAACGCCAGCGAGGTGCTGCGAGCAGGGCTGCGCCTCATCGAGGAGCGCGAGCGACGCGAAGATGCCAAGCTCGCGGCCCTGAAGCAAGCAGCCCGCCTGGGCTGGGCAGATGTGTCCGCAGGGCGGTATGCGGAAGTTGCCGATGATCAGCTCGAAGACTTCGTCGGACAGCTGGGTCGCCGCGCTGCGCAGGCTGCCAAGACTGCGAGTTGATGTTTCGCTATCGGCTATCGGAAGCTGCGCAGGGAGATGTCCTCGACATCCTTGCCTGGACAGACGCGCAATTCGGCGAGGCCGCCCGACTGCGCTACGAGAGCCTGATCATCGCCGCGCTGCGCGACTTGGCTCGCCAGCCCGACAGTCCGGGCGGTCTCGCGCGGCCCGAGCTCGGCGCCGGAGTTCGATCTTGGCACCTGAAGCTGAGCCGGGAGCAGGTGAATCCCGGTGTGGGGGTCGTCCACCGACCACGCCACTTTCTTGTCTACCGTTTGGAGCCCGGCTTGGTTGTGGTCGGTCGGGTGCTGCACGACGCCATGGAGTTGGTACGGCACCTGGACTCCGATGCGGCTTGGGAGTAGTCGTCAGCACGCGTTGATCGACAGTTCGATCGCAGAAAGAAGCTTTTGCTTCGACGGCGCGGCGACGGAGCAGGCGTCCGGCAAGCCGCCCGTCGCGAACGACTCTTCCTGGCCGCAAGCCGCCGCCTCAGGTCGCAGGCAACCGCCGACACCGTGCATCAGCTGACGGGTCGAGCAGGGCCCAGCTCGAGGCTGGCGGATGTTTGCGCAAGCTGCGCGGCGTTGGCGGTTTGGGGCGGTGCCCTGTCCATCGTCTTGGCGACAACGCTGCGTCAGGTCCGGCGGGCCGAGGTTGTCGATCACGACAAGTCCGTGCCGCTGCGCGAGCGCTACGGCCGTTGCCGGGGGCCACCCGGTGACAAAGGGTCGCCCAAGCTGGCCGCGTCATGGCGGCAATCGCGCGGACTTCACACAGCCCGTGCTGTCCAAGAGACCTGGCCCGGCGGCATGGCCCAGGTCAACTGCATCGCCATGATGGTCAAACCCGGGATCAGCACCGAGACGCGAAACCGGAGCATGGGTTTTTGCACCTGCTGCGCCAGTGACAAGCCGAGTTGGCCCCTGGCTCAGCCGGCGCGCATCGCGCCCAGCACCTGCTGCGCGCCGGCGGCGATCAGCCGGGCATCCGAGCTGACCGTCAGGAAGCGGTAGCCCAGGTCGCGCCGGGCCAGCGCCACCGACGTCAGCCCATTGTGGATACCGCACTGCACGCCGTGCGCCTTGGCGCGCTCGGCAATGTGGGCGATGGCCTGCGCCACCGGCGCATCAACGTCGTCGAACACCGGCCTGCAGCCCATCGACAGCGACAGGTCGGACGGTCCGATGTAGATCGCGTCCAGACCTTCCACCGACAAGATGTCGTCGAGCCGGTCGAGTGCCTGTTGGGTCTCGATCATGGCAAAGGCCACCACGGTGTCGTTGGCATGCACCGGGTAGTCGGCACCGCTGTAGTACATCGCCCGCACCGGGCCGAAGCTGCGCACGCCGCGTGGCGCGTAGCGGGTGTAGCTGACCAGGCGCGCCGCCTCGTCACGCGAGTTGATCATCGGACAGATCACGCCGTAGGCGCCAGCGTCCAGCGTCTTCATGATGATGCCGGGCTCCAGCCAGGGCACGCGCACCACCGGCACCGTGGCAGTGGTGGAGATGGCCTGCAGCATCGTCACCATCTGGGCGTAGTCGATCACACCGTGTTGCAGGTCGATGGTCAGGCTGTCCCAGCCCTGGTGGGCCATCACCTCGGCCGAGAAGCTGTTGGGGATGGCCAGCCAGCCGTTGATCGCGGCTTGGTCGGCCTGCCAAAGGGTACGCAGTTTGTTTTCACGCATGGGGTGGGTCTCCGGAGTCGATCGCGCTTGATGACGCCCAACACGGGCATCATCTTGTACGACATCGTATAACTTGGCAGCAGACCGTCAAGCACCTGGGCCCAGCAACGCAGCGGTCTTGCGGCGCCGCTCGCGGCTGTTGGCCAAGTGGGTGCGCATGGCCGCGCGGGCGGCCTCGGCGTCCTGGCCGGTGATGGCGTCGAGGATGCTTTCATGCTCGGCCTGGACCCGGCGCAGGTAGGCCAGGCGCTCGGCGGCTGGAGGCTCACCCGTGGTTGGCGCCACCGCCAACCGCGCCCGCGGGATCAGCATCGGGCCCAGCGTGCTCATCAGTTGCACGAAGTGCGGGTTCTGGGTGGCGCGGGTGATCGCTAGGTGAAACTCAAAATCAGCCGCCACCGCGTCATCACCCGCCTCCAGCGCGCTGTTCATCGCATCCAGCGCCTGGCGCATGGCCGACACATCAGCGGCCACGCGGCGCTGCGCCGCCAGACCGGCAGCCTCGGTCTCAACGCCGATACGCAATTCCAGCACGGCCACCACGTCGCGCAAGGTGGCGTAGTGCGCAGGGTCGATGCGAAAACCCCCCGCCTCAGCCATGCGCAGGGCCTCGCCGTCCACCGGCGCCAGCGCCTCGACAAAACTGCCCACACCGTGCCGCGTGACCACCAGGCCCGAGGCCTGAAGCTTGGAGAGGGCCTCGCGCACGACGGTACGGCTGACACCGTACTCGGCCATGATCGCGGCCTCGGTCGGCAACTTGTCGCCGGGCTGCAGCCGGCCGTCACGGATGCACTCGCCCAGTCCGTCAACCAGCTCCAGCGCCAGGGTGCGCGGACGGCGGCGTTGGGGCGGCAGCAGGCGGGTCATGTGGTCTCGGGTGGTTCAGGGTTATCCCCAGGCGGGCTGGCTTGACAGCACCAGGCAGGCTCGCCGACAGTGCAGTTGTACGACAACTGATGACTTATCACAAGACGTCAACGCCCATTGGCAAATCAAACGCTGCTCGGGGTTGCCACCCACCACGCTGCCGAGACCCTGGATGACCGCCCCCACGACGCCCTCGATGCGCTTTGGCCGTTTGCTGCTCACCGGTGCCGCCGGTGGTCTAGGCCGTGTACTGCGCCAGCGCCTGAAACCGCATTGCGACACCCTGCGCCTGTCTGACCTGGCCGACCTGGGCGCGGCTGCCCCTGGCGAAGAACTGGTGTGCACCCGGCTGGAGGACGCCCACGCGGTGCTGGCGCTGCTGGCCGGTGTGGACGCGGTGGTGCACCTGGGCGGCGTCTCCACCGAACAGCCCTGGGCGCCGATCCTGCAGGCCAACATCATCGGCGTCTACAACCTGTACGAGGCGGCGCGCCAGCAGGGCGTCAAGCGGCTGGTGTTTGCCAGCAGCAACCATGTCACCGGCTACTACCGGCAGGACGAGGTGATCGATGCCCGCGACCCGGTGCGGCCCGACGGGCTGTACGGCGTCAGCAAGGCCTTTGGCGAGAACCTGTCGCGCTTCTACTTTGACCGCTACGGCATCGAGACGGTGTGCGTGCGCATCGGCTCATCCTGCCCCGAGCCGCGTGACCGCCGCATGCTGGCCACCTGGCTCAGTCACGACGATCTGGAACGCCTGGTGGTCGCCTGCCTGACCGCGCCGCTGGTCGGCCACACGGTGATCTACGGCATGTCGGACAACACCACCACCTGGTGGGACAACCGTCACGCCGCACACATCGGCTACCGCCCGCTCGACAGCTCGGAGCCCTTCCGCGCCGCTGCCCAGGCCCGCCAGCCGCAGCTCGACACCAGCGACCCGGTGGTGATCTACCAGGGCGGCGGCTTTGTGCGCCTGGGCCCGTTTGACCCTGCTTGACAAGGCTTTGCCGCCACCCCCTGCTGAAAGCCCCCATGCAACGATGCCAGCTGATTCAATACGTGCCGGGCAGCAGCTTGCCGGCCGCCAGCCGCGCCCGCGCCGACAGCTGGCCTCGCAAGCCGATCCGCCTTTGCGCGCAAGAACCCGGGCAAGCTGAGCTCCTCGTCGGCCGGCACCCGCCAGTACAGGGGGGTTGAGTTGCTCAAGCAGACGGCCGGCACTTCGA
>JBBRZR010000128.1:0-11509 GCA_038236495.1 Burkholderiales bacterium
CAACACCATCAACGCCTCGAATCGATTCGCCATCACGTTCCAGCAGCTGCCGGCATGAAGGTCTGGGCCCTTATGACGGCCAGGACACCTACCCAGCCTCCGATGGGTCCTGGCCTGTTTCCCTCGTTCATCCACCACGCCGCGTGTGGATGTCGTGCTGGGCCAGACCTTCTCGCGCCGGCGCTGAATCCTGCGATCAGCGCTTCGGCTCGCGCCCTGTCAGCGGCGTTCCGCGCCTCGGCGCGTCGTCCTGTCGCCGGGCGCTGGCAGCGGCGGCCCGTAGGCGCCACATTCGCGGCAAGCCACTCTCACTCTGACACCACAAGGATCAGCTCATGCAAGCCCAACTCAAGGCCTACCCATCAGGCCCCGAGGCAACCACGGCAACAGCGGCCATGACCGGCCCTGAACCGCGAAGCAGCCGGTCGCGTCTGAAGCCACCCTTCTTGACGACCAACATCATTGCTCGCCTGGCCTGTTCGGCTTTTCTTTGGATTGCCGCCGTTCTGCTGTCGCCCGTGCTGGCGGCAGCGCCCCTTGCGGCGGGCTTCGAGACCCTGCAAGCCGCTGACGGCGCAGACAAACCGCTGGAGGTGGCTGTCTGGTATCCCACCGATGCGGTGGCAAAGCAGGTCGATCTCGGGCCATTCACGCTCAACATTGCCCGCGGCGGCGCCCTCGCAGGCCAGGCCTTGCCGCTGATCGTGATCTCGCATGGCAATGGGGGCGCCAATCTCTCGCACAACGACACGGCGGTCGCCTTGGCCCAGGCGGGTTATGTCGTCGCTGCTGTCGCGCACACCGGCGACAACTTCGCCGACCAAAGTAGAGAGGTGTCGATGGTGGATCGCCCGCGCCACATCAGTCGCGTGATCGACCACATGCTGACGACCTGGCCTGGCCGGGACCGCATCGATGCCACACGCATCGGCGTGTTCGGCCATTCGTCGGGCGGCTTCACCGCATTGGCCGTCGTGGGTGGCGCCGCTGATCTGGGACGCATCGCCCCGCATTGCCAGCAGCACCCGGGTGACTACGCCTGCCAGCTGATTGCCCGGCGGCCTGCCGCAGCAACTGCCGTGGCGACAGCAATGGTTGCAGGGGGCCGTGACCCACGCGTGCGCGTGGCCGTGGTGGTGGCCCCGGCGCTCGGTTTCACCTTCACCGCTGAATCGCTCGCGGCCATCTCGGTGCCCATCCAGCTCTGGCGCGCGGAAGATGATGTGGTGCTGCCACACCCTTGGTATGCCGAAGCGGTGCGTGCGGCCCTGCCCAGGCCGCTGGACTACCGCGAGGTGCCCAAGGCCGGCCACTTCGACTTTCTGGCGCCCTGCACGCCGCGCTTTGCCGCGATGGCGCCTCCGTTGTGCAGCAGTCAGCCCGGCTTCGACCGGGTGGCATTCCACCGCGAGTTCAACGCGGCGGTTGTCGGCTTCTTCAAACTGGCACTGAAGCCCTGAGCCAGGGTTCAGACCGTAGGTCGGCCTGCCGGCGCGCCGCAGGCGCCTGCTCAGGTCATTCATTCTCCTGTCTTGCGCAGTTCGCGCACCTCGCGCTCGAGTTCGCTGATGCGCTGCTGCTCGGCCGTCGTGGCGCCAGTGCGTACGCCGCTGTCACGCTCGCCCTGGTGACCCACTTGCGAAGGGTCTCGCCGGTGCAGCCGATCTTGGCCGCAATCGACTCGATCGCCGCCCACCGCGACGGGTACGGGTCTTTGGCGTCGAAGACCCTGCGCACCGCACGCTCGATCACCTCGGGGAGAACTTCGCGGACTTTCCCATGCTGGCTCCCTTCTCGATCGAAGCAGCCCCCTCGAATCGCGGGCGGTTCATTCGCGCGGCGCCTGCGTGGCCGCGATGGTTGCCGCCGCCGGCATTTGGGATGCCGAAGGGCGGGTCGGGGTTCAAAGAGTTTTTTATGCTGAGAGTGAGGTACGGGCCGGGCTGACCGTCTGCCCCCGCACCAACCGGCCCGGCAGCGCGCCGGTGGCCTCGCCTTGCCGGTACACCGGTACCCCGGCGACGATGGTGGCGTCGAAGCCGGTGGCCCGCTGCAACAGCCGCCGCCCACCGGCCGGCAGGTCGGACGCCATCACCGGTGCCGCGCACTGCAGCGCCGCCAGGTCGATCACGTTCAGGTCGGCTTTGTAGCCTGGTGCCACCCGGCCCCGGTCCAGCAGGCCGACGGCGCGGGCCGTGTCTGCGGTCTGGCGCTTGACCAGCCAGCCGATGTCGAAGCGGCCGTGGGCACGGTCGCGGCCCCAGTGGGCCAACAAGTAGGTCGGGAAGCTGCCGTCGCTGATGATGCTGACATGCGCACCGCCGTCGCCCAGGCCGGGCACGGTGTTGGGATGGGCCAGCATGTCGTGGCAGGCGTCGAGGTGGCCGTCGGCGTAGTTGGCAAACGGCGCAAACAGGAAGGCCCGGCCTTCGTCGGCCAGCATCAGATCAAAGGCGGCCTCGGCCGGGCTCAGGCCCAGGCGCTGGGCGATGGCGGTGACGGCCTGGTCGGCCGGTGGCTCGTAGTTGGGCGGGTCGCCAAAGCTGTAGATGCGGTCAAACGCGGTGAGGCGTGGCACCAGCGGGTCGCGGTGAGAGGGCAGGTGTTGCAGCTCCTGCAGCAACTGGGCGCGCAGCCCGGGCTGGCGCAGCAGCGCGACGCGCTCATCCAGCGGCAGGTCGGCGATGGCCTGGTAGCCGGGGCAGCCGGAGAACGGATTGCGGCTGCCCTGCAGGCCCAGCAGCACGCCAATGGGCCGGGGCGCCACCTGCGCGACGATGGGCAGGCCGCGTGCGTTGGCGGCCTCGGTCAGCGCCAGCAGGCGGCGCCAGTGCTCGGGCGCCGAGTGGCGTTGCGCCAGTGAAAACGACAGCGGCCGGCCCGAGGCCGCCACCAGCCGGGTCAGCATCGCAAACTCCTCGTCGAGCGAGGGCCTGTTGAAGTCGGAGATGAACTGCAGCACACCGCGCCCGGCGTCCTGCAGGCCGAGTGCGATGGCCATCAGCTCGTCCTCGCTGGCGCGCAGGCTGGGCGTGGGTTCGCCCTTGATCGACCGGTGATTGACCGAGCGTGAGCTGCTGAAGCCGATGGCGCCGGCCCGCACCGCCTCGGCGCTGAGCTGGCGCATCTGCCGCAAGTCGTCGGGCGTGGCGGCTTCCAGCCGGGCGCCACGCTCGCCCATCACATAGACCCGCAGTGCGCCGTGGGGCAGCTGGGCGGCGATGTCGATATCGTGCGGGCGCTGGTCCAGGGTGTCCAAGTAGTCGCCAAAGCTCTCCCACTGCCAGGACAAGCCCTCGTGCAGCGCGGCGCCGGGGATGTCTTCCACGCCCTCCATCAGCTCGATCAGGCGGTTGCGGTGCTGGGGCCGCACCGGCGCAAAACCAACGCCGCAGTTGCCCATCACCGCCGTGGTCACACCGTGCCAGCTTGACGGGTGCAACCGGCTGTCCCAGGTGGCCTGACCGTCGTAGTGGGTGTGGATGTCGACAAAGCCGGGGGTCACCAGCTTGCCTCGGGCGTCGATCTCGTCACGGCCGCGGCCAGCCACCGTGCCCACCGCAACGATGCGGCCATCGGTCACTGCCACGTCGGCTTGGCGCAAGGGGCCACCGTCGCCGTCGGCCAGTTCGCCGCCGCGTATCACCAGGTCGTATTGCACGGGATGGGCCTTTCAGGGGGTGCGGAACAGGGGATGACGCAGCGTGGCGCGTCAAGCGACGACGGGTGGCAGCAGCAGTTCCAGCTCATGGCGCTTGACCTTGCCAGTGGTGCTGCGTGGAAATGCCTCCAGCCGGATGAAGATCACGTCCTTGGGCTGTTTGTAACCCGCGATCTTGCCCCGGCACAAGGCCTTGAGTTCGTCGCCGCCCAGGCTGTCATTGGCGCGGGCCACAAAGGCCACCGGCACCTCGCCCCAGCGCGCATCGGGCCGGCGTACCACCACGGCCTCCAGCACGGCCGGGTGGGTCAGCAGCACCCGCTCGATCTCGGCCGGGTAGATGTTTTCACCGCCCGACTTGATCAGGTATTTGCGCCGGTCTACAAAGTCGAGCGTGCCGTCGGGGTTGCGCACAAACACATCGCCCATGTGGAACCAGCCACCCCGAAAGTCGTCCGCATTGGCCTTGGGGTTGGCCCAGTAGCCGCTGAACAGGCTGGGGCCGCGAAAACACAGCTCGCCGGGCTGGCCGTCGGCCACCTCGACATCGTGCTCATCCACCAGTTTGATCTGGCAAAACGAGTTTTGAAGTTTGGACAGCCGCTGCGGCAGCTCGCCGATGGCGATGCTGCCCCGGCTGGCCGGCGGGCTGCCGGTTTCGGTCGAGCCAAAGGAGTTGCGGAACGGCGCCCGGTACAGCGTGGTGATGCGCGCGATCTGCGCCGCGGGCACCAGATCCGCCATGCAGCCTATCGAGCGGGCGCCCTTGGGCTGCATGCCGGTGCGGTCCAGCTCGTCGATCACCCGGTCGATCATGCCGGGCATCAGCGTGAGGTGGCCGATGAACTCGCGGGCGGTGATGGCCACCAATTGCGCTACGTCCAGGCCGTCCATCACGATGACCTGGCCGCCGTGCATCAGCGTGGCGTAGACCGTGTCGGTGGAGACCATGTGGAACAGCGGCGCCCAGGCGATGAAGGCATCACCCGGCTGCGCACCCAGGTCGATGCGGGCGATCATGGCGCGCGCCACCATCGCGCGCTGGCTGATCAAGGCACCCTTGGGCAGGCCGGTGGTGCCACTGGTGTAGAGGATGACCAGGCCGGCTTCGGGGTCGATGTCGTCCGGCGGGCTGCTGCCGGTGTCGCTGCCGGTGTCGCTGCCGGTGACGCTGCTGGCGTTGCACGCCGGGGCAGTCTCGGCAGCCAGCAGCGGTTCGTACCCGGTGTCGAGGTTGATCAGCTGCGGCACGCCGTGCGCAATGCGCTGCACCACCTCGGCCTGGCGCTGTGAAAACACCAACAACCGGGGCGAGACCAGCTGCACGCAGTATTCGAGCTCGCTGTCGGACTGGCGCCAGTTCTGGCAGGCCAGCACCACGCCCAACCGGGCGGCGGCCATTTCCAGCTCGACGTATTCAGGCCGGTTTTCCGACAGGAGGGCGATGCGGTCGCCGCGTTGCAGGCCCATGCCGGCCAGTCGGGTCGCCAGTCGGCCGACCCGGTGAGCGAGCTCGCGGTAAGTCCAGCGCTGCTCGCCAAAAACCAGCGCCACCCGGTCGGGATGGCGGGCCACTTGCTGCAAAAACAGGCCGTCAACAGTGAGCTGGGCGGCGCGACCGGGCAGCGATGGCGGGGTGGTGGGGGTCATCGGCGGGGCGCGGCCGGCCCCGCTGAGCAGCGGGGTGGCTGGCGCTGGTGGAGGTCAAATCACTGTAGCCACGGCCCTGGGGCGGCGCGCTCGTCGCATCGGACGATATTGGCCGAGCCGGCGCCGCCGGGGTCGGCCCGGGGCCGGCTAGTCGAATCCGACGATTGCCCGGGGGCGGCAGGCTTTCTACGATGACCGCTTGTCGCACGCTTGAAACGGCTTCCCCGCCATGACCCGCCCCATCCCCACCAGCCTGCCGGCCCATTGCCAGCCCGCTTCGCCCCGGCCATGAGTGCCAGCACGCTGGCCGCCCGAGAAGTAGCCGCCGTCACCGGTGTGGGCGAGACAGCCTACGGCCGCGGCGCGTCGGCGCGCAGCAGCCTGGCGCTGCAACTCGAAGCGGCGCTGGCCGCCGTGCGCGATGCCGGCTTGCTGCCGGGCGACATCGACGGCATCGTGCCGTCGTCGGTCGGCTCAGCCACGGCCGAGGACTTTATCGAGAACTTCGGCATCCGGGATTTGCGTTTCTCCGCCACCGTGCCGATGGGCGGCGCCAGTGCCGTGGCCGGCTTGCAACTGGCCAATGCGGTGATTGGCGCCGGCATCTGTCGCCATGTGCTGCTGGTGGTGGGGCGGGATGGCCGCAGCGGCAACATCGGCGCCCGGCTGCGGGCCACGCCGCAGTTCCGCACCGTGGCCGAGTTCGAGACGCCTGCAGGCGCGTTTGCGCCGGTGGAGTTGTATGCCCAGATGGCACGCCGCCACATGCTGCGCTACGGCACCCGCAGCGAGGACCTGGCCCACATCGCGGTGACGATGCGCCAGCATGCGCTGGGCCACCCCAACGCGATCATGAAAAAGCCCATCACCGTGGCCGATCACCAGGCCTCGCGGCTGATCGCCGACCCCTTCCGCCTGCTCGATTGCAGCCTGGAGAGCCACGGCGCGGCGGCGGTGGTGGTCAGCGCCAAGGCGGCGGCGGCCGACCTGCGCCAGCCTGCGGTGCACCTGATGGCCTGCGCCGAGGGCCACCCCGATTCACCGTCAGCCATCACCCAGCGGCCCGACCTGCTGCAGCTCGGCATTGCCAAAGCGGCGCAGCGGGTGTTCGACCAGGCGGGGCTGACCCGCGCCGACATCGACGTGGCGGCGATCTACGACTGCTTCACCTACATCGTGCTGTGCCAGCTCGAAGACCTGGGCTTTTGCGCCAAGGGCGAAGGTGCGGCGTTTGTGCAGGGCGGCCGCATCGCGCTGGGTGGGCAGCTGCCGGTCAACACCCACGGCGGGCTGTTGTCGCAAGCACACATGGTGGGCATGAACCACATCGTCGAGCTGGTGCGCCAGCTGCGTGGCCAGGGCGGCGCCAACCAGGTGGTGGGGGCACGTTTTGGCCTGGTCACCGGCTACGGCGATCTGGGTGACGGCTCGGTGGCCATCTTGCGCAAGGATTGATGATGCAAACCCTTCGCTCACTCGACGCGCAACCGTACTGGGACGGCCTGCAGGCCGGGCGCCTGCTGATCCAGTGCTGCAGCGCCTGCGGCCACTACCGCCACTACCCTCGGCCGATGTGCCCGGCCTGCCAGTCGATGGCGCACGACTGGCTGCCGGTCAGTGGTGCCGGCACGGTGCACAGCTGGACGGTGCTGCACCAAAGCGCCTTGCCCGGGCTGGCCGGGCTGCTGCCGATCACCTTGCTCACCGTCGCCCTGCCCGAGGGCGTGCGCCTGCTGGGCCGGCTGCGCGCCGGTGCCCACACCGAGGTGGTGGCCGGCGCTGCAGTGCAGATCGGCGTGGTGCGGGACGCGGCGGGCGACCCGCAAGTGCAGTTCGACTGGGTTTGACGGCCGCGGCGCCCAGCGCCGTCAGTCCGGTAGGGGGCGGCTTTCTTCAGCGCCCGTCGGTCAGCCCGCGCACCGGCTACCCGTGGCGGGCGGGCGGCTCAGACCACCTTGAGCCGCATCTGCGCCGCCCGGGCGTGCGCCTGCAAGCCCTCGCCATAGGCCAGTTCGGCGGCAATCGGGCCCAGCACCTGGGCGCCGGCCTCGCTGACCTGGATCAGGCTGCTGCGCTTCTGGAAGTCGTAGACCCCGAGCGGTGACGAAAACCGTGCCGTGCCCGAGGTGGGCAGCACATGGTTGGGCCCGGCGCAGTAGTCGCCCAGGCTTTCACTGGTGTAGGCGCCCAGAAAAATCGCGCCGGCGTGGCGCAGCTGGGGCTCCCAGCGCTGCGGGTCTTGGGCGCTGACCTCCAGGTGCTCGGGCGCGATGCGGTTGCTGATGTCGCACGCCTCCTGCATCGAGCGGGTGTGGATCAGCGCGCCGCGGCCTTCAAGTGAGGCGCGGATCACCGCCTGGCGGGGCATCTCGGGCAGCAGCCGGTCGATCGCGGCCTTGACCTGGGTGATGTAGCCGGCATCCGGGCACAGCAGGATGCTTTGCGCCAGCTCGTCGTGCTCGGCCTGGCTGAACAAGTCCATCGCCACCCAGTCCGGCGGCGTGCTGCCGTCGGCCAGCACCAGGATCTCGCTGGGGCCGGCAATCATGTCGATGCCGACCTGGCCAAACACCCGGCGCTTGGCTGCAGCCACATAGGCGTTGCCCGGGCCGGTGATCTTGTCCACCCTTGGCACAGTGGCGGTGCCGTAGGCCAGCGCGGCCACCGCTTGCGCGCCGCCCACGGTGAAGACCCGGCTGACACCGGCGACAAAGGCTGCGGCGAGCACCAGCGGGTTTTTCTCGCCGCGCGGGGTGGGCACCACCATGATGATCTCGGCCACGCCGGCGACATGGGCGGGGATGGCATTCATCAGCACCGACGACGGGTAGGCGGCCTTGCCGCCGGGCACGTAGATGCCGACCCGGTCCAGCGGGGTGATCTTCTGGCCCAACAGGGTGCCGTCGTCGTCCCGGTATTGCCAGCTCAGGCCACAGGCCTGCAGTTGGCGCTGGTGGTAGCTGCGCACCCGGCCAGCCGCGGCCTGCAGGGCGTGGCGCTGGGCCGGGGTGATGGTCTCGAAGGCGTGCTGCAACTCGGCACGGGTCAGCTCCAGCGCGGCCATGTCGCTGACCGTCAGGCCATCGAAGCGCGCGGTGTAGTCCAGCACGGCGGCATCGCCGCGCAAACGCACGTCGGCCAGGATGTCGGCCACCCGCTGCTCGATCGCATCGTCGGTTTCGGCCGACCAGTGCAGCACGCGGGCAAACTCGGCCTCGAAGTCGGCGGCGGCGGTGCTGAGCTGGCGGATGTTGACGGTGGACATGGCGGGGTGGTCAGGACGTTTCAGGAAGGTTCAGCAGGGCTCGGCGCAGGCCGACAGGGGCACGCCACAACGCGGTCGGGATCAACCAGCGGCGCGGGCAAAGGCGTCGATCAAGCGGCGCATCGGCTCACGCTTGAGCTTGAGCGCCGCCGGGTTGACGACCAGCCGCGAGCTGATGTCCATGATGCGCTCAACCTCGACCAGGTGGTTGGCCTTGAGCGTGTTGCCGGTGGACACCAGATCGACGATGGCATCGGCCAGGCCGGTCAGCGGCGCCAGCTCCATCGAGCCATACAGCTTGATCAGGTCCACGTGCACCCCCTTGTCGGCAAAGTGCTGCCGCGCGATGTGGGTGTACTTGCTGGCCACGCGGATGCGCGAGCCCTGCTTGACGGCTGCGGCGTAGTCGAAATCGACCCGGGTGGCCACGCTGATGCGGCAGCGCGCGATCTTCAGGTCAACCGGCAGGTACAGCCCGCCGGTGCCACCACCCAGCTCGGCGGCATGCTCGATCAGCACGTCCAGGCCGGCCACGCCCAGATCGGCACCGCCTTGCTCGACGTAGGTGGGCACGTCGCTGGCGCGCACCAGCAGCACCCGCACGCCGGGGTGGGTGGTGGCCAGGATCAGCTTGCGGGTCTTCTCAGGGTCGTCGATCACCTCGATGCCGGCGGCGGCCAGCAGCGGCAACGCGTCATCAAAAATGCGGCCTTTTGACAGCGCCAGGGTGAGGGTGGGGCCGGGGCCCGCGGTGAGACCGGACATCAGGCTTGCCTCTCAATGTCGGCGCCGATGGCGCGCAGCTTGGCTTCCATGCGGTCGTAGCCGCGGTCCAGGTGGTAGATGCGGTCGATCTGGGTCTCGCCCTGCGCTACCAGGCCGGCAATCACCAGGCTGGCCGAGGCGCGCAGGTCGGTGGCCATCACGGTGGCGCCCGACAGCATCGGCACGCCGGTGACCACCGCCATGTGGCCGTCCACCTCGATGCGCGCGCCCAGGCGCACCAGCTCGTTGACGTGCATGAAACGGTTCTCGAAGATCGTCTCGCTGATGCGCGCCGTGCCGTCGGCCACGCTGTTGACCGCCATGAACTGCGCCTGCATGTCGGTCGGAAACGCCGGGTACTCGCTGGTGCGAAAACCCACCGCCCGCGGCCGGCCGTCCGAGCGCACCCGAATCCAGCTGCGGCCGTGCTGCACACCGTCGCTGATGTTGGCGCCGGCTTCTCGCAGCTTGTCGATCACGGCGTCCAGGTGGCGGGCGTCGGCGCCTTGCAGCATCACATCGCCGCCGGTGGCCGCCACGGCGCACAAGAAGGTGCCGGCCTCGATGCGGTCGGGCACGATGCGGTGCGGTGCGGCCGGCGCGTGCAGTTGCGGCACACCCTGGATGCGGATGCGGCTGCTGCCGTGGCCCTCGATGCGGGCGCCCATGGCGATCAGCAACTCGGCCAGATCCGGGATCTCGGGCTCTTGCGCGGCGTTTTCCAGCACCGTCTCGCCATCCGCCAGCGTGGCGGCCATCAGCAGGTTTTCGGTGCCGGTGACGGTGACCATGTCGGTGGTGATGCGTGCGCCCTTCAGCCGGGTCGCCTTGGCCAGGATATAGCCGTGCGCCATCGTGATCTCGGCACCCATCGCCTGCAGGCCCTTGATGTGCTGGTCCACCGGGCGCGAGCCGATCGCACAGCCGCCGGGCAACGACACCCGGGCCTGGCCAAAACGCGCCAGCAGTGGCCCCAGCGCCAGGATGGACGCCCGCATGGTCTTGACCAGGTCGTAAGGTGCCTCGGGCGCGGTGATGTGGCGGGCGTCCAGCGTCACTTCGTCGGGCCGGGCGGTTGAGCGCTGGGCCACCACGCCCATGCTGCGCAACAGCTTGAGCATGGTGGCCACGTCTTGCAACTGCGGCACGTTGTGCAGCGTGGTCACGCCGTCGATCAGCAGCGCCGCGCACAGCTCGGGCAGCGCAGCGTTTTTGGCGCCGGAAATGGTGACGCTGCCTTGCAGGCGACGGCCGCCGCGGATGATGAGTTTGTCCATGAGGAGTGGCCTGGGTCAGCGGCCGCTCGCCGGATCAGGTGGCTGGGCGCGCTGCATGACGCCGACAGGCCACCCGCAGCGCGCAGCCGCGGGGTGTCAGTGGTGAGGGGGCTGCGCCTGGTCAGGCGATGCCGCCCACTCGGCGGGGGTCAGGGTCTTCATCGACAGCGCGTGGATCTGCGCCCGCATCCGGTCGCCCAGCGCGGTGTAGACCCGCTGGTGGCGGGCCACCCGGCTCTTGCCGGCAAACTCGGGCGAGACGATGGTGGCAAAAAAGTGCTGGCCATCGCCTTCGACCTCCAGGTGGTCGCAGGGCAGGCCGGCAGCGATGAAGCTGCGCACATCGTCAGCGGTGGGATTTGACATTCCCCGATTATCTCAGAGCGTCATCCATCGCCGTCGGGCTAAGGCCGACGCCGCCGGCAGCCGCCCGCACGGCTCAGGGCCGCAGCTTGTAGCCGGTCTTGAGCAAGTGCAGCGCCACGCCGGAGACGAGCACAAAACTGCCGCCCACCACGCCCAGGCTGATCCAGGGCGAGACGTCGCTGGTGCCGAAAAACCCGCGCCGAAAGCCGTCGATCATGTAGAAAAAAGGATTCAGGTGGCTGATCTGCAGCCAGAACGTCGGCAGCGAGTGCACCGAATAAAAAACGCCGGACAAAAACGTCATCGGCATGATGATGAAGTTCTGGAAGCCGGCCATCTGGTCAAACTTGTCGGCCCACAGCCCGGCGATCAGGCCCAGCGCGCCCAGCATGCCCGAGCCCAGCACCATGAAGATCACAATCCACAGCGGCTGGGCAAAAGCCGGCGGCGCAAACCAGACCGTGACCACAAACACCCCCAGCCCGACCACCAGCCCACGCACCATGCTGGCGCCGACATAGGCCA
>JBBRZR010000129.1:0-11509 GCA_038236495.1 Burkholderiales bacterium
GTGCGTGATGCCCCAGCCCGCCAGCACGCTGGCGGCGAGATCACTGGACGGGAAGTAGACGTTGTTCGGCAGCAGCAGCTCGTCACCCTGCTTGAGCAGCCCCAGGTTGACGGTCATGATCGCCGCCAGCCCGCTGGGCGACAGGATGCAGAACTTGCCACCCTCCAGCGTGGCCAGCCGCTCTTCCAGCAGGAAGGTGGTGGGCGTGCCGCGCAAGCCATAGGTGTAGCCGGTCTTGGCGGTGTAGTTGCGCGCCCGCAGCGCGGCAACGTCCGGGAAAACAACCGTCGAGGCCTTGAAGACGCCAGGCGGTACGGCGTCCCAGCCAGTCGGCGGCTGGTAGGGATGGTGGATCAGGCCGGTGATCAGCTCGGTCATGGCATTGCCTCGTGTTGTGGGGGCTCAGATCGGCTGGCCGACCAGGTCGTGGCCGTCGGTGGCCACGATGCGGGCGCGGGTGAACTCGCCCACCTTCAAGGTCTTGCTGGCTTTCTCGGGCGGCAGCAGCCGCACCGTGCCGTCGATCTCGGGGGCGTCGGCGTAGCTGCGGCCCACGCCGCCCTTGCGCCCCAGCGCCGGGGCGCGGTCGATCAGCACCTGCATGGTGGCGCCGACCCGGCGCGCCAGCCGGGCGATCGAGACCTCTTCTGCCACCGCCATGAAACGCGCCCGGCGCTCCTCGCGCAACTCGGTGGGCAGCGCGCCGTCCAACTCATTGGCCATGGCGCCCTGCACCGGTGAGTAGGCAAAACAGCCGGCGCGGTCGATCTGAGCCTCGCGCACAAAGTCCAGCAGGTGCTGGAACTGGGCTTCGGTCTCGCCCGGGAATCCGGCGATAAAGGTCGAGCGGATCACCAGCTCGGGGCAGTCCTGCCGCCATTTCAGCAGCCGGTCGAGGTTGCGCTCGCCGCTGGCGGGCCGCTTCATGCGGCGCAGCACCTCGGGGTGCGAGTGCTGGAACGGCACGTCCAGGTAGGGCAGCACCCGCCCTGCGGCCATCATCGGCAGCAGCTCGTCCACATGCGGGTAGGGGTAAACGTAGTGCAGCCGCACCCAGGCACCAAACGGCTTGGCCAGCTCGGCCAGCGCATCGCACAGCTCGGTCATCCGGGTCTTGACCGGCCGGCCGTCGAAAAACCCGGTGCGGTACTTGACGTCCACGCCGTAGGCGCTGGTGTCCTGGCTGACGATGAGCAACTCTTTGACGCCGGAGACAAACAGCGCCCTCGCCTCGCCCAGCACATCGCCCACCGGGCGCGACACCAGGTCGCCTCGCATGCTGGGGATGATGCAGAAGGTGCAGCGGTGGTTGCAGCCTTCACTGATCTTGAGGTAGGCGTAGTGGCGCGGCGTCAACTTGATGCCAGCCTCGCCGCGGAACTGCGCACGCTGCTCGGGCACCAGGTCGACAAACGGGTCGTGCGGCTTGGGCACGTGCAAATGCACCGCGTCCATCACCTCTTGCGTGGCATGCGGGCCGGTGACGGCCAGCACGCTGGGGTGCATTCGCCTCACCAGGTTGTCGCCGCCGACGCCGGTGTCCTTGCCGCCTTTGGCGCCCAGGCAACCGGTGACGATCACACGGCCATTGGCGGCCAGCGCCTCGCCGATGGTGTCCAGGCTCTCGCGCACCGCATCGTCGATGAAGCCGCAGGTGTTGACGATCACCAGGTCAGCGCCGGTGAAGGTTTTGCTGGTCAGGTAGCCCTCGGCGCTGAGCTGGGTCAGGATCAGCTCGGAGTCGGTCAGCGCCTTGGGACAGCCCAGGCTGACAAACGCCACATGGGGCGGACGGACGCCAGCCGCGGCGGCCGGGGTGGCAGGCGAAACGAGGGAGACAGTGTCTTGCATGCGCCGATTGTCGGCGATGCCCTTCCGCTAGCGTTTGGGTGGGGTGGGCGTGATCCCCGGGATCACCGGAAACAGCGCACCCGACGCCATCTGCTCCTGCATCTGGGTGAACAGGCTCTTGCTCTGCTCCAGGTAGTTGCCCATCAGGCCCTGCATCAACGGCGCTTGGCCGCTGACAAACTGCGACCAGGTCTCGGGTGTCAGGGCCTTGGGCTCTAGCAAGCCCTTGCTTTGCTCGGCCAGCCGTGACTGCATATCGACAAAGGCCTGCAGGTTGGTCTCGAGGTAACTGCCCATCATGCCCTGCATGGTGTGGCCGTAGTAGCGGATCACCTGAGCCAGCATCGTGGTGGAGAACATCGGCATGCCGCCTGTTTCTTCTTCCAGGATGATCTGCAGCAGGATGCTGCGGGTCAGGTCGTCGGCGGTCTTGGCGTCGCGCACCTCGAAGTGCTCACCCTCCAGCACCATCTGCTTGACGTCGGCCAGCGTGATGTAGCTGCTGGTCTGGGTGTCGTAGAGCCGGCGGTTGGGGTACTTCTTGAGGATCCGCAGGCCGGCCTCGGCGGGGGCTTCAGCGCCTGGGGTGGCGGCGCTGCGGCGTTGAGATGGCATTGCGGGAGGCTCCTAGGTCGATAGCCCATTCTACGGAGCCGCCTGCCGCGGGCTGGCGGGAGTTTCCCCGTGGGGATCAACCCGAAGCGGGTCCGCTCCCGCCTCAGTGGCTCAGCCTCAGTTCGTCGGCGCTGACGGCGCCGCGCGCCATCAGCAACCTCTCAAGAAATTATCGCTTGACCACATTTCTTGACCGCCGCGGGGCGGGCTGGGCGCAGCCCGGCCTTGGCGGCGCGCATGACCTGGCACGCCAGTCCCGGGTGTCCGAAACGAGAATCAGCCGGTGGCCGGTACCCCACGGACACGCTTGCGAGCCAGGCCAGGCGCGCTCTCGGGGTCGCGTGCGAGCAGGATGTCGAGAAAGGTGCTTGCGGCGGCCGAGAGCCGCTTCTGGGTTCGATGCGCCACATACCAATGTCGCACGATCGGGAATCCTTCGACGGACAGCACAGCCAGGCAGCCCGTTTGCAGCTCGAGCTCGATCGTCTGCGCCGACACCACCGCCAGGCCCAGCCCGGCGCGAACGGCCTGCTTGATGGCTTCGTTGGTGCCGAACTCACAGCCCTGCCGGATGGTCAGACCCTGTGCCGCAAAGTGCCGCTCTGCCGCCGCTCGCGTGCCTGAACCCGGCTCTCGGACAACCAGCGTCTCCTGCGCCAAGCGCTGCAAGGTCACCTGTTCTTGCCCGACCAAGGCATGGCCTGGCACGGCAATGACCACCAGCAGGTTGTCCTTGAAGTGCTGCGCCACGATGTCCACGCTGTCCGGCGGCTGACCGATGATCGCCAGGTCGGTACTGCTGTCGGCGAGGGCGGACAACACGAATTCCCGGTTGGCGACCTGCAGGCTGACGCGCACACCCGGATGGCGTGCGTTGAAGCTGGCAATCAGCGCGGGCAGAAAGTAATTTGCAGTCGACACCACGGCCAGCCGCAGCAGACCACGCTCCAACCCGCGGAACTGCTCCATCGAGGCGTTGAGTTCGACCATGCGACCGGAGATGTCCTTGGCATGGATGTGCAGGGCCTGGCCGGCTTCGGTCAAGCACATGCGCCCGCCGATTTGTTGCACCAGCACCAGCCCGATCTGCTCTTCGAGTTGCTTCATCTGCATCGACACGGCCGGTTGCGTCAGGTGCAGCTCGCCGGCCGCACGCGAGATCGATCCATGTTTGGCAACGGCTTCGAAGATGCGCAGATGACGCAGCGTGATGTGCATGGCGGTCGACAGGGTGCAACGGGATGTTCTGGGATCGTAGCAGCGTGCGCCGGCCGGCACGCGGGTCGGTCCAGCGTCATCGACGGCGGCGGCACGCCGATGGCGTTGGACCAGCAGCACGACTGCGCCCGCGTGCTGTGTGTCCGCTTCAGCCCAGCGTTGCGGTGGCCAGCAGCCCCGCCGTGCCGTCCGGGCCCTGCGCCTGCAGGGCCACCCTGTCACCGTCCGGTGTGCCGACCAGGCGCAGCGGCCCGAGATCAAACAGCGGCGCAACTCCGCGGAAGCTGAAGGCGCGCATTGGCCGTGCCGTCGAATGCCGCACCAGTTCGGACAGCAGCAGCGCCGTCAGCGGACCGTGCACCACCAGGCCCGGGTAGCCTTCCACCTCGGACGCATAGGCGCGGTCGTAGTGGATGCGGTGGGCGTTGAAGGTGAGCGCAGAAAAGCGGAACAGCAGCCGCGTATCGGGCTGGAGCACGCGGGTCCAGCTGCTCTCGGGCAGCGGCGGCCACTGCGCCGGCGTCGGCGCGCCGACGCGGCCACCGGGTTCGCGGTAGACGATGTCCTGCGCTTCCTCGATGCACAGCACGCCTGCTTGCCGGAAGCGGTGCGTCACTGTCACGAACGCCAGCCGGCCGCTCTTGCCGGACTTCAGCTGCACCTCGCTGATGCACGCTTCGCGCTGCGCCGGCACGCCGACGGTGAGCGGCCGATGCCACTGCAGGCGGGCACCGGCGAACATGCGGCGCGGGTACGGAATGGGCGGCAGAAAACCGCCCCGCTGCGGGTGGCCGTCGGCATCCAGCGCGGCCTGCGGTGCGCGCGGCAGAAAGTGGAACCAGTGCCACAGCGGCGGCAACGCGTCGCCATCCACCAGCGCCGGTCCGGTGTCGTCGAGCATGGCCTGTGCCGACTGCGCCTGCACGCAGGACAGCGGATCGGTGCTCACCTCGGTGCGGCCGACCCAGGCCTGAAAGTCGTCATCCATCAGCGATTCCTATACCGGCTTCAGAAAGTCTGAAACAAGGCGCGGGATTCCACCCGGCCGTGCCCTCGAAGCAGGAATCTAACCTGATTCGCATGGAACCCGTCGATTTGGCGGCAGCAAGACCACCTGGCCCCGACACCGTGTCCAACGCACCACCGTCCACCGCAACGTCCTCGCCGCAACCGCTGTCCGGCGTGCGCGTGATCGACGTCGGCAACTTCCTGGCCGGCCCGTATGCCGCGTCGGTGATGGGCGAGTTCGGTGCCGACGTCATCAAGGTCGAACACCCGATCGGCGGCGACCCGATGCGCCGTTTCGGTACCGCGACCGAGCGCCCGGACGCGACGCTGGCCTGGCTCAGCGAGAGCCGCAACAAGCGCTCGGTGACGATCGATCTGCTGCAGCCCGAAGGCGTGCAGCTGTTCCTCAAGCTCATCGCCAAGTCCGACGTGCTGGTCGAGAACTTCCGCCCCGGCACGATGGAGGGCTGGGGCCTGACCTGGGACGCGCTGCGCCAGGCCAACCCCAAGCTGGTGATGCTGCGGGTCACCGGCTACGGCCAGACCGGCCCGTACCGTCGGCGGCACGGTTTCGCGCACATTGCGCAGGCCTTCGCCGGGCTCAACTACCTGGCCGGCTACCCGGGCGAGACACCGGTGCTGCCAGGCACCGTGCCGCTGGGCGACTACATCGCCAGCCTGTTCGGCGCCATCGGCGTGCTGGTGGCGCTGCGCCATGCCGAGGCCACCGGCCGCGGCCAGGTCGTTGACGTCGGCATCTACGAAGCGGTGTTCCGCGTGCTCGAGGAACTGGCTGCGGTCTATGGGCTGCACGGCAAGGTGCGCGAACGCGAAGGCTCGGGCAGCTTCGTGGCCTGCCCGCATGGCCACTTCCGCACCAAGAACGACAAGTGGATCGCCATCGCCTGCACCACCGACAAGATGTTCGAGCGCCTGGCCGCCGCCATGGGCCGGCCCGAGCTCGCCTCGGCCGCGGTGTACGGCGAGCAGCGCAAGCGGCTGGCGGCACGCGATGAGGTCAACCGGATCGTCAGCGACTGGGTCGCGTCGCTGGACCGGGCCGAGGTGCTGGACAAATGCCTGGATGAGGAAGTGCCGGCCGGCAAGGTGAATTCGATTGCCGACATCTTCGCCGACGAGCACTTCCAGGCCCGCGGCAACCTGGCACGTGTGCCGGCCGATGAACTCGGCGAGGTCGTGGTGCCCGGCGTGGTGCCGACCTTGTCCGCCACGCCAGGGCGCATCCATCATCTGGGGCCGACGCTGGGCAACGCCACCACCGAGGTGCTGCAGGGCTTGCTCGGCCTGCATGTCGACGAGCTGCGGCGGCTGCGTCAAAACAAGACGATCTGAGAGACACGATGGACGCTGAAACCGCTCCGCTGCCACTTGCCGGCATCCGCGTCATCGACATGGCCACGGTCATCGCCGCGCCCTTCTGCGCCACGCTGCTGGGCGAGTTCGGCGCCGACGTGCTGAAGGTCGAGCATCCGGACGGCGGCGACGCACTGCGCCGCTTCGGCACGCCGTCGCAGCGCGGCGACACGCTGACCTGGCTCAGCGAGAGCCGCAACAAGCGCTCGCTGACGCTGGACCTGCGGCAGAAAGAGGGCGTCGAGATCTTCAAGGGCCTGGTCGCACAAAGCGACGTGGTGTGCGAGAACTTCCGCACCGGCACGCTGGAGAAATGGGGCCTGGGCTGGGCCGTGCTGAAGAAGATCAACCCCAAGCTGGTGATGCTGCGCGTCACCGGCTACGGCCAGACCGGCCCCTACAAGGACCGCCCCGGCTTTGCCCGCGTCGCCCATGCGGTGGGCGGCATCGCCTACCTGGCGGGCATGCCCAAGGGCACACCGATGACACCCGGCTCCACCACGCTGGGCGACTACATGACCGGCCTGTACGGCTGCCTGGGCGTGCTGATGGCGCTGCGCCACCGCGACCTGACGGGCGAGGGCCAGTATGTCGATGCCGCGCTGTATGAGTCGGTGTTCCGCTGCACCGAAGAGCTGGCGCCGGCCTACGGCATGTACGGCAGGGTGCGCGAGCGCGCCGGCTCGTCGCACAACGACTTCGCGGTGCCGCACGGCCACTTCTCCACCAAGGACGGCAAGTGGGTGGCCATCAGCTGCGCCACCGACCTGCTGTTCGCGCGCCTGGCCAAGGCCATGGGGCGGGACGAGCTCGCCACGCCCGATACCTATGGCGAGCAGCAGACCCGGCTGGCCCACCGTCACGATGTCAACGAGATCGTGCGCGACTGGTGCGGCGCGTTGACGCGTGAGCAAGTGCTGGAGCGCTGCTACGCCACCGACACCCCGGCCGGCCCGCTGAACAACATTGCCGACATCTTCGGCGACCGCCAGTTCCACGCGCGCCGCAACCTGGTGGCGATGGACGCGCCCGACACCGGCGAGCAAGTCATCGTGCCGGCGCCCGTGCCGCGCCTGTCGGAAACGCCGGGCCGGATCCGATCGCTGGGCCCCAAGCTGGGTGAACACAGCAGCGAGCTGTTGCGCGAATTGCTGGGCCTGGACGAGGCGCAGATCGCCGGGCTGCGCGAGCGCAAGGTCATTTGAAAGGACCCCATGAAAGGCATTCTCGAAGGGCTGCGCGTGGTCGAAGGTTCGGCCTTCGTCGCCGCGCCGCTGGGCGGCATGACGCTGGCGCAACTGGGCGCCGACGTGATCCGCTTCGACCCGATCGGCGGCGGGCTGGACCACGGCCGCTGGCCGGTGACGTCGCAGGGCCGTTCGCTGTTCTGGGCCGGTCTGAACAAGGGCAAGCGGTCGATCGCGGTCGATATCCGCCAGCCGCGCGGGCAGGAGCTGCTGGCCCAGATCATCTGCGCGCCGGGCCCGGATGCAGGCCTCTTCAGCACCAACTTTCCGGCGCGCGGCTGGCTGGACTACGACAAGCTGGCGGCACAGCGCGCCGACCTGATCATGATCAACCTGCTCGGGCGGCGCGACGGCGGCTCCGAGGTGGACTACACCGTCAACCCGCAGCTCGGCTTTCCGGCGCTGACCGGCCCGGCGGACAGCGCCGCACCGACCAACCATGTCTTCCCGGCCTGGGACGCGATTGCCGGGCAGATGATCTGCACCGCGCTGCTGGCGGCACTGCGCCACCGCGACCGGCATGGCGTGGGCCAACTCGTCACGCTGGCGCTGAAGGACGTCGGCCTGGCGATGCTGGGCAACCTGGGGCTGCTGGCCGAGGTGCAGATCAACGGCGTGGACCGGCCGCGCTACGGCAACCACCTGTACGGCGCCTTCGGCTGCGACTTCGCCACCCGCGACGGTGAGCGCGCCATGGTGGTCGGCCTCACCGACATGCAGTGGAGCTGCCTGCTCAAAGCCACCGGCCTGGCCGCAGCGGTGGCTGCGCTCGGCGCGCGGCTGGGCGTGAACTTCAACGACGAGGGCCACCGCTTCGAGGCCCGGGACGCACTGGC
Source organism: Burkholderiales bacterium (assembly GCA_038236495.1). GTDB lineage: Bacteria > Pseudomonadota > Gammaproteobacteria > Burkholderiales > Burkholderiaceae_C > Pseudaquabacterium. The sequence goes on from JBBRZR010000129.1 coordinate 8,150, forward strand.
TGCGCTGTTTGCGCCCTGGTTTACCGCCCGCACGCTGGCCGAGGTGGCAGCAAGCTTCGAGACCCACCGTGTCACCTGGGGCCCGTACCGCACGGTGCGCCAGGCGATCGAACGCGATGCCGACCTGTCGACCGCGCACCCGATGTTCTCGCTGCTGGCGCAGCCCGGCATCGGCACCTACCTGGCGCCAGCCACGCCGCTGGACTTCAGCGCCGTGCCGCGGCTGCCCGCCATGCCAGCGCCGCAGCTGGGCCAGCACACCGACGAGATCCTGCTGGACGTGCTGGGCCTGTCGTCGTCACAGGTCGGCGCGCTGCACGACGCACGCATCGTCGCCGGCCCGGCCGTCTGAACACCCTGCTTTGGAACCCCCATGAAGCTGCCCAACAACTTCTACAAACCCCTGGCCATCGGTGCGCCGGCGCCGCTGCGCGAACTGCCAGTGCGGCCCGAGCGGGTCGTGCACTTCTTCCCACCGCACATCGAGAAGATTCGCGCCCGGCTGACTGATACGGCGCGCCAGGTGGATGTGCTGTGCGGCAACCTCGAAGACGCGATACCGATCGACGCCAAGGAGGCCGCACGCGCCGGCTTCATCGATGGCGTGCGCAACAGCGACCTCGGCGACACCGGCCTGTGGGTGCGGGTGAACTGCCTGAACAGCCCCTGGATCCTGGACGACCTGGCGCAGATCGTCGCCGCTGTGGGGCAGCGGCTGGATGCGGTGATGATCCCCAAGGTCGAAGGGCCGTGGGACGTGCACTTCGTCGACCAGTACCTGGCGCTGCTGGAAGCGCGGCATGGCATCAAGAAGCCCATCCTGATCCATGCCCTGCTGGAGACTGCCGAGGGGGTGAAGAACGTCGATGAGATCGTGCGCGCCAGCCCGCGCATGCACGGCCTGAGCCTGGGGCCGGCCGACCTGGCGGCCTCGCGCGGCATGAAGACCACGCGCGTCGGCGGCGGCCATCCGTTCTACGGCGTGCTGTCCGACCCGGAGGAAGGCCGCACGGACCGCACATTTGCGCAGCAGGACCTGTGGCACTACACCTTCGCGCGCATGGTCGATGCCTGCGCGGCCAGCGGTATCCGTGCCTTCTACGGCCCGTTTGGCGACTTGAAGGACGAGGCTGGCTGCGAGGCGCAGTTCCGCAATGCCTTCATCATGGGCTGCGCTGGCGCCTGGTCGCTGGCGCCGAACCAGATCCCGATCGCCAAGCGGGTGTTCAGCCCCGACGTCAAGGAGGTGCTGTTTGCCAAGCGCATCCTGGCCGCCATGCCCGATGGCACCGGCGTGTCCACCCTCGACGGCAAGATGCAGGACGACGCCACCTGGAAGCAGGCCAAGGTGATGGTCGATCTGGCGCGGCTGGTGGCACGCAAGGACCCGGCGCTGGCGCAGGCCTACGGCTTCGAGGCAGGGGCGGCCTGATGGTGACCAAGACGCGGCCTGGGAACTTCTTCGAGGATTTCCAGGTCGGGCAGTTGCTGGTGCATGCGCCGCCGCGCACGGTGACGACCGGCGATGTGGCGGTCTACCAGGCGCTGTTCGGTTCGCGCTTTGCGGTCAACTCGTCCGGCCCGTTCGCGCAAACGCTAGGCCTGCCCGGTGCACCGGTCGATTCGATGCTGGCCTTCCATCTGGTGTTCGGCCGCACGGTGGCCGACGTCTCGCTCAACGCGATCGCCAACCTGGGCTATGCCGGCTGCCGCTTTGGCGCGCCGGTCTATCCCGGCGACACACTCGTCAGCGACTCGCGCGTCATCGGCCTGCGCCAGAACAAGGACGGTCAGACCGGCGTGGTCTATGTCCACTCCACCGGGCTGAACCAGCGCGGCGAGACGGTGCTCGACTTCTGCCGCTGGGTGATGGTGCGAAAGCGCGACACCGACACGCCGGCGCCAGAAGCCGTGGTGCCGAGCTTGCCCGAGTCGGTGCCGGTGGCCGAGCTGGTTTGCCCGTTCACGCTCAAGCGCGGCGCGTTCGACACCACGCGTTCGGGCAGCGAGTTCCTGTGGGACGACTACGCGGTGGGCGAGCGCATCGACCATGTCGATGGCATGACCATCGAAGAAGCCGAGCACATGCTCGCCACCAAGCTTTACCAGAACACCGCCAAGGTCCACTTCAACCAGCATGTCGAGCGCGCCGGCCGCTTCGGCAAGCGCATCGTCTACGGCGGGCATGTCATCAGCCTGGCGCGTGCGCTGTCGTTCAACGGGCTGGCCAATGCGCTGTGCGTGGCCGCCATCCACGGCGGCCGGCACAGCGCGCCCAGTTTTGCCGGCGACACGGTCTACGCCTGGTCCGAGGTGCTGTCGCGCGACACGCTGCCCGGCCGCAACGACATCGGTGCGCTTCGCCTGCGCACCGTGGCCACCAAGGACCGTGCCTGCGCCGACTTTCCGGGCCACGACCCGGCCGCGTCCGACCCGGCCATGGTGCTCGATCTCGACTACTCGGTGCTGATGCCGCGCCGGCCATGAACACGCCGGTCATGAACACGTCGGTCATGAACACGCCGGCCACGAACACATTACCAAAAGAACAAGGACCCCTGGGATGAACGACATCGCCACGCCCCTTCAGCCGCACTCCCGGCAAAAACGGCCGCTGCCCGCGGCGCAGGTCAACCCGGTGCGCAGCCGCGCCGAATGGGAGCGCCAGCGCGCCGCCGCATTGGCCGACCCCGGGGCCTTCCACGGCGCCATCGCAAAGCGGCAGATCCATTGGTTTGTCACGGGTGCAGCTGCTGTCCCCGGCGTGGGGCCCGCCGGCGCCTGGCTCAGCTTCGACGAGAGCCTTGGCCGCTGGACGGGCTGGGATGCCCGCAGCGGCCTGGCCGTCAGTGCCGATCTCGGTGCGGCGTTCGAGCCGTGGCTGCGCGCCTTCAACGACGACGATCCGCCACACTGGAAGTGGTTCGAAGGCGGGCTGACCAACGCCTGCTTCAACGAGGTCGACCGCCATGTGCTGGCCGGCTTCGGCGCCGAGGCCGCCTTCCTGTTCGAGGGCGACCGCTGGGACATGTCGCAAGACAACGGTCGCGGCGCACCTGTGGATGCCCACGCCATCTCGCGCAAGAGCCTGCTGCTGGAGTCCGCCAAGTGCGCCTTGGCGTTGCAGGCGCTGGGGCTGAAGGCCGGTGACCGCATCGCCCTGAACCTGCCCAACATCCCGGCCCAGCTCTACTGGACCGAAGGCGCCAAGCGGCTCGGCGTGGTGTACACGCCGGTGTTCGGCGGCTTTTCCGACAAGACGCTGTCCGACCGCATCCACGACGCCGGTGCGCGCATCGTCATCACCGCCGACGGTGGCTACCGCAACGCCCAGATCGTGCCGTTCAAGACCGCCTACAC
>JBBRZR010000130.1:0-11482 GCA_038236495.1 Burkholderiales bacterium
CGAACAAGTTCCTGAACCCGGCGCGCGATGGTGCAGTGCTGCCAATCCTTCACCTGAACGGCTTCAAGATCGCCAACCCGACCGTGCTGGCGCGCATCGGCCGCGAAGATCTGACAGCATTGCTGCGCGGTTACGGCCACGAGCCGCACTTCGTGATCGGCGACGACCCGATGACGGTGCATGAGCAGCTGGCCCGGACGCTTGATGTCGTCCTGGCCAAAATCCACGCCATTCAGGCCACCGCACGTGGCCCGGAAGCCTGCACGCCGCCACTGCTTCCGCGCTGGCCGATGATCGTGTTGCAGACGCCCAAGGGGTGGACCGGCCCCAAGGAGGTGGATGGCCTGCCGGTGGAGGGCACGTGGCGGGCGCACCAGGTGCCCATCACGCAGTTCAGCAACCCGCAGCACATCCGCCAACTCGAAGACTGGATGCGCAGTTATGCGCCACAGGAATTGTTCGACGCCAATGGGCGCTTTCGCGACGAATTTGCGGCACTCGCACCCGCGGGCAACAGGCGCATGGGTGCCAATCTTCATGCCAACGGTGGCGCTTTGCTGGCGCCGCTGGCCATGCCGGACTTCCGCGAATTTGCGGTGCCGGTGGCGGCGCCGGGCGGCACGATGGGGGAGTCCACGCGTGTGCTCGGCGGATTCCTCGCCGAGGTGATGCGCCGGAACACTGACAGTGGCAACTTTCGCCTCTTCGGCCCGGATGAGACCGCGTCCAACCGGCTCGGTGCAGTGGTTGAGAGCAGCGGCAAGGCGTGGATGGCCGAGATTGACGCCGTCGATATGAATCTGTCGGCCGACGGCAGGGTGATGGAAGTGTTGAGCGAGCACTTGTGCGAAGGCTGGCTGGAGGGTTATTTGCTGACCGGGCGCCACGGCCTGTTCTCATGCTACGAGGCGTTTGTGCACATCATCGACTCGATGTTCAACCAGCACGCCAAGTGGTTGGAGGTCTGCGGCCAAATCCCGTGGCGCAAGCCGATTGCGTCGCTCAACTACCTGCTCACCTCGCATGTCTGGCAGCAGGACCACAACGGCTTTTCGCATCAAGACCCGGGCTTTATCGACGTGGTGGCGAACAAGAAGGCCGACGTGGTGCGCATCTACCTGGCACCCGACGCAAATTGCCTGCTGTCGATCACTGACCATTGCCTGCGAAGCCGCAACTACGTCAACCTGATCATCGCCGGCAAGGCGCCCGCGCTGCAGTGGCTCGACATCGACTCGGCGGTTCGCCATTGCGCAGTGGGCGCAGGCATCTGGGCCTGGGCCAGCAACGATGCTGGCGGCGAGCCCGATGTGGTGATGGCCTGCGCCGGCGACGTGCCAACGCTGGAGACCCTGGCCGCGGTGGCGCTGCTGCGCGGGTATGTGCCGGACATCCGCATCCGGGTCGTGAATGTGGTCGACCTGATGGCGTTGCAGCCGCAGTCCGAGCATCCGCACGGCCTGCACGATGACGAATTCGATGCCATGTTTACGCGCGACAAGCCGGTCGTGTTTGCATTCCACGGGTACCCGGGGCTGATTCACCGGCTCACCTACCGTCGCCACAACCACGACAACCTGCACGTCCGCGGCTACAAGGAAGAAGGCACGACGACCACGGCGTTCGACATGGTGGTGCTGAACAATATCGACCGCTATCAACTGGCACTCGATGCGATACGCCGCATCCCGCGCCTGGACCCTCTGGTCGGTGAAGCCACCAAGCGGTATGAGGCCAGCATCGCGCGCCACAAAGCCTACATCAGCGAACACGGCGAAGACCTGCCGGAAGTGCGTGACTGGCGCTGGCCGGTATGAGCAATGACGCAGACCAACCTGTGCTGGCGTTGAACGTCGGCTCGTCGTCGCTCAAGTTCGGATTCTTCATGGTCGGCGCAAGCGGTAGCCGCGTGCTCGTCTCCGGTGCAGAAGAAGCGGTTGGCGAGCCGCAAGCGGCGTTGGCCCGCATCGCGCAGCGAATGCAGGCTCAAGGCCTACCCGCCCCCGCCGCGATCGGCCACCGCATCGTTCATGGCGGACCGCAGTGCCGCCACCACACCTTGATCGACTCCGCCGTGATGCAGCATTTGCAAGCCGCCACCGCGTTTGCGCCGCTGCACGTGCCGCCCGCGTTGGCGCTGGTGCGCGCGGCGCAGGCGCGCTTCCCCGGTACACCACAAGTGGCCTGCCTGGACACGGCATTCCATGCCGGCATGCCAGCCATCGCCCGCACGCTGCCCATCCCGCGCGAGCTTCGAGCGCTGGGCATTGAACGTTACGGCTTCCACGGCCTGTCGGGCGAATCGATCGTGCGGCAACTCGGCCCTGATGTGCCACCCCGGCTGGTGATCGCCCATCTCGGTCACGGCGCGAGCATCACCGCCGTGGCCCACGGTGCATCGGTGGACACCAGCATGGGGCTGACGCCGACGGGTGGGGTGATCATGAGCACCCGCTGCGGTGACATCGATCCCGGCGTGCTGGCGTATGTGGTTCGCGAGCACGGCTATGACGCGGCTCAGCTCGAAGCCTTGATCGACAAGCGCTCGGGCATGCTTGGCATTTCCAGCCTCAGTGGCGACTTGCGGGCGCTGAATGCTGCTGCAGCTTCGACCGATCCTTCGAGTGATGACGCGCGGCTGGCCATCGCCATGTTCTGTGCGTCCGTGCGCAAGCAGATTGCCTCGATGGCGGTCGTCCTGGGCGGCGCGGACCTGCTGGTCTTCACAGGGGGTATTGGCGAGAACGACGCGTCGGCGCGCGCCCTCATCTGCGACGGACTCGAGGCGCTCGGCATCCACAAAGCCGCCGTCCGTGTGATGCCCGCGAAAGAAGAAGAAGAGATCGCCTGGCAGACCTCTCGATTCGTGACTTGAAAAATCAGCCAGTCATGCAACCGATTCATCTCCCCGTGATCTGGCCGTTGTGGGTCCGGGTTCTCGTCGCCAGGCGCCATGGGTTGCGCTTCCCGCTGCTGTTTGCCTTGCTGATTCTGGGCAGTGCATGGCTGTTCCCCGGGGAGCCGAAGGATATGGCAACGGGCGACCCGTTGGTCGACGTCGATGTCAGCGTGTACGGCGTGCTGCAGCAGCTCTGAACGCCATGGATGGACGGTGCTATGGTGGCTGTGACGGAATCGGACGATGTTCAGGTGCTGCTGCCAGTCTTCCTGTCATCCTCGGCATCGTTGGTGTGGCGCCGCCATTGGCGGACCAGCCTCTACTGGCTGGCCGCTGTCGGAATGGCGGAGGTTCTGGTCAAGGTGCTGAAGCTCGCACTGCACCGATCCCGCCCGGGCCCGCTTTACGACAGTGTGGAGGGCTTCGCCTTCCCGAGCGGGCACGCCACGATGAGCGTGGTGGCGTATGGGTTGCTCGCCTTTCTGATGTGCCGCAAACAGCGCGCGCAGGTCAGACTACTGATCGCCACGACCACCGCTTTGGGCATAGCACTCATCGCGATGTCACGCCTCTACCTCGGCGTGCATTGGGCGTCGGATGTGATTGCTGGCACGAGTTTCGGTCTGGTCTGGATGGGCGCACTGGCGATGGCGTACAGCTACGGTACCGATGACGATGTGAGACAGAATCAGCTGGCTATCGTGGTGGCGGCCACGCTGCTGGTAAGCGGCTCCTGGCACATCAGTCAAGACCACCGTCGAGATTCAGTGCGTTACGCGCCCCTGCCTACTTCCGCTGCATCGCGATGAACAACCGATTTCGGTGCCCCAACTGTGGAGAGTTACGCGACGTCCCTGTTGTTCACTGCCTCTCCTGCGGCTTCGACTCAGGCGCCCATCGATTCCTGGAGTCTAGGCTCGACGAATTCGAGCATAGGGTGGCTGCTTTGGAGTCCGCGATCGGCGTAGGCGAAATGGAGGTCGCGCGCGCTCGAAGCGCGCCGCGAAAGGCCAGAAAAAGCGCGCAATTCACCGAGGTCGCCGTCCTGCTGGGACTGCCCATCGCGATACTCCTCGCCGCTCACAGTATCTTGATGGTTGTTGTCGGCGAGCTGAAGCCGCAGCACATGCTGATCGCCTCTGTCGCGATTCCGCTCCCTTTCGGGTTTCTCGTGGCAAGCGGTGGACTGCATCGATTCACCTCGTGGCTGCTCGGCTCGATCACGCTCGCATTCATAAGCGCTATCGGCATGAATGTGTTGTCGGCTTTGATGCACGGGATCGATGTCCTCCCTGGTTCGGCACAAGAGCGCTGGGAATTCATGACCTACGTGGTCAGCATCGCGCTCAGCCACGCGGCAGGATTGATGCTTGGGGTGATATTTCGGCAGACCGTAACCCGGGGTGACGTTTCGCACAATCGTACCCGTGTTCAATACCGTGTCGCGGGATTCCTTGTCGGCCCCATTACGGCGCGGACCAGGCGCAACGCGCGACGATAGAACTCATTCGGATCGCAAGGATATTGGCCGCGATGGCCGCCATAGCCGGCTCGTTTTACGCAGGCTGGCTTCGCTATCAGGCATAGTTTGTGAATGGCATATTTGCAAAGCGGTAGGGGTGCACGTCCGGCAGGCGATCATAAGCGGGCAAGACACCGGGGCTGCCCGAGGCCAACGCATGCAGGCCTACGCGCCGGCGTTACCGGGATTGGCCGCAGGACTGCAGACCAACCTGCGCGGCGAACAGCCCACCGGCTGAGACGCCGACTGCGGGGCAACGCTTGGCATTGAGCGCATCGGCACATGCGCGCCTGCCGACATCCTGCTGTGCCAGTAAGGATTCACCACACGACAATGTGGTGTGGCACTCGCGGCGGCGGCTGACCGGCAGAGGCGCCTGCTCCTGGCCCTCTTACTTCACCGTCACCAGTTTGACAATCGTTCCCGTGGAGATGGCCACGAGCGCGTATACGTAGCCAACCTGCACCCAGTGGTGGCCACGCGGTGGCGCACTGAGGTGATGCGACCGCCAGTCATCGACCACGTACTGCGGCCTGTGGTGATACTCCACCGGTAGCTTGTTACCCTTGTAGAGGTCGTGGGCGGCGCCCGCACCGGGCTCCTTGCTCGAAGCGCTTTCGACCTCGTGCGACCCCGGGTGGTCCATCTGCCTGCGCTGGTCTTGTGGGTTGCCGCGCTGTCCGAGTGGCACTTGTCCGGGGTCGGGTTTCGCTGGCTGGGCTGCGGCCTGAGGCGCTTGCGTGGCGGGCTTGTCCTGTGCGACCGCATATCCAGTCGGGTTGAGCAGAAGCGTGGCGGTGGCGTAAGCCATGAGAAGGGCTTTCACGTTGATCTCCGGCAAGGCAAGCTGAAAGTTTGAATTTGACTTGCCCAGCATGGGCGAGTCCCTGACCACCAACCAAATGGGTTCTTTTAGCCGCTGGCGCCTTCCCTGTCTGTGCGCCGGAGCACAAACAGATATCGCCGCACGCTGACGCCGCACATGCAACTGCCCATGCGCACCCAGCATCAGACCTTGCGCCTTGCCACATCAGCTGCATTGGGCGGCCGTGCCAGTAGCGCAGCGAAGTCAACACCGACCAAGTCACCGACATGCTCAACCGTGATGTCGGCCGCCGGGTACAGGCTCAGGTTTGTGGGGTCCAGGGCGTAGTGACCCTGCCGTGGAAACACCGTCGTCAGGCGATCACCAAGAACCGCCCTCATGGCCGCCAGCAGTCGCAACTTGTCATCGACCATGATGTAGTGATGAGCCGGATACTGGCGCTGAACCGCATCCAGCATCTGCTCCTTGTGAACGTAGATCAGCACTCTCCCGGACACCGCGTCCCAAAGGCCAGAACGCTGCACCTTGCGTGGCTGGAACACCACGTCGCCATCGGACAGGATCACGGTCGGGCCAAGTCGGCCCAGGTGCGCGATGACATCGAGCGCACCCGGATACAGTCGCTCGGCGAAGGGGTAGTCGATCAGAAAGCCTGCCATCAACAGCAGTTTTTCATCGTCGGGGCCAGTGCATTCGGCACCGGCTCGATAGCGTTGCAGCGCACCCAGGTAGTCGGCATAGCCAAGTTCGGAACGCAGCGCCTCAAAGGCAGCCCAGTAGCGAGCCGAACTGGCCACGCCGAATTCGGCGTCCAGGTGATCTCGAAGGTCGGCGATGATCCGGTCGTTGTCGAGCAGCGTGTTGTCGACATCGAGCAGGAACACGACGTCGGCAATTGCGTGCCGGTTCATGTCGAACCCCCAAGGGGCATCTCGGCGTGACCACCGAATTCGTGTCGCATTGCAGACAGCAGCTGGTTGGCAAAGTCGGCTTCACCGTGCGACGCGAAACGCTGATACAGGGCGGCACTGAGCACCGGCACCGGCACCGCTTCGTCGATAGCCGCTTGCAGCGTCCAGCGGCCTTCTCCGGAATCGGAGACACGCCCACCATAAGCGGTAAGCTGCGGGTCGCGCAGCAGGGCGGTGGCTGTCAGGTCGAGCAACCACGAACCGATGACGCTGCCGCGGCGCCACACCTCGGTGATGTCCGGCAGATTGAACTCGTATTGGTAGAACTCGGGCTCGCGCAGAGGCGTCGTCTCGGCATTGGCGCTCTGAACACTTTTGCCTACATCGGCGCTGCGCAGGATGCTGAGTCCTTCGGCATAGGCTGCCATCACGCCGTACTCGATCCCGTTGTGGACCATTTTCACAAAGTGGCCCGCGCCTTGGCCGCCGCAATACAGAAAGCCTTGCTCAGCGTCGGCGTGCCCACCGCTGCGTCCTGGCGTGCGCTGTACGGCGTTTGCACCCGGCGCAAGCGCCATGAAGATCGGCGCCAGGCGTCTCACCACCTCGTGATCGCCGCCGATCATCAGGCAGTAGCCGCGCTCCTGACCGGCCACGCCGCCGCTGGTGCCGACATCGACGTAGTGAAGACCCGCTTCGGCAAGCTCCCTGGAACGGCGAATGTCGTCGCGGTAGTACGAATTGCCGCCGTCGATCACCGTGTCGCCAGCGTTCAGGTGCGGCAGCAATTCCGCGAGTACCTGGTCCACAATACCGGCCGGCACCATCAGCCAGACAACACGTGGCCGCGCCAACTTGGAAGCCACTTCGACAGGCGACGCCGCGCCCTCCGCGCCGTCGGCCTGGAGCCTGGCCACCTCCGCAGGCTGCTTGTCGTAGACAACACAGCTGTGACCCTGGTTCAACAGTCGCCGAACCATGCTCGCCCCCATTCGACCCAAACCGATCATCGCAAGCTGCATTTGTATCTCCCACTTCCGTCGCGCACCGTGCCGAAGGCGGAGGGCCGGGGACAGCCTTAGCGCTTTCTCCGTCCCAATGCCGCACTGAACGGCAAGGCTATTGGTTAGGTCATGGCCGGTCTGTGCGCTGCTGCACGTCGCCAAGCGCCAAGCGCCAAAGGTCCGAAACCCGCTCAAAAGCGGCGATCTTGATCGTCGCGACGCGCCGCCACATTCATCGCACCCGAAGTGCGCCACCGCACAGACGCTATGCCTACTGACCCGCAATGTGCGCCTCGATGAGGCGGCCGCGCATGTGCAATGCAGGCGCGCCCAACTTCACCCAAGGAACCTCCAGTGACCCACGACCATTCCACGATTGCCGTTTTCAACACCCACGCGTCTGCCGAGGTCGCCATCCGCCGCTTGTCCGACGCCGGCTTTCCGATCGAGCGACTCAGCATCATCGGCAAGGGCTACGAGACCGAAGAGCAGGTCGTCGGTTTTTTTAACCTGGGTGATCGCGTCAAGCTGTGGGGTAAAAACGGCGCGCTGTGGGGTGGGCTTTGGGGGTTGCTGACCGCCGGCGTGTTCATGACATTCCCGATGATCGGCCCTGTCGTCGTGCTCGGCCATTTGGCCGCGATGGTGTTTGGGGCGCTCGAAGGCGCGGTGGTGATCGGCGGACTAGGCGCCCTCGCTGGCGCGTTGGCAAGCATCGGCGTGCCCAATGACAGTGTTTTGCGCTACGAACAGGATTTGAGGGCCGAGAACTTCCTCGTGGCGGTGCATGGCTCGGAGGCCGAGGCACAGCGGGCGCAGGAGTTGTTGGCTGCCAGCGAGGCGTCTCGCGTCGAGGTTCACAGCCCGAAAGCTGCAGGTGTGCCGATGTCCAGTCATGTGGGACAGGCTAACCCTGCTGACAACTCCAGCTCCAGCCCAGTTGTCAGCCTCGGCGCCTGATGACCGCGATCTGCTCAAACGACAGACGGTCTTCCGCAAACGCCATCGAGGCCACGACCGTGCGCAAGTTTTTCTTGGCGGTAGTGCTCGCGCTGGGTTTGTCAGGGTGCGGGTACAACACCTTCCAGACGACGGACGAACAGATCAAGGCCAGTTGGGCCGAAGTGCTGAACCAGTACCAACGGCGTGCCGATCTGGTGCCCAACTTGGTCAGCACCGTCAAGGGCGCCGCCGCCTTCGAGCAGGACACGCTGGTGGCCGTGACCAATGCACGCGCCAGGGCCACCGCCATCAATGCGACGCCCGCGTTGGTCAACGACCCGGCGGCATTCGCCAAATTCGAGGCGGCGCAAGGTGAGTTGTCGAGTGCGCTGTCCAGGTTGCTGGTGGTGGTGGAAAAGTACCCCGACCTCAAGGCCAACACCGGCTTCCGCGACCTTCAGGCGCAACTGGAAGGCACCGAGAACCGCATCGCCGTCGCACGCAACCGCTACATCAAGTCGGTGCAAGACTACAACGTCGCTATTCGTTCGTTTCCGAGCAACTTGACGGCGATGGTGTTTGGCTATGCGGTCAAAGCGAACTTTACGGTGTCGGACGAAAAGGCCCTCGCAGTGCCACCGGCGGTGAGCTTTGGCGCATCGGGTTCGAAGGCCCAGAGTCCGGGTAGTCCGAAATGAATCCGGTCAGGTTCGCGGGCGTTGGCAAGGCCCGTAGGATGCTCGCGCTGTTGCTGCTGGCATTCGTGGCGCTCGCTCCGGCGCATGCGGCCGAGGGCATCGTTGCTGTGCCACCTCTCCAGGCGCGCCTGACCGATCTCACCAGCACGCTAACGACCGAGCAGCAGGCAAGCCTGGAACAAACCCTAAGGGCCTTCGAGGCCCGCAAGGGTACGCAGATCGCGGTGCTCATCGTCCCGACGACCAAGCCGGAAGAAGTTGAACAGTACGCCTTGCGTGTAGTCGAGCAATGGAAGCTCGGCCGCAAGAAGGTGGACGATGGCGCTTTGCTGCTGATTGCCAAGGATGACCGCACGCTGCGCATTGAAGTGGGCTACGGCATCGAAGGCGCATTGAACGACGCCACGGCCAAGCGCATCGTCAGCGACGTGATCGCGCCTCGGCTCAAGCAAGGCGACTACTTCGGCGGTATCAGCGCCGGTGTCGATCAAATGATTCGTGTCGTCGATGGCGAGCCTCTGCCAACACCCAAGCCCGGAGCGCTCGGATCGGGGCTGGGTTCAGGCAATCAGCGCATCGGACAACTGTTGCCGATGTTGTTTGTCGTCGCGCTGGTGGTCGGCGGCGTGTTGCGTGCCGTGCTCGGTCGCATCCCCGCTGCGCTGGCGACCGGGGGCTTGCTTGCGCTCGCAGGCTGGCTGCTGGGCGGTGCGCTGATTGCCGCAGTGGTCGGCGGTGGCATCGCCTTTTTCATCACCTTGCTGGGACTCGGCATGGGGCGACACGGCGGCATGGTCGGTGGCTACTACGGCGGAATGGGTGGCGGCCACCGCGGGGGTGGCGGGTTCGGTGGCGGTGGTGGTGGCGGCTTTGGTGGCTTTGGCGGGGGGGGTGGCGGGTTTGGCGGCGGCGGTGCCTCGGGGCGGTTTTAACCATGAACCTCAAACGTATCCTGCGCCATCTCGCCATGACCCAAGGCCAGGTCAACCAGGCCTTCCCGCGCGCTGCATTGAACGCAATCGAACAGGCGATCAAGACCAGCGAGGGGACCCATACGGGTGAAGTTCGATTCGTTGTCGAAGGGTCACTCGACGGCGCGCCGCTGTTTGGCGGGCTGACGGCGAAGGAACGTGCGCTCGCATTGTTTTCGATGTTGAGAATCTGGGACACCGAGCACAACACGGGTGTGTTGATCTATCTGCTGCTCGCCGACCGTGCGGTAGAGATAGTGGCTGACCGCGGCATCCATGCCAAAGCCGGCCCGGGCGCCTGGGTGGCGATCTGCCACGAGATGGAGGCAGCATTCAAGCTGGCGAAGTTTGAGGGTGGCGCGGTCAGCGGCATCCACGCGGTGACGCGCCAACTTGTGGATCACTTTCCCGCAGGGGCCGACAACGCCAACGAACTGCCAGACAAACCGCTGGTGATTTAACCGAACGCGAAAGCCGGCGAACTACCCAGGAGGCGCGCAGACCATGCCCGCAGGCTACACCCAGCATTTGTACATCCTTCCCTTCGACCATCGCGCGTCCTTCGTAAGCGGTCTGTTCGGCTGGTCGGGAGCACTCCAGCCCGAGCAGACCGCACAAGTCGCCGCTGCCAAACGCGTGATCTATGACGGCTTCACGGCCGCAGTAGCCGGCGGTGTTGACAAAGCCAAGGCTGGCATCCTGGTGGACGAGCACTTTGGTGCCGACATCCTGCGTGATGCCAAACGCAGCGGCATCATCACATGCTTGCCCACCGAGAAGAGTGGGCAGGACGAGTTCGACTTCGAGTTCGGCGACAACTTCGCGCAGCACGTGCTGGACTTCGCGCCGGCATTCTGCAAGGTGCTGGTGCGCTACAACCCCGATGGCGATGCGGCGTTGAACCGTCGCCAGGCGGCACGCCTTCGAACACTGTCCGATGCCCTTGTGGGTAGTCCCTCAAGATTCATGTTTGAGTTGCTGGTACCTGCCACGCCCCAACAGCTTGTAGCCCTCAGCGGCGACGTGCAGGCCTACGACCGCAAGCTCAGGCCCGCACTGATGCTGCGCGCCATCAGCGAGTTGCAAGATGCGGGTATCGAGGCCGATGTCTGGAAGATCGAGGGCCTCGACACCTTGGGCGACTGCGAACGCATCGTGGCGATGGCGCAGCGCGACGGGCGCGCTAGCGTGGGCTGCATCGTACTCGGCCGCGGCGCGAACGAGCAGCAGGTTCGCGCTTGGTTGGCAACGGCAGCGGCTGTACCCGGCTTCATCGGCTTCGCGGTGGGGCGAACCAGCTTCTGGGAGCCGCTGATCGCCTTGCGCGACAAGACGGTCACCCGCGAGGCTGCGGTGGCCGAAATCGCCCGCCGCTACCAGCAGTGGGTCGATGTCTTCGAGCGGGCCAGGGCCGCAGCCGTTTCTGCAGGCACGCCGCTTGCACCAGGGCTGGTGGAGGCCCAGCAGGGCTGAGACCCATGCCCGCGAAGAGACACGCAGTTTCGCGGACCTTCGGTGAGGCACGGCTGGACGCGTTGCAGCGTCATTCCTTCGAGTATTTCCTGCGCGAGACCAACCTTGCGAACGGCCTCGTCGCCGACAAGTCGCAGCCAGGCTCACCCGCAAGCATTGCGGCGGTGGGCTTTGCGCTGGCGGCCTATCCCGTGGGGGTCGAGCGTGGTTGGATGACGCGTACGGATGCGCTGGCC
>JBBRZR010000131.1:0-11478 GCA_038236495.1 Burkholderiales bacterium
GCGCCACCGCATGACGCTGCTGGGCTTTTACGGGGTGAGCAAGCGCTTTGGGGGCACCCAGGCCGTGGATGACGTGACCCTGGAGGTGCAGGGTGGTGAAGTGCTGGCCTTGCTGGGCGAGAACGGTGCCGGGAAGAGCACGCTGATCAAGCTGCTGGCGGGCATCTACAAACCCGATGCGGGGCAGATGCGGGTCGATGGCGAGCCCGAGTCCGTCTGGCGCAACCGCGACCCGCTGCGCCAACCGGTGGCCTTCATTCACCAGGACCTCGGCCTCGTCGACTGGATGACGGTCGCCGAGAACGTGGCGCTGGGCACGGGTTACCCGCGTCTGTTTGGCTGGAAGCATGGCCTGGTCGATTGGCGGGCCGCGGATGTCGCCGCGCGGCGTGTGCTGGCGCGCGTAGGCTGTGACATCGACCCGGGGCGCCGGCTGTTTTCGCTGACACGGGCCGAGAAATCGCTGTTGGCGATTGGCCGTGCACTCGAGGTAAAGGCACGGCTGCTGGTGCTCGACGAGCCCAGTGCCAGCCTGCCTGCCACCGACGTGCAGCGCCTGTTCAAGGTGCTGCGCCTGCTGCGTGACGAGGGCGTGGGCATGGTCTACGTGTCGCACCGGCTGGACGAGGTGATGGCGTTGTCCGACCGTGCTGCCGTGATGCGTGACGGCAAGTTGGTGGGCCTGCGCAAAACCGCCGGCACGAGCGAGGCTGAACTGGTGGCACTGATCGTGGGCAAGGCCCTGGCCGGACAAGGCAGCAAGGCACGCGCTGCCATTGCGCCCGGTGTCCGGCCCCTCCTCGAGCTGCGAGGCGCCGCCGCCGCAAACGCCGGACCGCTGGACCTGCAACTGCACAGCGGCGAAGTTCTGGGGCTCGTCGGCTTGCGCGGCGCCGGGCAGGACGCCATCGGCCGGGCGATGTTCGGCTGCGAGCCCCTGTCGGCCGGGTCGCTGTGGATCAAGGGCCAGCCGCAGCTTCTGCGCAGCCCGGCCCAGGCGATCGCGGCCGGCATCGGCTACACCGCGGGTGAGCGGCTGGAACAGAACCTGGCCGGCACGATGAGCGTGCAGGAGAACCTCTTTCCCAATCCCGGCCTGCATGGTGAGCGCGGGTTGGATCTGTTCCGCCGCCGCCGCGAGCGCAAACGCGCCGTGCAACTGGCCGAGCGCTACGACATCAACCCGCGCGCGCCTGAGGCCACCGTGCAGCAGCTCTCTGGCGGCAACCAGCAAAAGGTGGTGCTGGCGCGTTGGGACGCGCTGAACCAGCCCGTGCTGGTGCTGGAAGAACCCACCGCCGGTGTGGACGTCGGAGCCAAGCGTCAGATCTACGAACTGTTGCGGCAGCGGGCGGATGCCGGCGGCGCGATCGTCGTTGTGTCCACCGACTACGAGGAGGTTGCCACCGTATGCACACGGGTTCTGGTCTTCCGCGCTGGCCGCATCGCGGCTGAACTGCGCGGCGACGACATCACCATCGGTCGGTTGCTGGCACTCTCGGCCGGCTCGGCCGCCGACCTGCAGCAAGCCGCATGAGCTCATCAATCAAATCCACCGCGCTGGAGCCCGATGCCAGCCTGGACGGCGACGCCAGCACCCTGGGCCGGCGCCTGCTGCGCGCCATCCCGGCCTATGGCCTGGTGGGGCTGGCGGTGGCGCTGGCGCTGCTGTTCTCGGTGTTGCTGCCCAACACCTTCCCGACACTGTTCAACCTGCGCGCCATCCTGTCGGACAAGTCGATCATCGCCCTGCTCGCACTGGCCGCGATGATCCCCATGATCACCGGCAAGATCGATCTCACCGTGGGCTACGGCATCGTGCTGTGGCACATCCTGGCCATCAGCCTGCAGACGAAGTTCGGCATGCCATGGCCGATTGCGGTGCTGGTGGTGCTGGCCAGCGCAGCGCTCTTCGGCATGATCAACGGCCTGCTGGTGGAGCTGGCCCAAATCGACAGCTTCATCGCCACGTTGGGCACTGGCACCGTTTTGTATGCCGTGGCGATGTGGCACAGCGGTGGCCGCCAGGTGGTGGGCGAGTTGCCCGAGGCGTTTGTCGCCCTGGCCGGTGCCGATCTGCTCGGGCTGCCGCTGCCGGCTTTTTATGTGGCCGCGGTCGCGCTGGTGCTGTGGCTGGTCACCGAGTTCACGCCGCTCGGTCGCGCGCTGTACGTGATAGGCGCCAACCCCAAGGCGGCCGAGCTGAACGGCATCTCCGTGCGTCGCCACGTGATGGGTGCTTTTGTCGCCTCGGGCATGCTCAGCGGTTTTGCAGGTGTGCTGCTGGCGTCGCGGCTGCAGATCGGTCAGGCCAGTGTGGGCCTGGAGTTCCTGCTGCCAGCGCTGGTGGGCGCTTTCCTGGGCAGTACCACCATTCGGCCGGGTCGGGTCAACGTCTGGGGCACGCTGGTGGGGGTGGCCATCCTGGCCATCGGCATCTCGGGCATCCAGCAATTTGGCGGCGCGTTTTACGTCGAGCCACTGTTCAACGGCCTGACGCTGCTGGTGTCCATCGGCATTGCCGGCTGGGCTCAGCAACGCCGCGATACGGCCATCCGAAGGCGTATTTCAGAACGCCAGCTGGGCCAGGGCGCCGCGCCTGTGGTCCCGTCCAGCTGAACCCCCCGCCGCTTGCGGCACAAAAATAGGAGACGCAGCATGACGCACTTTTTCACCCGCGCACCGGTGGTCACCGCCCTGGCGGTCGCGGTCTGGCTGGCCATGGCCTCGACAGCCCAGGCCGACGCCTTCAGCGACGCTGCCAAGGCCAAGGTCGCCACCCTGGCTGGCGCCAAGAGCAAGTGGGACGGTCCCACCAGCGGTCCCAAAGCCAGCGCAGCCAAGACCATCGTCTTTGTTGCGGCCGACATGAAGAATGGCGGCATCCTGGGCGTCAGCAAGGGCGTGGAGGAGGCCGGCAAAGCCATCGGCTGGACCGTGCGCGTGATGGACGGGCAGGGCAGCGTGAGCGCCCGAACAGCGGCGCTCAACCAGGCGCTGGCGCTCAAGCCTGACGGCATCGTGGTCGGCGGCTTCGACACCACGGAGCAGAAGGTGGCCTTTGCCAATGCCAGCAAGGCCGGCATTCCCCTGGTCGGTTGGAACGCGGGCCCCAAGCCCGGGCCCGATGCCGCAGCCGGGTTGTTTGCCAATGTCACCACCACGGCCGACGACATCTCCGAAGCTGCGGCGCTGTGGGCCGTGGCCGACTCCGACGGCAAGGCTGGCGTGGTGATCTTCACCGACAGCCAGTATTCGATCGCGGTCTACAAGGCCAAGGCGATGGAGGCGGTCATCAAGAAGTGCGGTGGCTGCACCGTGCTGAGCTACGAGGACAGCCCCATTGCCGACAGCGCTACGCGTATGCCGACCTTGACCACATCGCTGCTGCAGCGCTTTGGCGACAAGTGGACGCACTCGCTGGCCATCAACGACCTGTATTTCGACTTCATGGGCAGTTCGCTCAAGGCCGCCGGCAAGAAGGGCGACGGCGCGCCCAAGGCCGTATCGGCCGGCGATGGCTCGGAGGCCGCCTACCAGCGCATCCGCGCCAAGAACCACCAGTCGGCCACGGTGCCGGGCCCGCTCAACATGCAGGGCTGGCAGGTGGTGGACGAGCTCAACCGCGCCTTTGCGAAAGCGCCGTGGTCGGGCTACGTGCCGGCGGCGCATCTGGTGACAGCCGAAAACGTCAACCGTGACGGCGGTGCGAAGAACATCTTCGATCCTGAGAACGGCTACCGCGATCAGTACAAGCGGATCTGGGGCCGCTGAGCCCAGGCCGGGGGACCAGGAACAGCGCATGCTGGACTGGCTCATGTCGCCCTTGTCGGGCGCCTCGGAGCACTCTATTCAGCCGTGGGCCTACTGGCACGCGCGCTGGATGGTGCTCGGCTGGGGCGCGCTGCTGCCGGCAGGCGTGCTGGTGGCACGTTACTTCAAGGTCGCGCCGCGCCAGAAGTGGCCGCAAGAGCTGGACAACAAGGCGTGGTGGCACACCCACCGCGCCCTGCAGTGGGCCGGCATCGCTGCGATGACCGTCGGTGCATTTCTGGCCTGGGGCCAAGGCCAACGCGCAACCGCAGCCGCCACTGCCCACGCCTGGGCCGGGTGGACGTTGGTGGTTTTGGGGTGGCTGCAGATCGCCGCCGGCTTGGCACGCGGCAGCAAGGGCGGTCCGACAGACCCAGGTTTGCGTGGCGACCACTACGACATGACGCCGCGCCGCGTGTACTTCGAGCACCTCCACAAAGGCTTGGGTTGGCTGGCGGTTTTTGCTGCCGTGCTGGTCATCGCGCTCGGGCTGGCGGTGGCGGATGCGCCACGCTGGATGCCCGTGTTGCTGTGCGGTTGGTGGGCGGCGCTCTGTACGCTGGCGCTGCACTGGCAGCGCCGCGGGCGCTGCATCGACACCTACCAGGCGATCTGGGGTCCGGACTCTGCACACCCCGGCAACCGTCTGCGCCCCATCGGCTGGGGCGTGCGCCGGCCGCTGGACTGAACGCACCCCACCGTAAACGCCATGGCTGATCTCGAACTCCGTCAACTCGTGAAGCGCTTCGGCGACGTCACCGTCGTGCAGAAGCTCGACCTCGCCGTGGCCGCCGGCGAATTCGTCGTGCTGCTCGGCGAGTCAGGCTGCGGCAAGAGCACCACGCTGCGCATGGTGGCCGGGCTGGAAGACGTGACCGAGGGGCAGGTGCTCATCGGTGGCAAGGACGTGACGCAGGCCCACCCGATGGCGCGCGACATCGCGATGGTGTTCCAGAACTACGCGCTCTACCCGCACATGGACGTGGCGCAGAACATGTCGTTCGCGCTGGACCTGGCCGGCCGCCCGAAGGCCGAGATCGAGGCCAAGGTGAGCCGGGCGGCCAAGGTGTTGAACATCGAACATCTGCTCAAGCGCAAGCCCAAGGAACTGTCTGGTGGTCAACGCCAGCGCGTGGCCATCGGCCGCGCCATCGTGCGCGAGCCGCAGATCTTTCTCTTCGACGAGCCGCTGTCGAACCTGGACGCCAAGCTGCGTGGCCACATGCGCGCCGAGTTGGCGCTGCTGCACGAACGGCTGGGCAAGACCACGCTCTACGTCACGCACGACCAGGTCGAAGCCATGACCCTGGCCGGCCGCATCGTCATCTTCGACAAGGGCCGCATCCAGCAGGTGGGCACGCCCAGCGACGTGTTCAACCGCCCTGCAAACCTCTTCGTGGCAGCTTTCATCGGCACGCCGACGATGAACCTGTTGCCGGCACGGGCCGACGGCCACGGCCAGCTGCTGGGCGACGCATTCACCCTGCCCATGCCGGGCTGGCTGCACGACCGTGGAATGAAGGCCGACCAGGCGTTCACCGTGGGCATCCGCCCGCAGGACCTGCGCCCCGCACCCGACGGGCCGCTGGCGCTGCAGGTCGACGTGGTCGAGTACCTGGGCACGGAAAGCCAGGTGGTCGGCCGCCTGGCCGGCGCGGGCGCTGCGGGCGCTGGCAACGTTGGTGGCGATCTGCGCCTGGTCGCCACCTTGCCGGGCAACGCCCACCCGCTGCTGCGCCAGACCCTGCGGCTGGGCGTCGACGCCGAGCGCTTGCACGTGTTCGACACCCGCACCGGCGTGACCTTGCGCGCCTGACACTGCTCAATGCCCCCCTTGTCTTTCAAACGTTCACCAGGAGACAACCCCATGAACCGCAGAGATTTCAGCAAGGCTTCGACCATCACGGTCTTCGGCGCCGGCCTGCCCTTCAGTGGCGCGCAGGCGCAGAGCCGCTACGCCAAGTACGCCGGCAAGACGGTGGTCGTCAGCATCCCGGCGCACCCGCATTACGACGCGATGCAAAAGCTGCTGCCCGACTTCACGAAGGAGACCGGCATCAAGGTCGAGGTCGACAAAATCGCGATCGGACGGCTGAAGGACAAGCAGTTGCTCGAGATGGCCAAGTCCAGCGGCGACTACGACCTGGCCTGCTACATCGTGATGTGGAAGGGCGAGTACGTCTCCAAGAACCTGATCCAGCCGCTGGCGCCCTATTTCGCCAATGCCGCGCTGGCAGACCCGGCCTACGACATGAAGGACATCGTTCCCATCTACCTGGAGAACCTGGGTCTCGTCGGCGGGCCCAAGGGTTACCTGGCCGGGCCCGGCGCCAAGCTGTACGGTCTGCCCTATGGCGCCGAGACCAGCGTGCTGGCCTACCGCCGCGACATCTTCGCCAAGCACAACCTGAAGCCGCCGGAAACTTACGAGGAATTTGGCAAGCTGCTGCATGTCCTGAAAGACAAGGTTGGCATTGGCGCCTTGACCAG
The DNA here is from genome assembly GCA_038236495.1 of Burkholderiales bacterium. GTDB lineage: Bacteria > Pseudomonadota > Gammaproteobacteria > Burkholderiales > Burkholderiaceae_C > Pseudaquabacterium. The sequence goes on from JBBRZR010000131.1 coordinate 6,304, forward strand.
CCGCGGCCAGGCCGGCCACCAGGTGGTGCACGCCTGGCTGCTGCACCTGAATCCGATGGGCGGCAGTGTGTTCGACGAGCAGTGGCGGCCCCGCTTCAACGACAAGGCCGGCGTCGATGCCCTGAAGTTCCTGCAGGAGGTGGTGGCCACCGGGCCGGCAGGCATCCCCGGCTACGGCCAAGGGGAGGCCAACACGGCCTTCCTGCAAGGGCAGGCGGCGATGTACCTGGACAGCACCTCTTTCTCCGGGGTGGTGAACGACCCGAGCAAGAGCAAGGTGGTGGGCAATGTCAGCTGGGCCTTGCATCCCAAAGGCGTGCGCCGCGCGTCGCAGAGCGGCGGCCTGGGGCTGACGATTCCGACAAACGCCAAGAACCCTGAAGCCGGATTCCTGCTGATGCAGTGGCTGACCAGCAAGCAGCAGGACAAGGCGGTGACGATGGCCGGCGGCGCGCCGATGCGCAACAGCACGCTGCGCGACCCCGACGCGGTGCGCAAGTACCCGGAGTTCATCACCTTCGTCGAGGCGTTGAAGTACAGCAACCCGGACTGGCGTCCCATCATCCCGGTGTGGGACAAGATCAACGTGCAGGCCCTGGGCGTGGGCCTGAGCGAGGCGCTCACCGGCAAGAAAACGGCAGAGCAGGCGCTGAACGACATGGTGCCGCAAGTGACGGCCATCATGCGCGAGAGCGGCTACAAGGCCTGAGACTGTGCAAGTCCGACAAACGCTTACGCGCTGACCGCACGCCGACATGAGAACGCCACGCTGGGTACCGGTGCTCTACCTCGGCCCCGCCGTGCTGGTGATGGCGGCGGCATGCCTGTACCCCGTGCTGGTGGCCTTCCAGCTGTCGGGCTACGACTGGGCGCTGGGCACACCGTGGGACAGCGCGCGCTGGGTCGGTGCGCAGAACTTCGTCTCGGCGTTCGGCAACCCGCGGGTGTGGAGCAGCTTGCTCACCACTTTGCTGTTCGCGGCCGTGTGCGTCAGCGCCGAGATGGTGCTGGGCATTGCATTGGCGCTGGCGCTTGAACACCCGGTGCGGGGCATGGCGTTCTTCCGCACGCTGTTCATCCTGCCGATGATGATTGCGCCCATCGCGGTGGGGCTGGCGTGGCGCTACATGTTCGACGCGCAGTTCGGTCTCATCAATGCCGTGCTGCAGGCGGTCGGCCTGGCGCCGCAGACCTGGCTGGCCGACCCGACGCTGGCCTTCATCGCCATCGTCGTGGCCGACATCTGGCAGTGGACGCCCTTCGTCTTCATCATGATGATCGCAGCGTTGGCCGGGGTGGACGGCTCGGTGATCGAAGCTGCGCGCATGGACGGCGCACGCTGGTGGCAGCAGACCATGCGCGTCAAGCTGCCGATGGTGATGCACGTCATCGCCATCACGTTGATGATGCGGCTGATCGACGCTTTCCGCGTGCTGGAGGTGGTCTACGTCCTGACGTTTGGCGGGCCCGGTGACAGCACCGAGATCCTGGCGCTGCACATCTACAAGACAGCCTTCGTCGGCCAGCAATTGGGCGTGGCAGCTGCCGTCAGCGTCTTGCTGTTGGTGGTGGTGGCAGCGCTGAGCTGGGGCGCCTTGCGCCTGTCCAACCCCATGAAGGGCGAGCCCCGATGAAGCGCAACCCAGGGCTGGTGGCCGCGCACTACAGCTTGCTGTGCGTGCTGGCGTTCTTCTGCGTGGCGCCGATCCTGGTGATCTTTGCCACCAGCCTGCGCCAGCAGGTGGACATTTTTGGGGCGCCGCTGAACTTCATCTTCATGCCGACGCTGGAGAACTACCGCGCGGTGCTCGAAGAAGACAAGTTCGACCGCTATCTTGCCAACAGCCTCTTCGTGGGGCTGGTGTCGACGGTCATTACGCTGGTGCTGGGCTTGATGTCGGCTTATGGGCTGGCACGCTTTCGCTTCAAGGGGCGCACCACCATCGCCTACACCACGCTGCTGCTGCGCACCGTACCCCTGGCGGTGATGGCGGTGCCGGTGTTCCTGATCTGGAGCGAGTGGCACCTGGTCAACAGCCTGTGGGGGTTGGTGCTGCTGTACGTGGCTGTCAACCTGCCTTTCACCATCTGGTTGCTCTACGGCTTTGTACTGCAGGTGCCGGTGGAACTGGAAGAAGCCGCCGCCATCGACGGCTGCGGGCCCATCCGTGTCTTCACCAAGGTGCTGTTGCCATTGATGGCGCCAGGCCTGGCGGCGGCTTCGATCTTCACTTTCCGCATCGCCTGGAACGAATTCATCCTGGCCCTGGTGCTTACCGACCGCCAGACGCGCACGCTGCCGGTCGCGGCCTCACTGTTCATCACGGACATCGGCGTCGATTGGGGCAAGGTGATGGCCATGGGCAGTCTGATCGCGATCCCGCCGCTGATCTTCACTTTTGTAGCCGCACGGCAAATCATCACCGGGCTCACCGCTGGCGCGGTCAAAGGTTGATGGCGTGAGCGCGCGCATCATGCCGCGCCATGCCGCGGCAGCGGATGCATCGGCCGGACACGGGCCGATTCCGTTGCCGATGCTTCAAGGCAAGGCGTGTTGCCTCACGAAGGAACATTACCGGAGGCGTGGTTGTCGTTGGTCCCGGTTTTTTTCGATTTCAATCGTGGTCGAGGGCTGTGGGCATGTGGGCGAAGTTGGCGGCGGCTTGGGTCGAGCCCTGGGCTTGAGCGCCGGCCCACTTGGCAAGGCCGGCCGAGCGCCGGATGTTCTGGCCGGCCAGCCCGGGCCCACCGGGCTGTCGCCGGTCTCCCGAAGGTGGCGGGTCAGGATGTCGTTGCCCCGCAGGCTGACGGCCCGGGCCAGCACTGCCGCAGCGTCCGGCAGCAAGCCGTGTCGTTCCAGCCCGAACAGAAACTCAGGGGTCGAGGCCACCACCACCTCGTCCGGCAACCGAACCAAGAAGTTCGGCTTCCTGACCATGCTGTCCTCAAAAATCAGAATCGCACCCTCGCCCTGGGTGGACAGTGTGTGGTTAAGCACCTCGGCAGCTGACTGCTCCCCGCGGTCCTTCGTCTTGGTCGCCGGGTTGACGCTGCGCAGGATCTCGAACTCTTCAAAAACCTCGGTGCTGGCCACCCGAACCCGCGTTGGCTCGTGCCTGCGAATCCAGTCGGCCCCGGCTCTGGCGCCGGGCTTGTCGAGGTCACGAATCACCTCGAACCGGAGCATGTCGGGCACGATCACCGGCAGTTTGGGCAGCAGCAGGGCATCCAGTGCGCCAGCGGCGGCCAGCGTGATCAAGGGCCCGGTATCGGTATCGGTGACGATGATCGACAGTTGCATCATGTCGCCGGTGTCGCCGCCGCCTTTGCCATCGCGTCGTCAAGCAGTGCCGCCTGTTCCGGCCGCTTTGGCGCCACAACTGTGGGCAGCGGCAAGCCCTGTCGCGCCAGTTCCAGCAGCAATTCACCGAAGGCGGCGCTGGTCTCATCGGCGGTGGCTCGCCAGGTGACGGCGCCGGCTGAGTAAAGCGCCGCCAAAGCGGTCAGGCGGCCTGGGTGGGTCTGCATGGGCCGCGCGGCGGGTGGCGCGAGCACCCCCACCAGCCGGCCATTGCGGGTGATCTCAATTGGCCCCTGGGACGCAAGTGAGCCCAGCACCTCACCGAGGTTTGCCTTGGCGTCTGAAGACGTGATGGTGCGGACGGTGTTCATGCCAACGTCATAACCAAATCAGGCAACTTGTCCAAGTTGACCAAGTTGAACAATAGGCTTGCCGGCATCGAACGGCTGCTGATAGCTGGCGTCAGCTGCCGCCTTCGGTCAAGGGATCAGCGCTACACCGTTCACGACGATCTGGCCTTGAGCGATGGTGACCGTGCCGATGTTGTTGAAGTCGACATCCGAAAACACCGAGCTGCCGCCTCCGCCGGATTTCTTCAGCGGCCCCAGGTTGTTGAACATCCTGTGGACGCCCGACCCGCCAGCGTTCGCCCAGGCGCCATCGCCTCGCAGGTCCATCGTGGCGTTGTTGGTCAGAGTGGCGCCGTTTTGGATCGATGCGCTGCCGCCGGATTGAACCAACAGGCCTTCGTTGATGATGGCGCGGCCATCTTGCAGGCCGACAGGCTCACATTGGCCGTCGAGCTCACTCCCACGACCAGACTGGCAGCACCACCTGCCAGCGCCAGTGAGCTCTGCACATTTCCCGCGCAACGGTCAATTCAGCCCGTTTTTGACATGTCTTGGTTGAGCGTTTCAACTCTTTCGGTAGACCCGGGTGCAATGCTCGAACATGTTCTGGAATCTTCAGTCGGAAGTACCAGATGCCGCCAGGGCCGCGGAATAAGTGTGAGGCAGTGGCGCGTGGTTGCCACTTTTGACCGGCATCGCCGTTGACGCTGACGTGCGCCGCGCCAACGTGATGGCCCTCCGACTCGGCGCATGCAGGCGAATCAAAAGCTGGGAGCGAAGCCCCGCTCAAGGAGGCATCGAACGAGGCGTGATACGGGGGGCAGGCCGACATGTTCGGTGCTCGACTTGGACATGGAATGGAGCGTTCCGTCGAAGCTCGGCTGACCGAAATAAAAATGCCTTGAGAATCAAGGACTTAGGACAAGTTGGTGGAGACGAGGAGGGTCTCCATCTCCTCATGCTAAGTCAATAAAATCAACAAGTTAGCGGAACTTCGCGGTGGGCTTGTGTACCACTAATGTGCACCACCTGAGGCCCGCCGTCAACGCAAACCGATGACTTCAGGGCGGCCCCGTTTGCGGAGAACAGCCGCGAAGTGCGCCCGACGCCGCTCTCCGGTAGCCCCGGCGAACGGCCTCGGTTTGGAGCGCCATGGCTTCGGTTCCCCAATCGACACGTAGGCTCGGGCCTCCCGGGGCCCAGCGTTCAATGTGGCGGGCACCTCAGGGCGCCACCGAAGTGGCGCTGTTCGTTCTGCCCACGGCAGCCAATGCAGGCGAATTCAGCTGTCAAGGGGCTCCCCAGCAGCAGCGCAAGACGGGAGGCTGTCAAGGTGAACCGGGTCGACGCTGGCGACGCCGTGACGGCCAGAGTGCTGGCCGATAAGTGATGCCTGACAAACCAAGCCTTGGCTCCCGCAGCAGACCGTGGCGAGGTGCTTTCCATCCTAGTCAAGCGGCAACGCTACTGCACCCTCGACTTCTTGGCCTGACCGCAACGCCGGGGAGGAGGCATCCAGGGCGC
>JBBRZR010000132.1:0-11465 GCA_038236495.1 Burkholderiales bacterium
GGCTGAGCACCGCGTGCAGATCGTCTTCGAGTCCAAGTGACGCTGATGATTGACCATGGCCGGCGTGCGCTGACCCGGCTGGGACTGCACGCGAGCCTGGGCCTGGGTCTGCTGGGCGCTGTGGCGCAGGTAACGGCCCAGACCGTGCACGCTGGCACGGGCAACCCGGCGCTGTCGCTGGTGGATGGCAACCACTGGCTGACGCGCATCCAGCAAGCCGCCGCCAACACCAGCTACCAGGGCACGTTGGTGTTCAGCGCCGGTGGCGTGGTGTCGAGTTCCCGCGTCACCCACATTTGCGACGGCCGCCAGCGCTTCGAGCGCATCGAGGTGCTGGATGGGCGCGCCCGGGTGCAATACCGCCACAACGAGCAGACCTTGACGGTCTGGCCTGCCAGCAAGCTGGCCCGTGTCGAACAACGGGATCCGGTAGCCGAGTTTCCGGCGTTGCCGGCGTCTCAGCAGCGTGCGCTTGAACACTATGAAATGAGTTTGCTGCCCCGCGACCGCATCGCGGGTCGCGAGGCGGACGTGCTCATGCTCAAGCCACGCGACAAGCTGCGCTTTGCCCAGCGCTTGTGGGCCGACCGGGACACCGGCCTGCTGCTGCGCAACGATCTGCTCGGGCCCGGTGGCGAGACGCTGGAGTCCTCGGTGTTCAGTGATGTGCAGCTGGCGGGCAAGTGGTCGGCCGAGACTGTGCTGGGGCCGATGAAGCGGCTGGAGGGTCTCCGGGTGCAGCGGCCGCAGGCCGAACGCGCACAGCTCGACACCGAAGGCTGGACGCTGGCGCGCCCGGTGGCCGGGTTTTCGCTGGTCGCCTGCAACAAGCGGTCGATGGACACCGCGGCTGATGCCGACACACCGGCGGGTGGATCGCCGACGGGCCCGGTTCAGGTGCTGCAGTCGGTTTTTTCCGACGGACTGGCCCATGTGTCGGTGTTCATCGAGCCCTTCGATGCCGCACGCCACAAGCAGCCCATGGGCACCAGCCTGGGCGCCACCCACACAATGACCCACCGACAGGGTGACTGGTGGTTGACCGTGGTGGGTGAGGTGCCGATGGCCACGGTGCAATTGTTCGAGGCCATGTTTGAGCGCAAGCGCTAGATCTGGCCCTCGCCCTGCCGTTGACCGCAGCGCGCCACCGCCAATGGACGGCACCCGGCAGCAGCCCGGGCCCCGCTCCCCTATTGAAATCCAAGACGAGGTGAATGAATGTCCGAAACGATCATGACTTTGCTGCCGGCGTCCGGTGCAGGCCGGCGCGTGGCGCTGCGGGCGGCGATGGCGCTGGCTTTTGTCGCGGCGCTGGCCCCCCAGGCCGGCGCCGCGCAAGGCCGTGCCGAACTGCTGCCCGATTTCACCGAACTGGTCGAAAAGGTCGGCCCGTCGGTGGTCAACATCCGCACGCTGGAGCGCGCCAGCCGCAACAACGCCGGCGCCGGCAACGGTATAGACCCCAACATGGAGGAGTTTTTCAAGCGCTTCGGCATCCCATTGCCGGGCGGCAGGGGTGGCCCCGGCTCACCCCGCGGCGGCGACGACGAGCCCCAGCAGCGCGGCATCGGCTCGGGATTCATCCTCAGTGCCGACGGCTACGTGATGACCAACGCGCACGTCGTCGATGGCGCCGACGAATTGCTGGTCACGCTGACCGACAAGCGCGAATTCAAGGCCAAGGTGATCGGCCTGGACAAGCGTACCGATGTGGCGGTGGTCAAGATCGAGGCCACCGGCCTGCCGGCCGTCAAGCTGGGCGACATCAACCGCCTCAAGGTGGGCGAGTGGGTGATGGCGATCGGCTCGCCTTTCGGACTGGAGAACAGCGTCACCGCCGGCATCGTCAGCGCCAAGGGCCGCGACACCGGCGACTACCTGCCCTTCATCCAGACCGATGTGGCGATCAACCCCGGCAACTCGGGCGGCCCGCTGATCAACATGCGCGGCGAGGTGGTGGGCATCAACTCGCAGATCTACAGCCGCTCGGGCGGCTTCATGGGCATCTCGTTTGCGATCCCGATCGACGAAGCCAGTCGGGTCGCCGACCAGTTGCGCGCCGGCGGCCGGGTGATCCGCGGGCGCATCGGTGTGACGATCGCGCCGGTGACCAAGGAGGTGGCCGAGTCCATCGGCCTGGGCAAGCCCACCGGCGCCCTGGTGCGCGGTGCCGAGAGCGGCGGCCCGGCTGACAAGGCCGGCATCGAGGCCGGCGACATCATCACCAAGGTCGATGGCAAGGTGATCGAAAAATCGGGGGATCTACCGCGCCTGGTGGGCGCCACCAAACCCGGCAGCAAGACGGTGCTGCAGGTGTTCCGCCGCGGCGGCTACCGGGACATCGCCGTGACCGTGGCCGAGTTCGAGGCCGACACGCCCACCAAGGCTGCGCAGGCCGAGCCTGGCGCATCGGCCGGCAGCAAGAGTGCACTCGGCCTGACCGTCAGCGAGCTGGGCGATGCGGCCAGGCGTGAGCTCAAACTCAAGGGCGGTGTCAAGGTCGAGGCGGTGGACGGCGCTGCGGCCCGGGCCGGCCTGCGCGAGGGCGACATCATCCTGGCGCTGGACAACACCGAGATCAACGACGTCAAGCAGTTTCTGGCCATTTCAGCCAAAGCCGAGAAGGCGCGGGCGGTCAGTGTGATGGTGCGGCGCGGTGAGTGGGTCAACTACCTGGTGATCCGTCCAGGCCGCTGATCGTCCCGGGCCGAGAATCGCATCCTGTGGATAAGTTGTGGATGATTTGGCTGGCCGGCGGCCGGTGGGTGGCCGGCAAGGGCCGCAAGGCCGACCGCCAGCGGTTTGCAGCCGGCAAGATTTGGCTACAATAAAGGCCCAACAAGCAGTTGCCAAACATTTGTTGGAAGGCGCGTCTCCTCTTGGACGTGCCTTTTTTTTATGGCCCTGGCCCTGCAAAGCAGCCGCCCGGGCTGCCTGCTCGCCTTGCGTTGCGCGGTAACCCTCCCGCGCGCCCGGGGCCTTGGGCGCCACGGCTGCACGTCATAGACCCACGCCAGAGACCCACGCCAGAGACCCACGCTAGAGACGGCGTTTGACCAGACCCATGGACCACATCAGAAACTTTTCGATCATTGCCCACATCGACCACGGCAAGTCGACGCTGGCAGATCGCTTGATCCACCGTTGCGGCGGCTTGAGCGACCGCGAGATGGAGTCGCAAGTGCTCGACTCGATGGACATCGAGCGCGAGCGTGGCATCACCATCAAGGCGCAGACCGCGTCGCTGCACTACACGGCCAAGAACGGCGAGGTCTACCAGCTCAACCTGATTGACACGCCCGGCCACGTCGACTTCAGCTACGAGGTCAGCCGCTCGCTGTCGGCCTGCGAGGGCGCGTTGCTGGTGGTCGATGCCAGCCAGGGTGTCGAGGCGCAGACGGTGGCCAATTGCTACACCGCACTCGACCTGGGCGTCACCGTGGTGCCGGTGCTCAACAAGATGGATTTGCCCAACGCCGACCCGGAAAACGCCAAGTCCGAGATCGAGGACGTGATCGGCATCGACGCCGACGACGCCATCCCTTGCTCGGCCAAGACCGGCCTGGGCATCGACGAGATCCTGGAGGCGGTGATCCACCGCATGCCGCCGCCCACCGGCGACGCCGAGGGCCCGCCGCGCGCGATGATCGTTGACAGCTGGTTCGACAACTATGTCGGCGTGGTGATGCTGGTGCGGGTGGTGGACGGTGTGCTCAAAAAGGGTGACCGCATCCGCATGATGGCCAGCAACTCGGTCTACCCGCTGGAGCAACTCGGGGTGTTCACGCCCAAGTCCGAACCGCGTGAGTCGCTGAAGGCGGGTGAGGTCGGCTTTTTGATCGCCGGCATCAAGGAGTTGCAGGCCGCCAAGGTGGGCGACACCGTCACGCTCGAGAAAAAACTGCCCAACAACGCCGGCCCGGCAACCGAGGCACTGCCTGGCTTCAAGGAGATCCAGCCGCAGGTGTTTGCCGGCCTCTACCCGACCGAGGCCAGCGAGTACGACCAGCTGCGCGACGCGCTGGAAAAGCTCAAACTCAACGACAGCTCGCTGCGCTACGAGCCCGAGGTGTCGCAGGCGCTGGGTTTTGGCTTCCGCTGCGGCTTTTTGGGCCTGTTGCACATGGAGATCGTGCAGGAGCGCCTGGAGCGTGAGTTTGACCAGGACCTGATCACCACCGCGCCCAGCGTGGTCTACCAGGTCGAGTTGAACGACGGCGAGGTGATGCTGGTCGAAAACCCCAGCAAGATGCCCGACCTGGGCCGCATCAAGGAGATCCGCGAGCCGATCGTCACGGTGCATTTGTACATGCCGCAAGACTATGTCGGCCCGGTGATGACGCTGGCCAACCTGAAGCGGGGCGTGCAGCTCAACATGGCCTACCACGGCCGCCAGGTGATGCTGACCTACGAGATGCCGCTGGCCGAAATCGTGCTGGACTTCTTCGATAAATTGAAGAGCGTGTCGCGCGGCTACGCCTCGATGGACTACGAGTTCAAGGAGTACCGCGCCTCCGACGTCGTCAAGGTCGATCTGCTGATCAACGGCGACCGCATCGACGCGCTCTCCATCATCGTGCACCGGGCGCAAAGCGTGTACCGGGGCCGTGCGGTGGCGGCCAAGATGCGAGAGCAGATCCCGCGCCAGATGTTCGACGTGGCGATCCAGGCAGCGATCGGCGCCAACATCATCTCGCGCGAAAGCATCAAGGCCTTGCGCAAGAACGTGCTGGCAAAATGCTATGGCGGCGATATCTCGCGCAAGAAAAAGCTGCTCGAGAAACAAAAGGCCGGCAAAAAGCGCATGAAACAGATCGGGTCGGTGGAGGTGCCTCAAGAGGCTTTCCTGGCCATCCTCCGTGTCGATGACTGACCACCCCCAAGCAAAACCCATGATGAGTGTTCTTACCGCCGTGCTGTACGCTGGCTTGCTGGTCTACGGCGCTGGCTGGTGGCTGGGCTACTGGATCGGCAATTTCTCGCTGCTGCTGTTTGTGCTCACCCTCGTGACTTGTGCCTACTGGCTGGCCGAGCGGTATCGCTTTGCACCGGCCCGTATCGCCGCCGCCCAGACCTTGACCGCCCAAGACACCCAGCGCCGAGCCGAGTTGAGCAAGATGGGCATCAGCCGGGTGGACGGCGATGTGGCCGCGGCCCGCGAATCGCTGCTGATGCAGCCCTGGTGGCTGGACTGGACGGCGGGGCTGTTTCCGGTGATCCTGGCGGTTTTTTTGCTGCGCTCGTTTTTGTTCGAGCCCTTCAAGATCCCGTCGGGCTCGATGATCCCGACGCTGCTGGTCGGTGATTTGATCCTGGTCAACAAGTTTCAGTACGGCATCCGCATGCCCGTCACCGGCACCAAGCTGATCGCCAACAAGAACCCGCAGCGCGGCGATGTGATGGTGTTCCATTACCCGGTGGACCCGCGCATCGACTACATCAAGCGGGTGGTTGGCGTGCCCGGCGATGAGGTGAGTTACACCAACCAGTCGCTCAGCATCAACGGCCAGGTCGTGCCGGTGCAGTCGCTGGGAGATTTTTACGATGAGGACAGCCTGCGCTATTCGCCCAAGTTCTCCGAGAAGCTGGGCGCGGTGGCGCACAACATGCTGGTCGAGCCCAAGCGGGCGTCGATCTACCGGCCGATGGACAGCTTTGTCAACTTCCGTGACAACTGCCGCTACAGCGCCGAGGGCGTGACGTGCAAAGTGCCCGCCGGTCACTATTTCATGATGGGCGACAACCGCGACAATTCGCAGGATTCCCGCTACTGGGGCTTTGTGCCGGACGAGAACATCGTCGGCCGTGCCTTCATGGTGTGGATGAACTTCAGCAACCTGCGCCGCATCGGCACCTTCGACTGATCGCGGCCCACCCGGCCACCATGAAGACTCGACCACAGCCCCTGGCAGCACAACGTGGCATCACCCTGATCGGGCTGCTGACCTGGACCATCTTCGTCGGCTTTGCGGGCTACCTGCTGGTGCGGGTGCTGCCCACGGTCAGCGAGGCCTACACCTTGCAGGGCGTGGTGGAGAGGCTGGCCGCTGCACCGGCCGCGACGGTGCCCGAGATCCGCCGCGCCTTTGAGCGCCAGCGCACCATCGACGCCACCATCACCTCGGTGACCGGCGCCGACCTCGACATCACCAAAGAAAACGACCGTGTCGTGATCGGTTTTGCGTACGAGAAGGAAATCCCCCTTTTCGGTCCGGCATACCTGCTGATCAAGTACTCTGGTCGCTCGAAGTGAGCCTGCTGGCCGCGGCACTGCCAGCGGTCGATCTGCCGCAGGTTTAGCCCCATGGACAACCGCCCTGATTCCCCTCAAGAACCCCGGTCCGACGCCCGTGGCGACCAGCGCCTGGACGCCCGCGTGACCGCACTGCAAACCCGGCTGGGCCACCGGTTTGCCGATACCCGGCTGTTGGAGCGGGCGTTGACCCACCGCAGCTTTGGCGCCGACCACAACGAGCGGCTGGAGTTTCTGGGCGATGCGGTGCTCAACCTGGCGGTGTCAAGCCTGCTGTATGGGCGATTTTCCGGCGCCGACGAGGGCGATTTGACCCGCGTGCGTGCGCATCTGGTGCGGGAAGACAGCCTGCACCGCGCCGGCCTGGGTCTGGGCTTGCCCGAGGTGCTGCGCCTGTCCGATGGTGAGGCGCGTGGCGGCGGCGCGCTGCGGGCGTCGATCCTGGCCGATGCGGTGGAGGCCTTGATCGGCGCCACCTACATCGACGGCGGCTTCGATGCCGCTTCCGGCCTGGTGCGGCAGTTGTTCGGTGAACTGATCGACAACACCGAGGCCGACAGCTGGAGCAAGGACGCCAAGACCGAGCTGCAAGAGTGGCTGCAGGCGCGCAAACTGCCGGTGCCGGCCTACCGCATTGCCGCAACCCGTGGGCAAGCGCATGCCCAGACCTTCGAGGTCGAATGTGCCGTGGCCACCCTGGGTCTGACCGAGTTGGGCGAAGGCCGGTCGCGGCGCAGTGCCGAGCAAGAGGCTGCGCGCCGCATGCTGGACAAGCTCAAGGCCAGCGACCGGCCTGGCAGCCCGCTGCGGGCCTGAGCTGCCCGCCTGAACTGTCGGTACACCCCCAAGATTGCAGGTGACGCCACCTGACCGGCCCACGAGGCCGCCAACCCGAGCCTCACCATGACCCCCCAAGACACCCCCGACGCCGATCTGCCGCTGGACGGCAATGCCGCACTGGCGCTGGCCGCCAACGGCCAGCGCTGCGGCACCATCGCCATCGTCGGCCGGCCCAACGTCGGCAAATCGACCCTGCTCAATGCGCTGGTCGGGCAAAAAATCAGCATCACCTCGCGCAAGGCCCAGACCACGCGGCACCGCATCACCGGCATCCGCACGCTGGGCGCAACGCAATTTGTGTTTGTCGACACACCGGGTTTTCAGACCAAGATGATCCGCGGCCGCACCGCGCTAAACCGCAACCTCAACCGCACCGTCACCGCCGTGCTGGGCGATGTGGACGTGGTGCTGTTCATGGTCGAGGCCGGCCGTTTCGGGCCGGACGACGCCCAGGTACTGGCGCTGATGCCGCCCGACAAGCCGGTGTTTCTGGTGGCCAACAAGCTCGACGTGGTGACCCGCCGTACCGACATCCTGCCCTGGCTCAAGGGCATGATGGACAAGCACCCGTTCACCGAGTACGTACCGATGTCGTCGACCAAGCCGAGTGACGTCGAACGCTTGTTCAAGATCATCGAGCCGTACCTGCCCGAGCAGCCCTGGGTCTATGAAGAAGACGCGCTGACCGACCGCAGCGACAAGTTCATGGCGGCCGAGCTGATCCGTGAAAAGCTGTTTCGCCTGACCGGCGACGAGCTGCCCTACAGCGCCACCGTGGTGATCGACAAATACGAAGAGGAGGGCAACCTGCGCCGCATCGCCGCCACCATCGTGGTCGAGCGCGATGCCCACAAAGGCATGGTGATCGGCGAGGGCGGCGACCTGCTCAAGCGCATCGGCAGCGAGACCCGGGTCGAGCTGGAGAAGATGACCGGCAGCACGGTGTTTCTGGAGCTGTGGGTCAAGGTGCGCTCGGGCTGGGCCGACAGCGAGGCGCATTTGCGGTCCTACGGTTACGAGTGAGCCTTGGCCACCGGTAGATCCGCACCGCAGCCCGCCTTCGTGCTGCACCAGTGGGCCTGGAGCGAGACCAGCCTGATCCTGGACCTGTTCACCCGCGAGCAGGGCCGCATCGCGGTGGTGGCCAAAGGCGCCAAGCGGCCGTACTCGCAGCTGCGGCCGGTGCTGATGCCGTTTCAGCGGCTGCTGGTGCTGACCACCCGGCCCAAGTCGGACGAGGGCGCCGACATCCTGACGCTGCGCTCGGCCGAATACGCGGGTGGCGGCACCACGCTGCCGCCAGCGCTGCTGTTCACGGGCTTTTACCTCAATGAGCTGCTGCTCAAGCTGCTGGCGCGGGGCGACCCGCATGAGCGGCTGTTCGACGCCTATGCCGACACCTTGCTGGCGCTGACCCAGGCCGAGGACGAGTCCCCGCTGCGCGCCTTCGAGCTGCTGCTGCTGCGCGAAACCGGCGTGCTGCCCGAGTTGGCGCGCTGCACCAGCACCCAGGTGCCGGTGCTGGCCGGGCGCGCCTACCAACTGCGGGCCGAGCTGGGTCTGCAAGCCGCCGCTGCCCATGATGCGGGGCGCAGCACCACGCTGGACGGCGCCACCTGCCTGGCCTTGCAAGCCGCGCTGGACCACAACGACCTGCCGGACTTGCGCCAGGCGACGCTGGGCGATCTGCCTGCGCTCAAGAGCCAGTTGCGTGCCATGCTTGTCTATCATCTGGGCTCGTCGCCCTTGCGCACCCGGCAGATGATGCTGGAGGTGCGCCGCCTGTTCGATGCCGCCGAATTGCCCCAACCCTCCGCCTTGACTGGCCCGCCATGAACCCGCTTGCTGCGCCCGAAGCCCACGCCCGCGCCCACCGCACCCACCTGTCGGTCAACGTCAACAAGATCGCCTTGTTGCGCAACACCCGGCACCTGGGCATCCCGGACGTGGTGGCGCTCTCCAGCCTGGCGCTGCAGGCTGGCGCCCAGGGCATCACCGTGCACCCGCGGCCCGATGCCCGCCACATCCGCACGCAAGACGTGGCCGACATGGCCGCGCTGATGGCCCAGTGGCCCGAGGCCGAGTACAACGTCGAAGGCAACCCGCTGCAGAACCTGATGCAGATCTTGCGTGAGCTGGCCGGCCAGGGCAGGGCGCCGCAGCAGGCCACCTTTGTGCCCGACAGCGAGGACCAGTTCACCAGCGACCACGGCTGGCGCTTTCCGGACGACGTCGAGCGCTTGCAGCCCTTGATCGCCGAGGCGCAAGCGCTGGGTATCCGGGTCAGCCTGTTCATGGACCCCATCCCCGCGCTGATGGCACCAGCGCGTGCTTGCGGCGCCGACCGGGTCGAGCTCTACACCGAGGCCTATGCCAGCGCCTTCGGCACGCCGGAGCAAGCGGCCGTGCTGGCGCGCTACACGGCTGCTGCCCAGGCCGCGATGGCGGTGGGCCTGGAGATCAACGCAGGCCATGACCTGAACCGCGACAACCTGACGACCTTTTTGCGTGCCGTACCGGGGGTGCTGGAGGTGTCGATCGGCCACGCGCTGATCGCCGATGCGCTGCAGTTGGGCATCAGCGAGACGGTGCGCGACTACCAGCGCTGCATCCAGGCCGCTTTTGCGGCGTCGGCGGCCGCTGAATCCACCGCGCTGAATCCACCGCGCTGACCCCAACCCGATGATCCACGGCATCGGCACCGACATCTGCGACATCCGCCGCCTGCGCGCCACGCTGGCGCGGCGCGGTGACCGTTTTGCCGAGAAGGTGCTGGGCCCGGCCGAGTTGCAGGTCTTCCAGGCTCGCCGCGCCCGGGCCGAGGTGCGCGGCGTGGCCTACCTGGCCACCCGCTTCTCGGCCAAAGAGGCGTTTTCCAAGGCCATCGGCCTGGGCATGCGCATGCCGATGACCTGGCGCGCCTGCGAGATCCTGAACCTGCCCAGCGGCGCGCCGGTGATCCACTTGCACGGCGCGCTGGCCGACTGGTTTGGCGCCCGGCAGCTTTCTGCCCACGTCACCCTGACCGACGAAACCGACTACGCCGCCTCCTTCGTGGTGGTGGAGAAAGCCCAACCCCCATGACCGACACCCTCACCACCCGCCCCCAATCCGGCCCCACCCCCGGCCACTCTCCGGTGGTGCTCGACATCGCCGGCACCCGGCTGGACGCCCGCGACCGCCGTCGCCTGCAGCACCCGCTGACCGGTGGCCTGATCCTGTTTGCCCGCAACTGGACAGACCGCGCCCAGCTCACCGCGCTGACTGCCGAGATCAAGGCGATCCGGCCGGACCTGCTGATCTGCGTGGACCATGAAGGCGGCCGGGTGCAGCGCTTCCGCACCGACGGGTTCACCCACTTGCCGCCGATGCAGGTGCTGGGCGAGGCCTGGATGCGGGATGCGATGGCCGCCACCAACGCCGCCACGGCCGCCGGCTATGTGCTGGGCGCCGAGCTGCGTGCCTGCGGCGTGGACCTGAGCTTCACCCCGGTGCTGGACCTTGACCATGGCGGCAGCAGCGTGATCGGCGACCGGGCCTTCCACCGCGACGCCCGGGTCGCCACGCTGCTGGCCAAGAGCCTGATGCACGGCCTGCTGCAGGCCGGCATGGCCAATTGCGGCAAGCATTTTCCGGGTCACGGGTTCGTCAAGGCCGACAGCCACCTGGCGTTACCGGTGGACAAGCGCTCGCTCAAGGCCATCCTGGCGGACGATGCCAAACCCTACGAATGGCTGTCCACCAGCCTGGCCAGCGTGATGCCGGCGCATGTGGTCTACCCCAAAGTGGACGCCGCGCCGGCCGGGTTTTCCGAGCGCTGGCTGCGCCACATCCTGCGCGGTGACCTGGGCTTTCAGGGCGCGATCTTCAGCGATGACCTCAGCATGGAGGGCGCCAAGGTGGCCGGCAGCACGCTGGACGCGGCGCTGGCCGCGCTGGGTGCCGGCTGCGACATGGTGCTGCTGTGCAACCAGTCGGTGGACGGCGGCGAGGCGGTGGACGCGCTGCTGGACGGTCTGCAAGCCGCCGGCCAGGACGGCCGCTGGCAACCGGATGGTGACAGCGAGGCCCGCCGCCTCGCGCTGCTGCCGCTGACGCCGCCCCTGCCTTGGGACGAGTTGATGCACGAGCCGGCCTACCAGCACGCACTCGAAACCCTGCCCTGACCGGTGGGGGCGGTCGCGGGTTGCCGTCGACAACCCGCCGGTAACCTGCCGGTCAGCCGCCGTAGCGCTGCTGCAGCCAGGCCAGCAACGTGCGCAGGGTCTGCGCCTCGCCGCCGACCGGCCGTCCGGGCCGGGCGCTGTCGTTCCAGGCAAACAGGTCGATGTGCAGCCAGGGCAGCGCGGCTGGCACAAAGTCGGCCAGGAAC
>JBBRZR010000133.1:0-11457 GCA_038236495.1 Burkholderiales bacterium
GCTGGTATGGCCGACGTCAACGGTAAAACTCATCACGGCATGGTCAGCGCGGCTGTTTTGGCACTCATCCCCGGAGAGTGCTAATATTCCTGGAACCAAAGGCCCCAAGGTCACTCAGACCCCACCATGAACCTGTCTTCACCCTCCGCTGCGCTGTCTATCCGTGACCCTTGGGCGCTGGTGCCGTCGCTCGGCAACCTGGATGCCTACATCTCGGCCGTGAACCGGCTGCCGATGCTCACGCTCGAGGAAGAGCAGCAGTTTGCCCGCCGCCTGCGCGACGAGGCCGATGTGCAATCGGCCGGCCGTCTGGTGCTGTCGCACTTGCGCCTGGTGGTATCGGTCTCGCGCCAGTACCTGGGCTACGGCCTGCCCCACGGCGACCTGATCCAGGAGGGCAATATCGGCCTGATGAAGGCCGTCAAGCGCTTCGACCCGGACCAGGGCGTGCGGCTGGTCAGCTACGCCCTGCACTGGATCAAGGCCGAGATCCACGAGTACATCCTCAAGAACTGGCGCATGGTCAAGCTCGCCACGACCAAGGCGCAGCGCAAGCTGTTTTTCAACCTGCGCTCGATGAAGCAGAGCTTCAAGAGCGGCGCCAGCGATGCCGATGCACACCGCAATACCTTGTCGTCGGCGGAAATTGCGCAGATGGCCACCAAGCTCAACGTCAAGCCGGCCGAGGTGATCGAGATGGAAACCCGGCTGTCGGGCGGCGATGTGGCACTCGACCCGCAGACCGACGACAACGAAGAGAGCTACGCCCCGATCGCCTACCTGGCCGACGACGCCGGCGAGCCGACCCGGGTGCTGGAGGCGCGCCGCCGCGACGCGCTGTCGGGCGACGGCCTGGTGATGGCGCTGGAGGTGCTGGACGCCCGCAGCCGGCGCATCGTCGAGGAGCGCTGGCTCAAGGTCAACGACGACAATTCGGGCGGCATGACACTGCATGACCTGGCGGCTGAATACGGTGTCAGCGCCGAGCGCATCCGCCAGATCGAGGTGGCCGCGATGAAGAAGATGCGCAAGGCGCTGGAGCCGGCGGTGTGAACTGACGCTCCCGGCTTCAGCCACAAAAAAGCCACCGCGAGGTGGCTTTTTCATGCCCGCCCCGCTGCGGGACTCAGGGCTTTTCGGCCAGCAGGATCTTCAGGTCATCGGTCAGCGCCTGGGCGCCACTGCCGTAGCGGGTGAACAGCCGCACCCGGCCCTGGGTATCAAACACATACGAGCCGGCAGTGTGGTCCACGGTGTAGCTGGTGGCGGTCTTGCCCGGCACCTTGGCGTAAAACACCTTGAACTCCTTGGCCGCGGCCTGGATCTCGTCGGCGCTGCCGCGCAGGCCGATCAGGTCGGGCCCGAAATTGGCGACATAGGCCTTGAGCAACGCGGCGGTGTCGCGCTCCGGGTCCACCGTGACGAAGATGCCCTGCACCCGGGCGCCGTCCGCGCCCAGGCCGCGTTTGACCTCGGCCAGTTCGGCCATCGTGGTCGGGCAGACGTCCGGGCACTGGGTGTAGCCGAAAAACACCACCACCACACGGCCCTTGAAGTCGGCCAGCGTGCGGGCCTGGCCGTCGGCGTCGGTCAATGCGAGCTTGCGGGCGTATTCGGCGCCGGTGATGTCCACGCCCTTGAAGGTCGGCTTGGCAGCGGCGCCGGGCGCACTGGCGTCACAGCCCGGCAGGCCGATGCCCAGCCCGGCCACCAGACCGACCCCCGCCAGCGCCAGCGCCGCCGACTGCAGCCAGCGCCGGCGCGGTGCAGCCACAGGCAGGCAGGGTTGCGACGACAGTGGCGTCAGTTTGGATTTCATGCGGTCAGTACCAGGGCATCAGGTAGTGGTCGACCAGCAGCGCGGCAAACAGCAGCGACAAGTGCCAGATCGAAAAGCGGAAGGTCTTGCGGGCCAGTGCGTCGCTGTAATTGCGCCACAGCGCCCAGCCGTAGCCGATGAAGCCGGCGCCCAGCACCACTGCGCTGGCCAGGTAGACCCAGCCGCTCATGCCGATGACAAACGGCAGCAGCGTGCCGGCAAACAGCACCAGCGTGTAGAGCAGCACGTTGAGCCGGGTGAAATCCGAGCCGTGGGTGACGGGCAGCATCGGCAGGCCTGCACGGCGGTAGTCCTCGACCCGGTACAGCGCCAAGGCCCAGAAGTGCGGCGGTGTCCAGAGAAAGATGATCAGGCACAGCACCAGCGCCTCGGGCCCGACATCGCCGCGCATCGCCGCCCAGCCCAGCACCGGCGGCATGGCGCCCGAGGCGCCGCCGATCACGATGTTCTGCGGCGTCATCGGCTTGAGCACAACCGTGTAGATCACGGCATAGCCGACAAAGGTGGCGAAGGTCAGCCACATCGTCAGCGGGTTGACCCACCAGTACAACAGCGCACTGCCCAACCCGCACAACACACCGGAGAACAGCAGCGCCTGCGTGCTGCTGAGGTCCCCTTTGGCGGTGGGCCGCCAGGCGGTGCGCGCCATCTTGCTGTCGATCACCTGCTCGACCAGGCAGTTGAAGGCGGCGGCCGCGCTGGCCACCAGCCAGATGCCCACGGTGGCGGGCAGCGCCAGCGACAGCCGCGGCCAGCCGGGTTCAGCCAGCAGCATGCCGATCACCGCGCAAAACACGATGAGTTGCACCACCCGCGGCTTGGTCAGCGCCATGTACTGGCGCCAGCGGGTGGGCGCCGGGCGGGTGGGGGAGATGATCGAGGCAGTCATGGGGGGAGGCGTGATTCTAGGCAGGGCGGGGGCCGTCGGCGGCCCGGGTGTGCGGTGCGGTGGCGACAGCTGACGCCCTGGCGGCACCCGACCCGGCCGGGGCACGGCGGCCAGCCTGCAAATGGGTCCAGAGCGAGGTCAGCAGCGCCACCAGCACCGCGGCGCCGGCACTGTGGGCCAGGGCGGCCGCGATCGGCCAGCCCAGCACGACGTTGGACAGCCCGCTGCCCGCCTGCCACAGCAGCGCAGCCGCCAGCCACACGCCGTAACGGCGCAGCTCGAAGCCCGGTTGCCGCCACAAGCGCCAGGCCAGCCACACCAGCGCACCCAGCACCAACACCGCGAACAGCCGGTGCGCCATGTGGATGGCCACCAGGGCCTCGAAGTTCAGGTAGCCGCCGTGGCCGGCCCGACCCAGCTCCCGCAGCAGCGTGAAGCCCTGGCCCGCGTCCATCGCCGGCCACCACTGGCCGTTGCAGGCTGGAAACCCGGTGCACGCCAGCACGGCATAGTTGGTGCTGACCCAGCCGCCCAGCGCGATTTGCAGGACCAGCACCGCCAGCACGGCGGCAACAGTGGCCGGCCGGACGGACACCGGCAGCGCACCACGCATCGCACCTGCGTCCGACCCGTCGCCCTGCCTGGCCAGCGGCCGGTTGCGGAACGACTCATGCTGCAGCACCAGCAAGGCCAGCAACACCATCGCACCCAGCAGGTGCAGCGTGACGATGGCCGGGTAGAGCTTGAGGGTGACGGTGTACTTGCCGAACAAGCCCTGGACGACCACCCAGGCCAGCGTGAGCGTCGCCCACCAGGGCGAATGCGGCAGTTGGCGCCGGGCCCGCCAGCTGATGGCGGCAGCCACCGCAATCAGCAGCCCCACCGTCATCGCCAGGTAGCGGTGAATCATCTCGATCCAGGCCTTGGCCACGGTGACCGGGCCGCTGGGCAACAGGGCCGCCGCGGCATGGATGTCGGCATGGGCGCCCAGCGGGCTGGCCTCGCCATAACAACCGGGCCAATCGGGGCAGCCCAGACCTGAATCCGTGAGCCGGGTGAAGGCGCCGAACACGATCAGGTCGAAGGTCAGGAACAGCGTGATCGCCGTCAACGCAGCCAGGCGCGCCGTCAGGCTTGTGCCGCGCTGGCGCAGCCACCACCAGCCCAGCGGCAGCAACGCGACGGCGCTGGCCAGCAGCACCAGCCGCAGCAGCGCGGGCAGGTCAACCCCGGACATGGCGGGCATCCGTCGGGACTCAGGGTTTGCCGGCAGACGCCGGGACGGGCGCAGGCAGCGTGGCCGGCAAAGCCTGCAGCGCCGCCGACGGGGCCTGTTGCGCTGTCGCGGTCGGGCCGACGATCAGGGCCTGACGGCCCGGTTTGTCCCAGCCCGCCGACCCGCGCAGCAAGCGATCGACATCACGCTTGAGCTTGGACGGGTCGGCGTCGGCCGGTGCCCGCATCATCCAGTCCCCGACCGGATCGACGATATAGATGTGGTCCTCGAGTGCCTGGCCGGGTGCCGCTTTCAGCCAGCCGGACACGACGGCACGCGGCAGGCGCAGGATATTCATCGCCGGTGTCGCCAACAACGCCGTTTGCAGTGCCGGCGACAGGGGTGCATCGTCGATGACCAGCCAGAGCTTGTCGATGCGGTCGCTTTCGCGGCCTGCCATCTCGCGCAGTTGGCGCTGCAGGTACAGGCGCTTTTCACAGGCCGCGTTGCAGGCGCCACCATCCACCACCACCAGCAGCCACTGCCCAGCCAGGCCGCGCAGCGCCTGGGGCTGGCCGGCCAGCGTCAGTGCGGCCACGTCAGGCATCGGCACGGCGGGTTGGATCAGCGTGCCGTAGGCGGTGCCGCCACTGGGCCGGATGATGAAGTAGGTGTAGTAACTGGCCAGCACCGGCGCGGCGCACACCAGCAGCACCAGCAACATCTTGATTCGGCCGCTGGCACGCTGGGGCCCCGCGGCGACGCCCGGTTGTGGCAGCGAGTGCACGGTAAAGCCCAGCGGTTCAGGTAGGTTGGCCATGGATGCGATGGAGACGGGGACGGATGATCTGGAACCAGAGCGCCAGACCGGTGATCAGCGCACACAGCGCAAACCACTGGAAGGCATAGCCGTAGTGCTTGCCCACATCGACCGCCGGCGCCGGCCATTGCCGCAACAAAGGGTCGGTGGGCACGGGGTTGGCGGCGGGGTTGGCGGCGGGGTTGGCGGCGGCGTTGGCGGCGGCGTTGGCGGCGGCAGTGGACGGCGTGGCGGCGGTTTCTGCGGCCTGGGATGAGAACCTGTCGACCTTGGCTTCGGCGTCCGCGTCGCGGGGTGCCGCCTCGCCCGGATCAACCAGCACAGTGTCCTGGGTCTGCTGCAGGGACACCGGCCGCAAGACCAGGCCGATCTCGCTGGCAAATGATGACATGTCGAGATTTTGCCGGATCGGGCCGGACTCCACCCCGCCCAGCTCGAACAGCTTGGACGGCGGCGGGGCGATACGGCCTGTCACCAGCACCTCGCCGGCCGGCGTGCGCAGTGGTGCAAGCCGGTTGCGGTCGGTGAAATCACGCGGGGCCCAGCCGCGCTGCACCAGCACGGCGTCACCGCTGGCCAGCAGCAAGGGTGTCACCACATAAAAACCCTGGCGCTCCGCCATCTGGCGGTTGTCCAGGTAGACCGTGCGCCCAGCCAGCCAGCGGCCTCGCAGCGTGATGCGGCGGTAGTGCTGGTCGGCGGTCGCCGCCGGCGTGCGGGCCAGATCCGCCGGCGACAGCGGTGGCAAGCTGGCCCGCGATTCGATGCGCTCTTGCAGCGCAATTTTTTGATGCGCGCGGTCCAGTTGCCAGAAGCCCAACCGGGCCGTGCCTACCGCTGCCAGCAGTGCCGCGACCAGGACCACCGTGCGCCGCGAACTGCCCGCCGCAAACCGCCCCGTGCTCAACATGGCTCGCCCCGACGCCGATAATCTGCCGCCATGAAAACCGTGATCGTGATTGCCCTCGTGCTGGTGCTCGCCTCGCTGGGCGGGGCCGGCTTGTTCATGTTGCGCAAGGGTGGCGGCGGTGCGGCCGGCCGCGACAAGCGCATGGCCCGCGCGCTGGCGCTGCGGGTGGGGCTGTCGATCACACTGTTCCTGTTCATCTTGCTGAGTTGGTGGATGGGCTGGATCCACCCCACCGGCCTGCCGACCGGCCGCTGAGCGCAACAGACCACCCCAAAGGACGCCCAGAAAAAACGCCGCTCGCGGCGGCGTTGTTGCGGTGCCGCGAGGGCGGTCAGAGCCAGTAGACCAGGAAGTACAGGCCCAGCCAGACCACGTCCACGAAATGCCAGTACCAGGCTGCACCCTCGAAGCCGAAGTGGCGGTCGGCCGTGAAATGGCCCTTCTGCAACCGCAGCGTGATGAAGAGCAGCATCAGCATGCCCACAAAGACGTGGAAGCCGTGGAAGCCGGTCAGCAGAAAAAACGTGGAGCCAAAGATGCCCGAGGTGAGCTTGAGGTTGAGCTCGTGGTAGGCATGGTAGTACTCATAGCCCTGGAAGCAGACGAAGGTGATGCCGAGCAGCACGGTGATCCACATCCAAGCGATCGTCTTGGCACGGTGGCCGGCCAGCAACGCATGGTGGGCGATGGTCAACGTCAGGCCCGATGTCAGCAGGATCGCGGTGTTGATGGTCGGGATCGGCCACGGGCCCATGGTCGCAAACGGCTCGACCGTATTGGCCGGTGAACCGGTGATGCCGCCGCCGGCGCTGGGCCAGACCGCCTTGAAGTCGGGCCACAGAATCTGGTTGTCCAGGCTGCCCAAGGTCGGGATCGAATGCACCCGCGCCCAGTACAGCGCGCCAAAAAAAGCGGCGAAGAACATCACCTCGGAGAAGATGAACCAGCTCATGCTCCAGCGGAACGAGACATCGACACGCTCGGAGTACAGCCCACCCTCGCTCTCGCCGATGGCCTCACGGAACCAGACAAACAAGGTGGACAGCCAGATCACCATGCCCAGGATCAGCGAGTACTCACCCCAGCCGACACCGTTGACCCACTGGCCCGCGCCCAGGATCACAAAAAACAGGCCCAGCGCGGCCATTGCCGGATGCCGCGAAGGGCTGGGCACGAAATAGTAGGGAGTGATCCCGTGGGGCGTCGCAGCGGACATCGGTGTTGTTCTCCTGGAAACCTGAAAAATCTAAAAACTTGAGGGCTGGATTGGCGAAATCAGGTGGCCACGCCACTGCCGACCACCCAGCGCACCAGCAGCACCAAGATGGCCACAAAAATCGCCGCGCCGATGATGCCGGCGATGATCACGTGCACCGGGTTGAGCTTGGCGACGTCTTGTGCATGGTCGGCCGATCGCCGCACGCCGAAAAACGACCAGGCTACCGCCTGGATGGTCTGCAAAAACGACCCCTTGCGGGCTGCCGGATTGCTGCTTTCAGCAGGGTCAGGCCGGCTCACAAGCGCTTCTCCGCGCTGACCGCCGCCACCTTGCCCGCCACCTCGAAGAAGGTGTACGACAAGGTGATCGTGGTCACGTCCTTGGGCAGCTTGGCATCGACATAAAACACCACCGGCCACTGCTTGGACTCACCCGGCTTGAGGATGTACTCGTTGAAGCAGAAGCACTCGACCTTGTTGAAGTGCGCAGCGGCCTGCATGGGCGCATAACTCGGGATGGCTTGCGCAGCCATAGTCCGGTTTTGCGTGTTGCGAAACTCGTACATCACCGTGGTCATCTCGCCGGGATGCACCTGCAGCGACCGCACTGCCGGCGCAAATTCCCAGGGCCCGCGCGAGTTAGCGTCGAACTCGATGGTCACCGTGCGGCTCAGGTCTACCTGGGTGCTGGCCTTGCGGCTGCTCGCCGCTGCGCTGCCCGAGACCACCTGCTCACTGACCGACAGCACGTTGACGCCCAAGGCATCGCAGATCGTGCGGTACATCGGCACCAGCGCGTAGCCGAAGCCGAACATCGCCAGCGTGACCACGCAGAGTTTGCGCACCATGCGCAGGTTGTCGCTGCGCAGTCGGGACAGCACGGAAGTCAGGGCCATAAGGGATGCCGGTCGTCGGGGCGGTCAGCGCCCAAACACCACGACCTTGGTCACGAAGCCCAGAAAAAAGACCAGGGCCACGGATGCCAGGACCCAGCCGCGATTGCGGTTGGCCCGGCGCTGAGCATCGGTGACTTGCGACATCAGTGCGCCAACACCGGGTCCAGCAGCTTGGTACCCGTGGCGTCCAGACGAGGCGGGGTCTCGAAAGAATGGAAGGGTGCCGGCGACGGCAGTTGCCATTCCAGGCCTTCAGCACCCTCCCAGGGATTGGCAGGCGCCTTGGCACCCTGGCCGCGCATCATTGGCACGACCACGAACAGGAAGAAATACACCTGCATGAAGCCGAAACCGAAGGCCCCGATCGAGGCGATCGCGTTGAAGTCGGCGAACTGCATCGGGTAGTCGGCATAGCGACGCGGCATACCCGCCAGGCCCAGGAAGTGCATCGGGAAGAAGGTGATGTTGAAGGTGATCAGCGAACCCCAGAAATGGATCTTGCCGCGGGTCTCGGAGTACATCACGCCAGTCCACTTCGGCCCCCAGTAGTAAACGCCGGCAAACAGCGCGTACAGCGAACCGGCAACCAGCACGTAGTGGAAGTGCGCCACCACGTAGTAGGTGTCATGGAGCTGGATGTCGATCGGCGCCATCGCCAGGATCAGGCCAGTGAAGCCACCGACGGTGAAGACGAAGATGAAGCCCACGGCCCACAGCATCGGGGTCTCGAAGGTCATCGAGCCGCGCCACATCGTGGCGATCCAGTTGAAGATCTTCACACCGGTGGGCACCGCGATCAACATCGTTGCGTACATGAAGAACAGCTGACCGGTCACCGGCATGCCCGAAGTGAACATGTGGTGGGCCCAGACGATGAACGACAGGATCGCGATCGACGCAGTGGCATAGACCATCGACGTGTAGCCAAAGAGGCGTTTACGGGCAAAGGTCGGGATGATCGCGCTGACGATGCCGAACGCCGGCAAGATCATGATGTACACCTCGGGGTGACCGAAGAACCAGAAGATGTGCTGGTACATCACCGGGTCACCGCCGCCGGCGGGGCTGAAGAAACTGGTGCCGAAATGGCGGTCGGTCAGCGTCATCGTGATCGCGCCAGCCAACACCGGCATCACCGCGATCAGCAGATAGGCGGTGATCAGCCAGGTCCAGCAGAACAGCGGCATCTTCATCAGCGTCATGCCGGGGGCGCGCATATTGAGGATGGTGACGATGATGTTGATCGAGCCCATGATCGACGAGGCACCCATGATGTGCATCGCAAAGATGCTGGTGTCCATCGACGGACCCATCTGCAGCGACAACGGCGCGTACAGGGTCCAGCCGGTGGACGGCGCACCGCCGGGCATCGCAAAGCTGGAGACCAAAATCAGCGCGGCCGGGATCAGCAGCCAGAAGCTGAAGTTGTTCATGCGGGCAAAGGCCATGTCGGCCGCGCCGATCTGCATCGGGATCATCCAGTTCGCAAAGCCGACAAAGGCCGGCATGATCGCGCCGAACACCATGATCAGGCCGTGCATCGTGGTGAACTGGTTGAACAGCTGCGGGTTGAAGTACTGCAGACCGGGCTGGAACAGCTCGGCGCGGATCAACAGCGCCAGCACACCGCCCACCATCAGCATGGCGAACGAGAACAACAGGTACATCGTGCCGATGTCCTTGTGGTTCGTGGCAAACACCCAGCGCCGCCAGCCCGGCAGGGGGCCGTGGTCGTGGTGGTCGTCGTGGCCGTGTGAACCGGGGGCGTGCGTGGGGTCGGGTGACCCGGGATGGAGGACGGCGCTCATGGGCGGTGCCTTTCAGCAATCAGTTCTGGAAATTCTGCGGAGGGTGTCGGGTCGGTCACTTGCGCGCGGCGACAACGTCGGCGGGCTGCACGATCTGGCCAGTCTTGTTGGACCAATGGTTCTTGGTGAAGGTGACCACGGCGGCGATCTCGGTGTCGGACAGCGTCTTCCACGACGGCATCGCGCCGTTGTTCTGGCCGTTCAGCAACACCATGATCTGTTTGGTCTTGTCGGCGTCGTTGACCACCGCTGCGCCGTCGATCGGCTTGATCGGGCCAGCGCCTTTGCCGTTAGGCTGATGGCAGACCGCACAGTTGGCGTTGTAGACCTTCTCGCCGCGGGCTGCCAGTGCGTCCAGCGCCCAAACTTTGCCGGGATCATCGGCCTTGGCGGCGATTTCCTTCTGCTTGCCCTGAACCCACGAGCTGTAGGCCTCGGTGGACAGCACCTTGACGTGGATCGGCATGTAGGAATGCTCCTTGCCGCACAACTTCGCGCACTGGCCATAAAAATCGCCGGTCTTCTCGGCGCGGAACCACGCGTCCCGAACGAAGCCCGGAATCGCGTCTTGCTGCACACCGAACGCCGGAACCGCAAACGCGTGAATCACATCGTTGGCTGTCGTGATGATGCGGATTTTCTTGTTGACCGGCACCACCAGCGGGTTGTCGACCTTGAGCAGGTAGTCGTCACCGGACGGCTGGCCCCTATCGGACATGTTGCGCTGTGCCACATCCAAGGTGGACACAAAGCCGATGCCCTCGCCTTCGCCCCTCAGGTAGTCGTAGCCCCACTTCCACTGCATGCCGGTGGCCTTGATCGTGAGGTCGGCGTTGCTGGTGTCCTTCATCGCCACCACGGTCTTGGTGGCGGCCATGCCCATCACCACCACGATCACGAAGGGCACGACGGTCCAGGCAATCTCGACCGCCACGCTCTCGTGGAAGTTGGCCGACTTGTGGCCCACCGACTTGCGGTGCTTGATGATCGAATAGAACATCACGCCGAACACTGCCAGGAAGATCACCAGGCAAATGATCAACATGAAGTAGTGCAAGTCCTTGATATCGCCAGCGATCTTGGTGATCGCCGGGTGCAGGTCGATCTGGTTCGTGGCGGGCCCACCGGCCAGATCGCCGGCCAGCACAGCCTGCGTCGCCAGTACGGCACCCAAACCCGCCAGACCTTGACTTGCCTTGGACAGAAGCGTCTTCATTGTCATCATCATCATGCTTTATGTTCGTGGTCCACAACCCGTTCACCGGCCATGCGCGTGTGGCGCAGGGCACGGCGCAATTCTTGCGCCAGTTGAAGCCTCAACTCGGGCCGAACGTGGCGGCCTACCCGCACGCTGCGCCCTTCGCCCGACAACTCCACCAGCGAGCCATCATCGGCCGCCGGCTCGACCCGCACCCACTCGGCCCGGAAGCTGGTACGTGTGACCGCCGGCCCGAAGTGCTGCTCCACCGCCAGCGCGTGGTCGGCCATGGTGATCAGTTCGCAATCGCCAGCGTGGCGCGCCACCACCAGCAATGCAGCGCCGACCGCCAACAGCTCCAGGCCAGTGAAAAATCCGACGATCCGTACACCGTGCCACCAGAAACCCGCTGCCACCACCAGCGACAACCCACACAGCAGCGCGTAGGCCCCCAGCAACTGCCTTGGCGTGATCGAGACGTTGCGCCGCAACTCGAAGGCCCAGCCCCGAGGCGCCGCCTGCTCACGCCCGAAACGCCAGCCTGCATCGCGCGGAGGGGACGGCGGCGCGGGCCAGGGACTCGGAGCAAACGTGACGGACATGGATGGCGGTTGGCGTTAGGAGCAGGTGGCGACAAGGGCGGATATCGCTTGGGACGGGTA
>JBBRZR010000134.1:0-11421 GCA_038236495.1 Burkholderiales bacterium
CCGCGCCAGACGTTGGCGGCGATCGTCGAGATGCGGGCGTTCCACGGGTTGCCCAGAAAGTCGATGTACTGGTCGATCAGCCCCATCTTGACCAGCACCCAGCTGATGACCGAAAACTGCGCGTCGTACAACCACCAGAAAGCGATGGCTGAGAGCGCCGTCGGCACGATCCAGGGCAGCAGCACGACGGCGCGGAAAAAGCTCTTGAACGGCAGGTTCTTGTTCAGCAGGATCGCCAGGTACAGGCCGAGCGCGAACTTGATCACACTGGCCACGATGGTGTAGAACAGCGTGTTGAACAGCGCCAGTTGCACCACGCTGTCGGTGACCAGGTAGCTGAAGTTCTCCAGGCCGACCCACACCCCCGGCCGCCCGACCTTGGCATCGGTGAAGCCCAGCCAGGTGCCCAGCCCCAGCGGGTAGGTCAGGAACAGCAGCAACAGCACCGCAGCCGGCAGCATGAATATCCAGCCCAGCGCGTTGCGGCTGTTTTGAAGCTTCTCAAGCATGGTGGCCAATCAGCAGACGGGTGCGGGGCGGGTCAGACCGGGTCAGACCTTGTAATAGCGCTCGGCGCGCTTCTGGGCCCGCTCGGCGGCTTCCTTCGGTGTCTTGGCACCACTGGCCGCCTCGGCCACCATGTTCACGACGATGAAGTCCGCGCCCGCGCCCGCCGAGGCATAGCCCAGCCTGCCCGCATAGCCGGCCGGGCGCATGTTCTTGACGCCACCGCTGTAGGGTGTGTTTTTCGGGTCGGCGGTCCAGATCGGCGCCTTTTCGTAGGCCCGCAGCGGCTGCGCGATGTAGCCGGACGCACCCGTCAGCCAGGGCTCGAACTGCTCTTGTTCCATCATGAAGCGCAAGAACTCCTTGGCCGCATTCGGGTACTTGGTGTACTTCATGACCATCTGGTTGAAAAACAGGTGCGACTCGGTGGGCACGCCCACCGGCCCGATCGGGAACGGGGCGTGGTTGATGTCGGCGGCCAGGTCATGCACCTTGGGGTCGGTCGCGTTCTTGGCAGCGTAGTAGATCGAGATGCCGTTGTTGGTGACGCTGATCTGGCTGTCCAGAAAGGCCTTGTTGTTGTTCGGGTCCAGCCAGGACAGGGTGCCGGGGATGAAGGTGGCGTACATCTCCTTGGCGTACTCCAGGGCCTTGATCGTCTCGGCACTGTCGATGATGACCTTGTTGCTCTTGTCCACCAGTTGGCCGCCGTGCGACCAGATCAGCCAGTTGGTCCACAGTCCGTCGCCGGTGGCGTTGCCCAGCGCCATGCCGCCGGGTGTGCCCTTTTCTTTCAAGGCCTTGAGCATGGCCAGGAAGCCGGCGGTGTCTTTCGGGAAGGCATCGAAGCCGGCCGCCTTCAGCTGGCTCTGGCGGTAGACCATGTACGAGCCGGCCGCACCCAGGGGAATACCGATCCACTTCTTGCCGTCCGGCCGCAGGTAGGCTTCGCAGGCCGGGTACCAGCCGCCGTACTTCTTGCCCAGGTACTCGGCCAGGTCGGTCACGTCGAGCAGCTTGTCAGGGTAGAGGTTGGCGTCGTCGTTGGTGGACAGGATGATGTCGGGGCCGGCCCCGGTGTTGGCCGCCACGGCCGCCTTGGGGCGCACGTCCTCCCAGCCCTCGTTGTCGACCCGCACCTCGACGCCGGTCTTGTCGGTGAACTTCTTGACGTTGACCATGTAGGCGTCGATGTCGCCCTGCACAAACCGGCTCCAGCGCAGCACCCGCAGCTTGGCGCCCTTCTCCGGCTTGAAGCTCATGGCTTGCGCCTGGACTGCCGGTGCCAGCAGCGCAGCGCTGGTGCCCACCGTGGCAGCGGCCACAGCGCCCGCTGAGCCTTCGAGAAACTTGCGGCGATTGAAGTCGTTCATGCGATGTCTCCTGGGTGTGTTGGGGATCAGAAAAACAGGGTCAGGCCGCCAGCAGCAGGCCGGTGGCGGCGTCGAACAAATGGGCACGCTGCAGGTCGGGTTGCAACCTGACCACACTGCCCGGTGCAAAGTCATGGCGTTCGCGGAACACGGCCGACAGCTCGACCCCCTCGAAGCGGCAGGCCACGAAGGTGTCCATGCCGGTGGGCTCCATCACCACCACCCGGGCCGGGATGCCACCGGCGTCCGCAAGCATCAGGTGCTCGGGCCGGGTGCCGTACACCACCGGCTGTCCGTCCACGCCACCGGCATGCACCGGCGCGTCGAGCTGGGTGCCGTCGGCCAGTTCCACCCGCGCAGCACCGGCGTTACGCCGCAGCGTGCCGGGCAGAAAGTTCATCGCCGGTGAGCCGATGAAGCCGGCCACAAACTGGTTGGCCGGGTGGTCGTAGAGCTGCAGCGGGCTGCCGGTCTGCTCGATCCGGCCATCGCGCATCACCACGATCTTGTCGCCCATCGTCATCGCCTCGATCTGGTCGTGGGTGACGTAGATCGAGGTCGTCTTCAGGCGCTGGTGCAGCTCTTTGATCTCGCTGCGCATGGCCACGCGCAGCTTGGCATCGAGGTTGGACAGCGGCTCGTCGAACAGAAACACCTGCGGGTCGCGCACGATGGCCCGCCCCATCGCCACCCGCTGGCGTTGCCCGCCCGAGAGCTGGCGCGGATAGCGGTCCAGCAGGTCGCCCAGCGCCAGGATCTCGGCGGCACGGCCCACCTTGCTGGCGATCATCTCGGTGCTTTGCTTGGCCAGGGCCAGCGCAAACGCCATGTTCTCGCGCACCGTCATGTGCGGGTACAGCGCGTAGTTCTGGAACACCATCGCGATGTCGCGCTCTTTGGGCTGCAGGTCGTTGACCCGCCGGTCGCCGATGCGGATCTCGCCGCCGTTGATCTGCTCCAGCCCGGCGATCATGCGCAGCAGCGTGGACTTGCCACACCCCGACGGCCCGACCAACACGGTGAACGAACCGTCGGCGATGTCGATGTCCACGCCGTGCAGGATGGGCACCGCGCCAAAGTTTTTTCGGACCGCCTGGATCGTGACGCTGGCCATTCGCTGCTTTCTTGAAAGAGAGGAAGGATCCCCCGCCCCGATCTGGCCAACCACCCTGAAACGATCGCCAACAATTGACCATTGTGAATCTGTGTTTGCGCTAACAATA
This sequence comes from Burkholderiales bacterium, assembly GCA_038236495.1. Lineage (GTDB taxonomy): Bacteria > Pseudomonadota > Gammaproteobacteria > Burkholderiales > Burkholderiaceae_C > Pseudaquabacterium. Next base: position 3,104 of record JBBRZR010000134.1, read on the forward strand.
CGGTGTGAACCCTGATCCCAGGACCGCGGCGCCGGGTCCTTGAACACAGCCGCACAAAGGAAGCCCGTGGTGCTCGATCCCGAGGAACGACCGCGTGATCCCAGCCCCAGCGTGACCCTGAACGAGGTTGCCCGCCGCGCCGGTGTCAGCGGCATGACGGCATCCAGGGTGCTGAGCGGCCGCGCCAATGTCTCCGATCTGACCCGCGCCCGGGTGCAGTCCGCCGCCGACGCGCTGGGTTATGTGCCCAACCGCCTGGCCGGCGCGCTGGCCACCGCCAAGACACGGCTGATGGTCGTCATCCTGCCATCACTGAGCAACACGGTGTTCCCGGAGGTGCTGCGCGGCGCCAACGCGCAGTTCGACAAGGCGGGCTACCAGGCGGTGGTCGGCGTGTCGGACTACGACCAGGCCAAGGAAGAGCGGCTGATCGAGGCGATGCAGTCCTGGCGCCCTTCGGGCTGGATCGTCACCGGGCTGGAGCACACCGAGCGGGCGCGCCGCCTGTTGTCCGAGGCGCGCAGCCCGGTGGTCGAGATCATGGACATCGACGGCCCGACCATCGACATGGCGGTGGGCTTGTCCAACGCCCGCGCCGGGCAGGTGATCGGCAGCCATCTGGCGGCCAGCGGCCGGCGCCGCATCGGCTACATCGGCGGCAATCTGGCGCTGGACCTGCGCGCGGCCAAGCGGCGCGACGGCTTTGTGCAGGCCCTGGCGGACCACGGGTTGGCCTTGTGCGGCCAGGTGACGGACGACGCACCGTCATCGGTGCTGCTGGGGCGCGCCAGCCTGGCCAAGCTGCTGCTGCAGTGCCCCGATCTGGATGCGGTCTATTTCTCCAACGACGACATGGCCGTGGGCGGCCTGATGCATTGCCTGCACCTGGGCATCAACGTGCCCGACCGACTGGCGCTGGCCGGCTTCAACGGCCTGGAGATCGGCGAGGCCACACCGCTGCGGCTGACCACCGTCAAGTCGCCCCGCTACCAGATTGGCGAGATGGCCGCCGACCACATCCTGGCCAAGCTGGCGAACCAAAGCCCCAGGGCGGTCTCGGACGTAGGCTTTTGCTTTATCGCCGGGCAGACGGCGTAGCGCGGCGGCAGGTGGCGGCGCCGCCTTGGCGGCGGGCCCAATGCCGGCACCGGCTTGTTGCGCCACAGCCCCTAGACTTCTCTGCATGCCCCACGCCGTATCCCGCTTGCGCAGCACTTGCCTGGCGCACAGCACTGCACTGCCGCATCTTGACCGCGGCGGCGGCCGCAAACAGCGCTGCGCACGGTGCCGCTTGATCCCCAGCCATTGCCTGTGCGCCTTGCGGCCGGTGGTGCAGGCCCACGCGTCGGTCTGCCTGATCATGGCCGAGTTCGAGCCGCTCAAGCCCAGCAACACCGGTTGGCTGGTGGCCGACGTGCTGCCGGGCACACCAGCCTTTGGCTGGTCGCGCACGGCGGTGGACCCGGCGCTGCTGGCCCTGCTGGCCGATCCGCAGTGGCAGCCCTATGTGGTGTTCCCGGGTGAGTTTGCCGCGCCTGAGCGGGTGGTGACGGCGTTGTTGACCGCCCGGCCCGAGGGCGTCGAAGGCGCCGTGGACACCCGCCCGGACAAACGCCCGCTGTTTGTGCTGCTGGACGGTACCTGGTCGGAGGCCCGCAAGATCTTCCGCAAGAGTCCGTACCTGGACCGCTTTCCGGTGCTCAGCCTGCAGCCGGATCAGCAGTCGGCCTACCGCCTGCGCCGGTCCAGCCACGCGCACCACTTCTGCACCTCGGAAGTCGCGGCGCTGTGCCTGGCCCTGGCCGGTGACCTGGCGGCTGCGCAAACGCTGGACGCCTACCTGGATGTCTTCAGCAACCGCTACCTGCAGGCCAGACAAAGCATGCCGGCAGACCCGGCCGATGCGGCGCACCGGCGCTTGCGGGATCTGGCGCTGGCCGGGCCGGGCGTTGCGCAGGACGGTTGGCAACGCTGAGCCATGCCGACACCCATCCTGGTGACCAAACTCTTCGTGCCGCCCGGCGTCCCGCATGCCGTGGCCCGCAGCCACCTGGTCGAGCAGCTGGACCGCAGCCTGTCCCGAAAACTGACCCTGGTCTGCGCGCCCGCAGGCTTTGGCAAGTCGTCCTTGCTGGCGCAATGGGCAGCCCGCTGCAAACGGCCCTGCGTCTGGGTCTCGCTGGAACCGGGCGAGCGTGACCTGCAGCAGTTCCTGGCGTACCTGGTTGCCGCAGTGCAAACCGTGGAAGTCCGCCTCGGTGCCAGCGCCTGGGCGCTGTTGCAAACGGCGCCGCCGCCGTCCGCCCAGGCCGTCCTGACGGCGCTGCTCAACAGCCTGGCCCGCTACCCGGAAGCGCTGCTGATGGTGCTGGACGACTACCACCGGGTGGCCTGCGCGCCGGTGGACGACGCACTGGCGTTCTTGATCGACCACCTGCCCCCACAGCTGCACCTGGCGCTGGCAACACGAGAAGCGCCGGCGCTGCCTTTGGCCCGCTGGCGGGCGCACCGGCAAGTGACTGAACTGCGCCAGGACGACCTGCGCTTCGCCGCGGACGAAGCGGCCGCTTTCCTGGGTCAGACCATGGCGCTGGCGCTCTCCGCCGCCCAGGTCGCGGTGCTCGCGGGCCGCACCGAGGGCTGGGTCGCCGGCTTGCAGCTGGCCGCCATATCGCTGCACGGCCACCCGGATCCGGACCAGTTCATCCAGTCCTTTTCCGGCAGCCACCGCCACTTGCAGGATTTTTTGCTGGAAGAGGTGCTGCTGCGTCAGCCACCCGCCGTGCAGGCCTTCTTGTTGCGCACCTCGGTGCTGGACCGGCTGTGCAGCGGGCTGTGCGACGCGCTGATGCCAGGCCAGGACAGCCAAGGCATGCTGGCTTACCTGGAGCAAGCCAATCTCTTTGTTGTACCGCTGGACGCCGAGCGGCGCTGGTTTCGCTACCACCATCTCTTTGCCGAGCTGTTGCGCCAGCGCCTGGTGCAGCAAGAGCCGGCCGCGCCCCTGCTGATCCGCGCCAGCCAGTGGTATGAAGCCCAGGGCCTGACGGTCGACGCCTTGCAGCTGGCCACCGCCGCTGGCGACACCGATCGGGCCATGCGCCTGATCGAGGGTGACGGCATGCCCCTGTACTTTCGCGGCGCGATGACGCCGGTGATCCAGTGCCTGCAGCAGCACCCCAACAGCCTGTTGGACAGCCACCCGCGTCTGTGGGTGATGCTGGCCTGGTCGCTGATGATCGCGGGCTACCCCAACCAGATGGCGCACAAGCTGCAGGGCGCCGAGGCCGCCCTGCTGAACCGATCGGACAGTGCGGACACGCCCGACCTGCGCGGGCAGATCGCCGCCCTGAAGGCCTGGGCGGCGGTGGCCAAACACGAGGTGGCGAGCATCCACGCCGAAGCCGGGCAGGCCCTGCTGCTGCTGCCTGAAGCCAACCGCGCCTGCCGCACCGCGGCGCGCTGCGCCCAAGGTGTTGCACACCAGTTCGAGGGCCACCGCGCTGCGGCCCGGCAGGCCTATGAGCAGGTGCTGTCCGCCGGGCAGACCAGCGGCAACTTCATGTTTGCCGTGGTGGCCTCGACCGCCCTGGCCGGCCTTCAACTGTCGGACAACCAACTCCATCTGGCGGCCAGGACCTACCAGGACCTGCTGCAGCGGCTGGTCGACCCCAGCCACGGGGTTGCCAGCGAAACCCATCTCGGGTTGGCGCGCATTTTTTATGAATGGAATGACCTGGACGCGGCGGATTCGCACGCCCGCTTCAGCAGCCAACTGGCCGCGCCGATGGAAAGCGGCGCCGGCCTGAGCGCCGACGGCCTGTGCGCCCGTGTCCTGCAGCTGCGCAACCGCGGCGACGAGGCCACCGCACTCTTGGCGCGGGCCGCCGTGGCCGCACAAACACGGCGATTTGCCAGCCGGATGGACGAAATCGCCGACCTGCAGACGCAGGACCTGCTGCGCCGTGGTGAGGTCTCGGCCGCCCTGGACCTGGCGCAGCGGCACCTGCGCCCGGTGGCCACGGCCAGGGCCTTGCTGGCCCAGGGCCAGGCGGCGCAGGCGCTGGCGATACTGCAGCCGCACCGTGCCCGGATGGTGCAGGCCGAACGGGCGGACGAAACCCTCAAGGCGATGGTGGTGCAGGTCTTGGCATTGAACGCGCTGGGCCAGCTCGACGGGGCGTTGCAGGTGCTGCATGACGCGCTGCTGCTGGCTGAGCCCGGCGGTTTGGTGCGCAGCTTTGTCGACGAAGGCCCGGCCATGGCCACGCTGGTGGCCACCCTGTCCGGCCGCGGCAGCCTGCCGGACTACAGCGCGCAACTGCTGGCCGCCTGGGGCGCCGCCCCGCCGCCCAGCGGTGACGCGGCCCATCTGCAGCGCCTGGGGCTGGACCCGCTGAGCCAGCGCGAGCTCGACATCCTGCGGCTGATACAGCAAGGCAAGTCCAACCTGGAGGTGGGCCAGGCCTTGTTCTTGTCGCTGCACACCGTGAAGTGGCACAACCAGAACATCTTCGACAAGCTGCAGGTCAAACGGCGTACCGAAGCCGTGGCCCGTGCGCTCGCCCTGAACCTGCTGCGCGTCTGACCGGACCCTGAGCAACCCCAGACGGCCCAGAACCGCTCTTTAGTGCGGCGACATTGCCAAGCCTGCGACCTACGCTCGTGGCTTGTTGATTGTTTCAGGCCGCACTGTGCACCCGTCTCCCCGATCCGATTGGAAAGTCCCCGCCGCGCTGTTGGCGCTCAGCGCAGTGCCGCTGGCGGCCGGCCTGGTCCGGTTGGGCAGCCTGCTCAGCGGCGGCCCCATCACGCCCGACAACGCACGCTTCATGGCGGCCCCGCTGCCGGTGATGCTGCATGTGCTGGGCGCTGCCACCTTCTGCGTGTTGGGCGCGTTTCAGTTTTCAAGCAGCTTTCGCCGCCGCCGCCCCGCCTGGCACCGGGTGTCGGGGCGGGTGCTCGTGCCTTGCGGGCTGGTTGCGGGCTTGTCGGGCCTGTGGATGACCCTGTTCTATCCGATCGACCCGCTGCTGCAAGGCGGGCTGCTGATGACCGCCCGGCTGGCGGCAGGCGCCGGCATGGTGTTCTCGATCGTCCGGGCCGTGGCGGCGATAGGCCGGCGCGACATCGGCACCCACCGGGCCTGGATGGTGCGCGGCTACGCGCTGGCGCAAGGCGCGGGCACCCAGGTGCTGGTCCTGCTGTCCTGGTCGCTGCTGGCAGCTGGCCCACTGCCGACCGGGCTGACCCGGGATGCGCTGATGGGCCTGGCCTGGCTGATCAACCTCGCCGTGGCGGAGTGGCTGGTTCGACGTCCGGTGGCACTGCCCACCGGTGTGTCGATGGCCGCCTAGACCTTCCATTCGCCGATAGACCGTCGTTTTGGCAGTTGCCGACAGGCCTGCCTGCGCCGCTGCCCTTGGGCAGGCGGCGATTCACCCGCCTGCGCTCAACACCTCAACGGCGCAGGTTTCAACTCCACCGCAACCCCAGAAATGCACCCCATGAAACTGTCCCTTATCTCCCTCGCCCTGCTGTGCACCTTGGCGCCGGCCGCACAGGCCGCCCAGGCCTCCACAAGCGACGACAACACCGCCAGCCCTGGCGTTGGCCCCTATGCCCGGGTCGAAATCGGCCGCACCCACTTCAGCCTGTCCAACGCGCTGCCGCAGGTGGGTGTGGAGCACCGCGGCAGCGCCGCCAAATTCTTCGGCGGTTACCGCTTCAATGAGAACCTCGGGGTCGAGGGCGGCTACGCGGCGCTGGGCTCGTTCAGTCAAAGTGTCACCCTCGGCGGGGCGACGGTCAGGCAGGACGGCAAGGCCCGCAGCCTCTACGCCGCCGCAACCGGCCGGCTGCCGCTGGGCGAATCGTTTGCACTGCATGGCCGGCTGGGCGTGTCGTTCGGCAAGGTCAGCGGCACCTCGGTGCTGCCGGCGGGCAACAACTTGCTGGGCAGCACGGCATCTGGGCTGCTGGGCGTGGGCGCGGAATACCGGCCAACCCGCAACGTTGCACTGACCGTCAACTACGACAACTACGGCCACCTGTCGGACAAGGTCCAGGCCAGCAGCCTGGTCTTCGGTGTGCATTTCTGGTTCTGATGGCCAGCCGCGGCCGATGGGATCGTCATCGGGGTTGTCGTGCGGAGGGTCCGGATGCCCTACAAGGCGAGGCCTTGCCCGGCCTCCTCCTCGGTCCGGCCGTCTCTGATGTGGTAAATCCGCTTGAAGGTCGGGATGATTTTTTCGTCGTGGGTGACCACGATGATCGCGGTCTGGTGCTGCACGGCCATCTGGTTGAGGATGCGCACCACGGCCAGCGCACGTTCGCTGTCGAGCGGGGCGGTCGGCTCATCGGCCAGGATCACTGGCGGCCGGTTGGCCAGCGCACGGGCAATCGACACCCGCTGCTGCTCACCGCCCGACAGTTCGGACGGCTGGGCGTGGGCGCGGTGGCCGACATCCAGCGCGTTGAGCAACTCGATCGCGCGCGCCCGCGCCCAGGCATTGGGGCGGCCGGCCAGCATCGGCAGCAGCGCAACGTTGTCGGTGACGTCCAGGAACGGGATCAAATACGGCGCCTGGAACACGAAGCCGATGCGGTCGCGCCGCAGCGCACGCAAGTCGGCAATCTTCCAGCCGTTGTCATAGATCGTCTCGCCCCCGAGAACCATGCGGCCGGCCGTGGGTTCGATCACCGCGCCCAGGCACTTCAGCAGCGTGCTCTTGCCCGAGCCGGACGGCCCGATCAAGCCGACCACCTCGCCGGGCGCCACCACCATGTTGACGTCTTTCAGCGCGTCCACCGCGGCGCTGCCCTGGCCATAGCGTTTGCTCAGGCCCTCGATGCGGATGCCGGCATCCACCTTATCAGCCTCCAATCGCAGCGGCCGGATCGACCTTGAGTGCGGCACGAATGGCCAAGGTGCTGGCCAGCGCGCAGATCACCATCACCGCCACCAGCCCGCGCACCGCATCGCCCGGCTCCAGCAGCACGTACTTCGGGAAGATCGGTGCCCAGAAGGTGGCCGCCACCTTGCCCACGATGAAGCCGATCAGCCCCAACCCCAATGCCTGCTGCAGGATCATGCCGGCGATGGTGCGGTTGCGGGTGCCGATCAGCTTGAGCACCGCGATCTCGCGGATCTTGCCCAGCGTCATGGTGTAGATGATGAAGGCCACGATGGCCGCGCTGACGATAGCCAGGATGACCAGGAACATGGCAATCTGCTTGGCCGAGGTCGCAATCAACTTGGCCACCAGGATCTCCTCCATTTGCACGCGGGTGAAGGCTTCGAGGTGCTTCCAGCGGCGGATCGGCTCGGCCACCGCTTCGGCGTCAAAGCCCGGCTTGAGTTGCACCAACACGGCGTTGACGTTGTGGTTGCTGGCCTGTGAGGCCTGGATCGCGTCCAGCAGCCCGGGCACGCCCGGCCGGTTCAGGCTGGGATTGGCGGCGGTACGCGCGCGGTCGTTCAGGATGGCGTCGTTGTCCTTCAGGAACTGCGCCTCCTGCGCGTCCTTCAGCGGGATGAACACCATCGGATCACCGCCCGACGACACCATGCGCTGGGTCAGGCCCACCACGCTGTAGTCGTGGCGCCGGATGCGGATGCGCTCGCCCAAGGCGAAGCCCGTCTTGACGTCGGCCACGGCCTCGTAGTGGCTGCGGGTGATGTGGCGCCCGGCCACCAGATAGCCCGGCGCACCGGGCAGCCCCGGCTGGCCAACCTCGAAACCCACCACCATCGCCCGCACGTCGGTGGCCCCGCTGCGCACCTGCATCGTCAGGTAGGTGACGTTGGCGGCGCGCGCCACGCCGGGCAGGCCGACGATAGCCCGCACCACGTCATCGTGAAGGCTGGAGGCTTCAGCGTAGGGCCCCTGGGTGTCTTGCTGCACCACCCACAGATCGGCGCGGCTGTTGTCGAGCAGGCGGCGCGCGTCATCGACCATGCCGCGGTAGATGCCGGCCATGCTCAAGGTCACGCCGATCAGCAAACCCAGCCCGATACCGGTCAGCACGAACTTGCCCCAGGAGTGCAGGATGTCGCGGCCGGCCAGGCTGATCATGGCTGCTGGCCGGCCAACGCATCGACCACCTTGGTGCGGCTGCCTGCAGTGAGCTCTTTCTCGCTGTACACCACCACCGGGTCGCCGGCCTGCAGACCCCCCAGCACCTGCACCCGGCCGTCGAGCCCCGTCTGGCCCAGGCGCAGCGGCGCAAAGCGCAGCCCGCTGCCATCGGCCAGCCACACGCCGACCTGGTCGCCCTGGCGTTTGACGCTGGCGTTGGGCACCACCAGGCCCGTC
>JBBRZR010000135.1:0-11393 GCA_038236495.1 Burkholderiales bacterium
ATGCCGGCGCGCGTGGCCAGACGGAAACCGGCTTGCAGCAGCTTGTCTGCCAGCACCACGGTTTCTTTCAGGCCGCACTTGCGGAAGCTGGTGTTGATCAGCTTGGAGATTTCTTTCTTCTTCAAGGCCTTGTTGATGTTGCTGAAGGCCAGGCCCTTGGGCAGGATTTCAGACAGCAACGCACGGCCGACGGTTGTGTCCACCAGCTTGGTCTCGGGCGTAAAGCCGTCGCCTTCCTTGTCCTTGACCCACTCGGTCAGGCGCACCGCGATCTTGGCCGTGACCTCGACGGCGTTGTTGTCCAGCGCACGCTGCACTTCAATGATGTCAGAGAAGATCATGCCTTCGCCACGGCCGTTGATGCGGTCGCGGGTGGCGTAGTACAGGCCCAGCACCACGTCTTGCGACGGCACGATCGACGGCTCACCCGAGGCCGGGAACAGCACGTTGTTGGAGGCCAGCATCAAGGTGCGGGCTTCCATTTGCGCTTCGATCGACAGCGGGATGTGCACGGCCATCTGGTCGCCGTCGAAGTCGGCGTTGAAGGCGGAGCAAACCAGCGGATGCAGCTGGATCGCTTTGCCTTCGATCAGCACCGGCTCAAACGCCTGGATGCCCAGGCGGTGCAGGGTGGGTGCACGGTTCAGCAGCACCGGGTGCTCCTTGATGACTTCTTCAAGAATGTCCCAGACCACCGGCGTGCCGGATTCAACTTCCTTCTTGGCCGCCTTGATGGTGGTGGCGATACCCATCGCCTCCAGCCGGCTGAAGATGAAGGGCTTGAACAGCTCCAACGCCATCAGCTTGGGCAGACCGCACTGGTGCAGCTTGAGCGTTGGGCCGACCACGATGACCGAACGGCCCGAATAGTCCACCCGCTTGCCCAGCAAGTTCTGGCGGAAGCGTCCGCCCTTGCCCTTGATCATGTCGGCCAGCGACTTGAGCGCACGCTTGTTGGCGCCGGTCATTGCCTTGCCGCGACGGCCGTTGTCGAGCAGCGAGTCCACCGCCTCTTGCAGCATGCGCTTTTCGTTGCGCACGATGATCTCGGGGGCCTTCAACTCCAAGAGCCTGGCCAACCGGTTGTTGCGGTTGATGACGCGGCGGTACAGGTCGTTCAGGTCCGAGGTCGCAAAGCGGCCGCCGTCCAGCGGCACCAACGGGCGCAGGTCAGGCGGCAGCACCGGCAGGACGGTCATGACCATCCAGTGCGGCTTCATGCCGCTCTTCTTGAAGGCTTCCATCACCTTCAGGCGCTTGCTGTTTTTCTTGATCTTGAGCTCGGAGCCGGTCAAGTCGCCCCGCAGGCGCTCGATCTCGACGTCCAGGTCCATGTCGGCCAGCAGCTTTTGCACGCCTTCGGCGCCCATCAGCGCGACGAACTCGTCACCGAATTCGGTGCGCTTGGCGTCATAGTCCTCCTCGGTCATGATGGAGAACTTCTTCAGCGGCGTCATGCCCGAATCGACCACGACGTAGGCTTCGAAGTACAACACCCGCTCGATGTCGCGCAGCGTCATGTCGAGCACCAGGCCCAGGCGTGACGGCAGGCTCTTGAGGAACCAGATGTGCGCGCAGGGCGCGGCCAGGTCGATGTGACCCATGCGGTCACGCCGCACCTTGGTCTGGGTGACTTCAACGCCGCACTTCTCGCAGATCACGCCGCGGTGCTTGAGGCGCTTGTATTTGCCGCACAGGCACTCGTAGTCCTTGATCGGGCCAAAGATCTTGGCGCAGAACAGGCCATCACGCTCGGGCTTGAAAGTCCGGTAGTTGATGGTCTCGGGCTTTTTCACTTCACCGAATGACCACGAGCGGATCTTTTCCGGCGAGGCAATGCCGATCTTGATCGCGTCGAAGTGTTCGTCGGGCGTGAACTGCCGAAACAGGTCCAGTAAACCTTTCATGTATTTCTCCTGTACCTAAGTCGTTCAGTTGCGTTCGAGTTCCATGTCGATGCCCAAGGATCGAATCTCCTTGACCAGGACATTGAAAGATTCCGGCATGCCGGCTTCAATCGCGTGTTCACCCTTGACGATGCTCTCGTAGACCTTGGTCCGGCCGTTCACGTCGTCGGACTTCACCGTCAGCATTTCCTGCAGGATGTAGGCCGCGCCGTAGGCTTCCAGCGCCCAGACCTCCATCTCGCCAAAACGCTGGCCGCCGAACTGGGCCTTGCCGCCCAGCGGCTGCTGGGTGACCAGGCTGTATGGGCCGGTCGAGCGGGCGTGCATCTTGTCGTCCACCAGGTGGTGCAGCTTGAGCACGTGCATGTAGCCGACCGTGGTGGGCCGCTCGAACGGCTCACCGGTGCGGCCGTCGCACAGCTGGGCTTGGGTGCGGGTGGACGTCAGCCCCTTCTTGGCAGCGATGTCGTCCGGGTAGGCCAGCTTGAGCATGGCGCGGATCTCGGCTTCTTTGGCACCGTCGAACACCGGCGTCGCAAACGGCACGCCCTTGGTCAGCTCGCCGGCCATCTCGATGACCTCGTCGTCGCTGAGCGAGTCGATGTTCTCGGTCTTGCCGCCGGACTGGTTGTACAGCTCATCAAAAAACTTGCGCAACTCAGCCACTCGGGCCTCACCTTGCAGCATGTCACCGATGCGCTGGCCAATGCCCTTGCCGGCCCAGCCCAGGTGCACTTCCAGCACCTGGCCCACGTTCATGCGCGAAGGCACGCCCAGCGGGTTGAGCACGATGTCGCAGGGCGTGCCATCAGCCATGTAAGGCATGTCCTCGACCGGCACGATCTTGGACACCACCCCCTTGTTGCCATGGCGGCCGGCCATCTTGTCGCCAGGCTGCAAGCGGCGCTTGACAGCCAAGTAGACCTTGACCATCTTCAACACGCCCGCCGGCAGCTCATCGCCTTGCGTCAGCTTCTTGCGCTTTTCCTCGAACATCAAATCAAAACTGTGGCGCGTCTGCTCCAGCGAGTTCTTGATCGACTCGAGCTGGTTCGCCACCTCGTCCTCGGACGGGCGGATGTCAAACCAGTGGTACTTCTCGACCGAGACCAGATAGGCCTTGTCGATGACCGTGCCCTTGGCGATCTTCTGCGGACCGCCGTTGGCGGTCTTGCCGATCAGGATCTTCTCGATCCGGTCGAACGCATCCGCTTCGACGATGCGCAGCTGGTCGTTCAGGTCGAGCCGGAAGCGCTTCAACTCGTCGTCGATGATCTGCTGGGCGCGCTTGTCGCGCTGGATGCCTTCACGGGTGAAGACCTGCACGTCGATGACCGTGCCGTTGGTGCCCTGGTCCACCCGCAGTGAGGTGTCCTTCACGTCGGACGCCTTCTCGCCAAAGATGGCGCGAAGCAGCTTTTCTTCAGGCGTCAGCGTGGTCTCGCCCTTGGGCGTGACCTTTCCGACAAGCACATCGCCCGGCGTCACTTCAGCACCGACATAGACGATGCCCGACTCGTCCAGGCGGGCCAGTTGCTGCTCGCTCAGGTTGGGGATGTCACGGGTGATCTCTTCACTGCCCAGCTTGGTGTCGCGGGCCATCACCACCAACTCCTCGATGTGGATCGAGGTGTAGCGGTCTTCAGCGACAACACGTTCGGAGATCAGGATCGAATCTTCGAAGTTGTAGCCATTCCAGGGCATGAAGCCGACCAGCATGTTCTGGCCGAGGGCCAGTTCACCCAGGTCGGTCGATGCACCGTCGGCCACCACGTCACCCGCCGCCACATGGTCACCCCGGCGCACGATGGCGCGCTGGTGGATGTTGGTGTTCTGGTTAGATCGCTGGTACTTGATCAGGTTGTAGATATCGACGCCGACTTCACCCGCCACGGTTTCTGCGTCATTGACGCGGATCACGATGCGGTTGGTATCGACGTAATCGACGATACCACCCCGGCGCGAAGTCACCACGGTGCCCGAGTCGATGGCGGCAACCCGCTCAACACCGGTGCCAACCAAGGCTTTCTCGGGGCGCAGTACTGGCACAGCCTGGCGCTGCATGTTGGCGCCCATCAGCGCGCGATTCGCATCGTCGTGCTCCAGAAAGGGCACGAGCGAAGCCGCTACCGAGACGATCTGCGCCGGGGCCACGTCCATGTACTGGATGCGCTCGGGCGAGGTCAGCACCGACTCGCCAGCCTCGCGGGCGGAGACCAGTTCATCGGTCAGCGTGCCGTCTACGCTCAGCGAGGCATTGGCCTGGGCAATGACGTACTTGCCTTCTTCGATGGCCGACAGGTAATCGATCTGGTCCGTGACCTTGCCGTCGCCAACCCGGCGGTACGGCGTCTCAAGAAAGCCGTATTCGTTCAAGCGGGCGTACAACGCCAGAGAGTTGATCAGGCCGATGTTAGGGCCTTCAGGCGTCTCGATCGGGCAGACCCGGCCGTAGTGGGTCGGGTGCACGTCGCGCACCTCGAAGCCGGCACGTTCACGCGTCAGGCCACCCGGGCCGAGGGCGGAAACACGACGCTTGTGCGTGATCTCGGACAGCGGGTTGGTCTGGTCCATGAACTGCGACAGCTGCGAAGCACCGAAAAACTCCTTGAGCGCCGCAGAAATCGGCTTGGAGTTGATCAGGTCATGCGGCATCAGCGCATCGGTCTCGGCCTGGCCAAGGCGCTCTTTGACGGCCTTTTCGATCCGGGCCAGGCCAGATCGGTACTGGTTTTCGGCCAGCTCGCCCACGCAGCGCACTCGCCGGTTGCCCAGGTGGTCGATGTCATCGACCTCGCCTCGGCCGTTGCGCAGTTCCACCAGGATCTTGACGACGTCGAGGATGTCCTCGTTGTTGAGCGTCATCGCGCCTTCGGGCACGTCGCGGCCAACCCGGGCGTTGAACTTCATCCGGCCGACACGCGACAGATCGTAGGTGTCTTCGTTGTAGAACAAGCGGCCAAACAAGGCCTGCACGGCGTCTTCGGTGGGCGGTTCGCCGGGGCGCATCATGCGGTAGATGGCCACCCGTGCGGCCAGCTCATCGGCCGTCTCGTCAGCCGCCAGGGTCTGGCTGATGTAGGCGCCTTGGTCCAGCTCGTTGGTGAACAGGCACTGGAGGTCTTTGACGCCCGCAGCGCGCAGCTTCTTGAGCAACAGGTCCGTCAGTTCTTCATTCGCCTTGGCGATGATCTCGCCGGTGTCGGCATCGACCATGTTGCGGGCGATGATGCGGCCCACCACGTAGTCCTCGGGCACCGAGACAAACTGGGTGCCGTTGGTCTCAAGCGAGCGCACATGGCGTGCCGTGATGCGCTTGTCCTTCTCGACGACAACCTTGCCGTCTTTGTCAGTGATGTCGAAACGCGCGACTTCACCCTTCAGGCGGTCGGGCACAAACTCCATTTGCGCACCGACGTCCATCAGCCGGAAGCTGTCGAAGTCGAAGAAGTTGGCCAGGATGGCTTCGTTGTTCAGGCCGATAGCCTTGAGCAGGATCGTCACCGGCATCTTGCGGCGGCGGTCAACCCGGAAGTACAGCACGTCCTTGGGGTCGAACTCGAAGTCGAGCCACGAGCCACGGTACGGGATGATCCGCGCCGAGAACAGCAGCTTGCCCGAGCTGTGGGTCTTGCCCTTGTCGTGCTCGAAGAACACGCCCGGTGAGCGGTGCAGCTGCGAGACGATGACCCGCTCGGTGCCGTTGACGATGAACGAGCCGTAGTCGGTCATGAGCGGCACTTCGCCCATGTAGACCTCTTGCTCCTTGATCTCTTTGACGACCTTGGCCGGGTGCGACTCCCGGTCATAGATGATCATTTGCAGCTTGGCGCGCACCGCCGCAGCGAATGTCAGGCCCCGCTGCTGGCATTCCCGCACGTCAAACGGCGGTTTTGCGATGTTGTACTCAATAAACTTCATCTCGACCATGTTGTTATGCGACACGATCGGGAAGGCCGAGAGAAAAGCGGCCTGCAGGCCTTCTGCCTTGCGCTTGGACGGCGGCAGTTCTTTTTGCAGGAAGGCGACATAGGCCTCACGCTGCATGGTCAACAGGTAGGGGACGTCGAGCACATGCTCGCGCTTGCCGAAGCTCTTGCGAATTCGCTTGCGCTCGGTGTAGGTGTAGGGGGTTGCTTGCGCCATGGATACTCCGTTTCGATGACGCCTGCCAGGGCCCGGGCAAACGTCTCGTCGGCGACTGGCACCGGGCGCACGCCCACCCTCAACACTGTGAGGGAGACGGCCCGAAGCTTGGTGGCTGGCCACTACCAGCCGCTGGCGGACAACCCCGGCATTGCACCGGAGTCCGACCAAACTGGTTCTCTGCAGTCGGTTCAGAGAACACTTGGAAAAGCCTTACAGGATAACCCGAAAGGCGCTTACAGGTGTGCTCTGGGGCTGAAAGCCCTAAAAGGCAAGGGCTGGTCTACCGACCAGCCCTCAACAAATCGAGCGCGGAGCGTCGCGAGCGGCCCGAGCTTGGTTCGAGAAGCGCAGCCGTATACCTGTACGGCGATGCACTGAGCCCGAACGAAAACAGTCCTGAGGACTGTTTGCGCCTGGCGAAGGGCCGACCCTCAGGGTCGGCCCACAGGTCCAAGATCGGATCCCGCAGCAGCTCCGAGCCGATTTATTACTTGATCTCGGCCTTGGCGCCAGCGTCGAGCAGCTTCTTGAGCGCTGCGTCGGCATCGGCCTTGGGGATGGCTTCTTTGACCGCCTTGGGAGCGCCGTCAACCAGGTCCTTGGCTTCTTTCAGGCCCAGGCCTGTCAGTTCGCGCACGGCCTTGATGACCTGCACCTTTTGGGCGCCGGCTTCAAGCAGCATCACGTTGAATTCGGTCTGCTCTTCGACCACGGCTGCGGCAGCACCGCCACCGGCTGCCGGGGCGGCCATGGAGGCGGCGGACACGCCGAACTTCTCTTCGATGGCCTTGACCAGGTCGTTGAGTTCCATCACGGACATGCTGTCCATGGCGGTCAGGAATGCGTCTTTATCGAATGCCATTTGGGTTTCTCGATTCAAAAATAGGTTGGGATCGTGCTAACGAAGATCGGTCAGGCGGCTGCCGGCGCTTCAGGTGCTGCGGGTGCAGCATCAGTTGCGGGTGCGGCTTCAGCAGCGGGGGCCACATCAGCGACAGCTGCGACTTCAGCAGCGGGTGCCGCTTCAACGGCGGCGGGTGCCACGTCTGCTGCAACTGCGGCTTCAACGGCGGGTACCGCTTCAGCTACAGGTGCCACTTCAGCCACCGGCGCTGCCGCTGCGTTTTTCTCGGCCAGGGCCGACAGCACGGCTGCAAATCGCTGGATCGGCGATTTGAGCAAGCCGGCGATCTGGGAGATCAGCACTTCGCGGCTCGGGATGGCTGCCAGGGCTTTGACCCCGTCAGCGCTCAGCGACTTGCCCGCGTAGGCGCCACCGATGATGACCAGTTTGTCGTTGCCCTTGGCAAAGTCGGTGATGACTTTGGCCGCGGATACGGCGTCTTCAGAAAAGCCGTAAATCAGCGGGCCAGCCATGCTCTCCGATGCCACCTCGAACGGGGTTCCAGCCACGGCACGGCGAGCCAGTGTGTTCTTCAGCACATGAAGATACACACCCTTCTCGCGCGCTTCGCGGCGCAACTTGTTCAGGTGTTCAACGGTGAGGCCACGGTACTGGGCCAGCGCGAGGGTCTGGGACTTGGCGGCTTGCGCCGACACGTCCGCGACCACGGCCGCCTTCTCGTTGCGATTGAGACTCAAGGTCTGCTCCTCACAAAATCGCGCCTTCGGGTTGGGCGGACACTGCCGCCTTGGCCCTCCGGCGCACCGGGGTTGCAGCGACCAAACCTTCTGGCATCCGGCTTGACGGGGCTTTCACCCTGTCATCGGAATCCTTCAGGCGGGACCGCCATCTGCGCTGGCCCGGCCGGTTTCACCTGACGGTGGAATCGACTGGATTAAGAAACCCTGCGGCTTCGCCAGCGGTCTAGGATGGCCCGTTTGCGGTTTTGACACCGCCTACGGCCCACCAAACTCGTCACCCCCGCGCTAGACCGGCGCCGGGGCTTGAATGCTTTAGGCCGAGGCTGCCGTCATCGACTGCATGTCGACGCGCACACCCACACCCATGGTCGAGGACACCGCCAGCTTGCGCAGGTAGACACCCTTGCTCGACGCCGGCTTGGCCTTGGCCAGCGCGTCCAGCAGAGCGGCCAGGTTGCCCTTGAGCTTGTCGGAATCGAACGAGCGCAGGCCGATGGTGCCGTGGATGATGCCGCCCTTGTCAACCCGGAACTGCACCTGGCCGGCCTTGGCGTTGCGCACCGCAGTGGCGACGTCAGGCGTGACCGTACCGACCTTGGGGTTGGGCATCAGGCCGCGCGGGCCCAGGATCTGGCCCAGCGTACCGACCACGCGCATGGTGTCGGGCGAGGCGATCACGACGTCGAAATCCATCTTGCCGGCCTTGATGTCGGCGGCCAGGTCGTCCATGCCGACGATGTCGGCACCCGCAGCGCGGGCTTCATCAGCCTTGGCGCCCTGGGCAAACACCGCCACCCGCTTGGTCTTGCCGGTGCCGTTGGGCAGCACAACCGCGCCGCGCACCACCTGGTCCGACTTCTTGGCATCGATGCCGAGTTGCACGGCCACGTCGATGGACTCATCGAACTTGGCAGTGGCGCATTCCTTAACGATGGCGATGGCGTCGTCGAAGGTGTAGAGCTTGAGCGAGTCGGCCTTGCCGGCGGTGACTTTCTGGCGCTTGGTGAGCTTGGCCATGTCAGACCCCTTCAACCGTGATGCCCATCGAACGGGCGGAACCTGCAATCGTGCGCACCGCAGCGTCCATGTCGGCGCCGGTGAGGTCCTTGATCTTGATCTTGGCGATCTCCTCGAGCTGGGCACGGGTGATCTTGCCGACTTTTTCCAGGTGCGGGCGGCCCGAACCCTTGTCGATCTTGACGGCCTTCTTCAGCAGCACGCTCGCCGGGGGCGACTTGAGCACGAAGGTGAAGGACTTGTCAGCGTAGGCGGTGATCACCACGGGCAGCTTCAGACCGGGCTCGATGCCCTGGGTCTGGGCGTTGAACGCCTTGCAGAACTCCATGATGTTGAGGCCGCGCTGACCCAGCGCCGGGCCGATCGGGGGCGAAGGATTGGCCTTGCCCGCAGGAACTTGCAGCTTGATAAAGCCGACGATTTTCTTTGCCATGAATGGCTCCTTTCGAGTTCAAACGCTTGTTGGCACGGATACCGCCAAGCTCCTCGTCTTTCGACCCGAAAACATCAAGATTTCATGCGTCGGGTCGGATCCGCCTGAAACCGGAATACTTAGACTTTTTGCCTACGGGCCCTCGGCCCTTCGGCGAAAGGCCTAGCGAACGCTGTTCGTCAGACCTTTTCAACCTGTGCGAAGTCGAGCTCGACACCGGTGGCACGACCAAAAATCGTGACCGAGACCTTGACCTTGGACTTCTCGTAGTTGACGTCCTCGACAGCGCCGTTGAAGTCGGTGAACGGGCCTTCCTTGACCCGCACCATCTCGCCGATCATCCACTCGACCTTGGGCCGCGGCTTCTCCAGACCTTCCTGCATCTGGTTGACGATCTTCATGACCTCGGCTTCAGAGATCGGTGCCGGGCGGTTCTTGGCGCCGCCAACAAAGCCGGTGACCTTGCTGGTGTGCTTGACCAAGTGCCAGGACTCGTCGTCCATCAACATCTCGACCAGCACGTAGCCGGGGAAGAAACGCCGCTCGGTGACCGACTTCTTGCCGTTCTTGAGCTCGATGACTTCTTCGGTCGGCACCAGGATGCGGCCGAACTTGTCATGCATGCCGGCGCGCTCGATGCGCTCACGGATGTTGCGCTCGACGGCTTTCTCCATGCCCGAGTAGGCGTGGACCACATACCAACGCAGCGGTACGGGGGTCGCAGCAGGCGCCTCGGACACGGCAGCGGATTCGGGAATCAGTTCGCTCATGGCAATACCTCTTTAGCGTTTCCAGCCCAGGACCAGGTCATACAGCACCCACTCCAGCGTCTTGTCCGTCAGGAACAGGAAGAACGCCATCACGATGACAAAAGCAAACACGTAGCCGGTCATCTGCATCGCCTCTTTGCGGGCGGGCCAGACCACCTTCTTGGTCTCGCGCACCGAGTCGCGGCCAAAAGCAATCAGCTGCTTGCCAGATTCGGAAGTGAAAAACATCGCCACCGCACCGGCCAGCAGCAGCAAAAGCGCCAGCACGCGGAGCCACAAGTCCTGTTTGCCCAGCAAGTAGTAAGCGACCACACCGCCCACCAGCAGTGCAGCGGCCAATGCCAGCTTGGCCTTGTCTGCGCCTGTTGAAACCGTCTCGACTTGAGTGTTGGTAGCCATGTCTTTCGTTTCTCTCGCCCGCATCGCTCTGGCTTGTTTCGCCTTGAGCGCCGAGCCCGCCCAACAGCAGCAACGGCCCGCCGGGCTTCAAAGCCTGCGGGCCGCGCTGGGTCGGACCTGTTTCAGATGCGATCGCTGCGCGACGCGCCTTCGATGGATTCTTGCCTGGCAGGGGCAGAGGGAATCGAACCCCCAACCTTCGGTTTTGGAGACCGACGCTCTGCCAATTGAGCTATGCCCCTGCTGCCTGAATCCGAATGGAATGTATTACTGTGTTTCTGAACCGCGCTTAAGCGATGATTTTGGCCACGACACCGGCGCCGACGGTCCGACCACCTTCACGGATGGCGAAGCGCAGGCCTTCTTCCATCGCGATCGGGGCGATCAACTTTACGGTGATGCTGACGTTGTCGCCGGGCATGACCATCTCTTTGTCCGTCGGTAGCTCGACCGCACCGGTCACGTCCGTCGTGCGGAAATAGAACTGCGGGCGGTAGTTGTTGAAGAACGGCGTGTGGCGGCCGCCCTCTTCCTTGCTGAGCACGTAGATCTCGGCAGTGAAGTGGGTGTGCGGCTTGACGCTGCCCGGCTTGCACAACACCTGGCCGCGCTCGACGTCCTCCCGCTTGGTGCCGCGCAACAGGATGCCGACGTTGTCGCCCGCCATGCCCTGGTCGAGCAGCTTGCGGAACATCTCGACGCCGGTGCAGGTGGTCTTTTGGGTGTTGCGGATACCGACGATTTCGATTTCTTCGCCGACCTTGATGATGCCGCGCTCGATACGGCCCGTCACCACGGTGCCGCGGCCCGAGATGCTGAACACGTCTTCAACCGGCATCAGGAAAGCACCGTCTACCGCCCGCTCGGGCTGGGGAATGTAGGTGTCGAGGGCGTCGGCCAGCTTCATGATGGCTTGCTCGCCCAGCACGCCGGTGTCACCTTCCAGGGCCAGCTTGGCGCTGCCGTGGATGATGGGGGTGTCGTCGCCCGGAAAGTCGTACTTGTCGAGCAGCTCACGCACTTCCATCTCGACCAGCTCAAGCAACTCGGCGTCGTCCACCATGTCGCACTTGTTCAAGAAGACGATGATGTACGGCACACCGACCTGGCGCG
>JBBRZR010000136.1:0-11351 GCA_038236495.1 Burkholderiales bacterium
GCCAAGCTGGCGCGTGAGCTGCAGCAACTGCGGTCCACCGCGTTGATGCTGGCCGCAGACGACAGCGCGAAGGACGGCGCCAAGAACACCGTGCTGCGCCTGGCCGACGAGCGCGCCGCCAGGTTCGACCCCGCCGCCGCCAAGCTGCTGGCGCAATGGCCCGAGATGCAGCGCGCCTACGCCGGCGACGAGTACGTGGTCAAGATCCGCGACAAGGAGATCCGGACATCGCTGGTGCACACCACGCTGTCGGGCAACAAGATCCGCAAGGTCGCCCTGCCCGGCTACGAGTGCCATGGCGAGTTGCTGAAGTGGCTGATGCTGGACAACGTGCCGGGCAGTTTCCCGTACACCGCTGGCACCTTTGCCTTCAAGCGTGAAGGCGAGGACCCGACACGCATGTTTGCCGGCGAGGGCGATGCCTTCCGCACCAATCGGCGCTTCAAGCTGGTCAGCTTGGGGCTGCCGGCCAAGCGCCTCAGCACCGCGTTTGATTCGGTCACGCTCTACGGCAACGACCCCGACCGCCGGCCCGACATCTACGGCAAGGTGGGCAATTCGGGGGTGAGCATCGCCACGCTGGACGACCTGAAGGTGCTGTACGGCGGCTTCGATTTGTGCGCGCCGGCCACCAGCGTCAGCATGACGATCAACGGCCCGGCGCCGACGATCCTGGCGATGTTCATGAACGCGGCGATCGACCAGCAGATCGAGAAGTTCGAGGCCGACAACAGCCGCCAGCCCACCGAGACCGAGACCGCCAAGATCCGCGAGTGGGCGCAGGCCAATGTGCGCGGCACGGTGCAGGCCGACATCCTGAAAGAAGACCAGGGCCAGAACACCTGCATCTTCTCGACCGAGTTTTCACTCAAGGTAATGGGCGACATCGCCCAGTATTTTGTGCACCACAACGTGCGCAACTTCTACTCGGTGTCGATCTCGGGTTACCACATCGCCGAGGCCGGTGCCAATCCGATCAGCCAGCTGGCCTTCACGCTGTCCAACGGCTTCACGTTTGTCGAGGCGTATCTGGCGCGCGGCATGCACATCGATGACTTTGCGCCCAACCTGAGCTTTTTCTTCTCCAACGGTATGGACCCGGAGTACACCGTGCTGGGCCGGGTGGCCCGCCGGATCTGGGCGGTGGCGATGCGCGACAAGTACGGTGCCAACGAACGGTCCCAGAAGCTGAAATACCACGTCCAGACCAGCGGCCGATCACTGCACGCGCAGGAGATCCAGTTCAACGACATCCGCACCACGCTGCAGGCGCTGATCGCGATCTACGACAACTGCAACAGCCTGCACACCAACGCGTTTGACGAGGCGATCACCACGCCGACCGAAGAAAGCGTGCGCCGGGCGATGGCGATCCAGCTGATCATCAACCGCGAATGGGGCCTGGCCAAGAACGAGAACCCGAACCAGGGCGCCTTCATCATCGACGACCTGACCGAACTGGTCGAAGAAGCGGTGCTGGCCGAGTTCGAGAAGATCGCCGACCGCGGCGGTGTGCTGGGCGCGATGGAAACCGGTTACCAGCGCGGCAAGATTCAAGAAGAATCCATGCACTACGAGATGCAAAAGCACACCGGCGAGTACCCGATCATCGGTGTCAACACCTTCCGCAACCCACACGTTGACCCCAACCCGCCCCAGATCGAGCTGGCGCGCTCGACCGAGGACGAGAAAGAGTCGCAGCTGACCCGGCTGGCTGACTTCCACACTCGCCACGCTGGCGAGTCACCGGCGATGCTCAAACGCCTGCAGCAGGCGGTGATCGACAACCAGAACGTGTTCGATGTGCTGATGGACGCGGTGCGCTGCTGCAGTTTGGGCCAGATCACCTCGGCGCTGTTCGAGGTGGGGGGGCAGTACCGGCGCAGCATGTGAGGCGCGCCGGCAGGCGCCGATGCGCCTCAGCGCTCGGCTGAGGCTTCAGCGCTTCGGCGCCACCAGCGCAAACGCCACGCCTTGCGGGTCCAGGCACTGCAAGGTCCACATCGGGCCGGGCACTTCCGTCGGTCCGTTGAGCACCTGGCCGCCACCCGCCGTGACACTGGCCAGGGCCGCGTCGATGGACCCGACGTTGAAGTAGTAGAGCCAGCCCGGCTGTGGCACCTGCGGCGGCTTGCTCATCATGCCGCCGATGGCCTCGCCCCCGGCGGCAAACATCTGGTACGTACCCATCGCGCCCATGTCCATCGCCGCGTCCTGGGTCCAGCCGAACAGGCTGCTGTAAAACGCCCAGGCACTGTCCAGGTCGCCGGCAACCAGCTCATGCCAGCCGACGGTGCCGGGTGTGCCCATCGGTGGCTGGGGTGGTTGCTCATCGTCGTTGCCCCGGAACAAGTCGAAGCTGGCGCCGTGCGGGTCGGCCACCACGGCGAAACGACCGACACCAGGGATGTCCTCGGCCGGGCGGACCAGCTTGCCACCCGCCTGCTGCAGCCGCAGCGCCATCGCATCGACATCGGCCACGCTGATGTAGCCAACCCAGCCGGGGCGGGCGCCAGCGTCTCGGGCCGTCTGAGGCAACGTCATCAGGCCGGCGATCACCGCCCCGCCGGCCGACAGCAAGGTGTAGCGCATGCCCGGCATGCCGGCGTCGGCGGTCTGCCAGCCGATCACCTGGCGGTAGAACGCGGCGGCGGCTTCGTCGTCGCTGGTCATCAGTTCGTACCAGACAAATGGGCAGTGCGGGGTGTCCATGGTGCAGTCTCCGGTCGGGTTGACGGTGGCACGAATCGGAGGTGCCCGCCGGTCCGGACCCGACGATAGCCGCGGCGCACGCGCCCTGAAAAGACTGGCAGATGTGGGGGAGGGGTGGGGGGGGGGATGCGATGACAGCGCATATCACCCATCGCCGCCGGCTGTAACGCAAGTGACGCGGGTGCCCGCCCCGCCCGATAGACTGATTTTGGCTGGGGATGGCCTCGGCGCCTGACCGATTCACCCGCAGGAGACAAGCCCCATGGACCCCGTTTGCCCTTCCCGACGCACAGCCCGCCTGTTGATCACCGCGATGGCCGCGTCTGTTGCGCTCGGCATCACGGCCTTTGCGCCGCTCGCCCAGGCCGCGTCCAAGACCGAGATCAAACTCGGCAACACCGTGCCCTACAGCGGCCCGGCATCGTTTTATGGCGCTATCGGCTACGCCACGGCGGCGTGTTTTGCCAAGGTCAACGACGAGGGCGGCATCAATGGCCGCAAGGTCACGGTGATCACGCTGGACGACGCACTGCAACCACCCAAGACGGTGGAGCAGGTGCGCAAGATGGTCGAGCAGGACGAGGTGGACGCCATCATCAACCAGGTCGGCACGGCCACCTCGTCGTCGGTGCGCAAGTACCTGAACACCCAAAAGGTGCCGCAGCTGTTTGTGCTGTCGGGGTCAAACAACTTTCAGCAGCCCAAGGAGTTTCCGTACAGCACCTCGGCGCTGATGAGCTACGAGTTCGAAGCCCGCACCTACGGCCAGCAGATCCTGCGCGACAAGCCCGCTGCCAAGGTGGCCATCCTGTACCAGAACGACGACTACGGCAAAGACTACCTGCGTGGCCTGAAGTCCGGGCTGGGTGCGCAGGCGGCCAAGGCGCTTGTTGCCGAGATCACCTACGAGCAGACCGACGCGACGATGGACTCGCAGATCGTCTCGCTGCGCGCCAGCGGTGCCGACACCGTGGTGCTGGCGGCCTACTCCAAGCAGGTCAGCCAGTCGCTCAAGAAGATGGTCGATCTGGGCTGGAAGCCGCTGACCTACATCAGCCATGTGTCGGCCCAGGTGCACCCGACCTTGTCGCTGGTGGGCCTTGAAAACACCGTGGGCGTGATGACGGCCGGCGTGGTCAAGGACCCGACCGACCCGACCTGGCACGGCGATGCCGACTACAAGGCCTGGCTGGCCTGGATGCAGAAGTACTACCCCAAGGGCGATACCAACAACGCCAGCAACGCGGCGGTGTACGCCACCTGCGCGGCCATCACCCACGTGCTGAAGTCGGCCGGTGACGACCTGAGCCGCGAGAACATCCTTAAGCAGATGACCAACCTGCGCGAGTTTGCCGCGCCCATGCTGCTGCCCGGCATCTCGATGACGGTGACGCCGGACAACTACAACATCTTCCGCAAGATCCAGCTGCTGCGTTTCGACGGCAAGCGCTGGGTGGCGCTGGGCAAACCGATCGGCGAGTGACGCCTGACGTCCCGGGGCCGGCGCCTGATGCCGGCCGTTTGACAGCAGCAAGCGCCACCAGGTAAGCAATCGTTTCCGTCGACGCCGGCCGCGGCCTGGCGCCCGGCCGGCCGCAATAATGACTGGATGCCGCCCGCGACCCTACCGCCTCCTGCCACGCCGGCCCTGCGCCTGGCAGCGCGGGCCTGGGCCCTGCTGCTGGTAGACACCGACCGCGCCATCCGCCACGCCGACCGGGCACTGGCGCTGGCATTGCAGACGGGCGATGCGTCGGCCGAGGCCAGGGCGCGCACGGTGCGGGGCTTTCATCTGCAGTATTTCGGCACGCTGGCTGAGGCGGCTGATGAATTGCGGCGTGCGGGTGCCGGCTTCGATGCGCTGGGCGACCGGGCTGGCAGCATCCTGGCCTCGGTGGGGCTGGCCCGCACGCTGTGGCGCGGTGGCCAGTACCGGGTAGCGGTCGATTTGCTGCTGCCGCTGCGCGACGAGGGCCTGCGGGTGCTGCGCCACCATGAGCGCGCCGCGCTGCTCAACGCCATCGCCGGTTGCTACTCGTCGCTGGGCCAGTCCGAGCAGGCCATCGCCTACATGCACGAGGCGCTGCGCGATGCCGGCCCGCGCCGTGGCAACGGCTTCGACGCCGTGCTGCACTGCAACCTGGCCAATGAGCTGACCCAGCTGGGCGACTGCGAGCAGGCGCTGCGCCACACCGGCCAGGGCCTGGCGCGCTGCGAGGGCACCCGCAACAGCTTTCTGCGCAGCGCGCTGTTGATCAACCGCATCATCATCCTGACCGACCTGGGCCGTGCCGCCGAGGCCCTGCCCGACATCGTCCAGGTGCTGGCCATGCCCACCGACGCCAGCGGGCGCGGCGTCAACGGACTGCATTTTGAAGCGCTCGCCATTGCCGCATTGTCAGCCGGCGATACCGCCCTGGGCGAGCGCCTGGTGCGGCTGGCCGAGTCCGCGCCCAGCCTGGGCGTGCCCGACGAACCGCTGGAACGGGCCGTGGCCCAGGCCCTGTTGTTGCACAGCCAGGGCCATCAGACCGACGCGTTGGCCCGGCTGGCGGCCGTCCGCAAACTGGCCGGCGACGACCAGGTCGAAGGCCTGAGCCTGCGCATCCGTTGCCAGTTCTTTCAGCAATCCCAGCGCCTGTTGGCCGCTGTTGGCCAAACCGCGCAGGCGCTGTCCGACCTGCAGACCTGGCAAACCCTGCACCAGCGCCAGGACCTGCAGGCCCACCGCGCCCACTACCAGTCTGCCGCGCTGCAGACCGAGTTGCTGCGCCTGACCCACCGCTTGCAGGACAGCCAGGCCAAGCGCCGCGCCACCGAGCGCTCGCGCGCCAAGCTGGCGGCCATCAACGAGCAGCTGGCGCACAAGATGGCCGAGGTGCAATCGCTGCAAGAGGCGCTGCGCCAGCAGGCCACCATCGACGTGCTGACCGGCCTGTACAACCGCCGCCACTTGAACGATGTGCTGCCGGCCCAGGTGGCGATCGCCCGCCGCGCCGGCACGCCGCTGGCGGTGGTCATCCTCGACCTCGACCACTTCAAGGCCATCAACGACCAGTACGGCCACCCGACCGGCGACGCGCTGCTGGCAGCCTTCGGTCGGCTGTTGCAGGGCAGCCTGCGCAAGAGTGATCTGGCATGCCGGTACGGCGGCGAGGAGTTCTGCCTGTTGCTGCCGCGGTCCACCGCCACCGCCGCGCGGCGCAAGGTGCAGGCACTGCTGCGGCGCTGGCGCGAGCTGCAG
This sequence comes from Burkholderiales bacterium, assembly GCA_038236495.1. Classification (GTDB taxonomy): domain Bacteria; phylum Pseudomonadota; class Gammaproteobacteria; order Burkholderiales; family Burkholderiaceae_C; genus Pseudaquabacterium. The sequence continues at coordinate 5,957 of JBBRZR010000136.1, forward strand.
TTCACCTGGGGTCAAGCGCCGGCGGGCCAGGTGCTGCAGGGCCACAGTTTTTCAGCCGGCGTGACCGACAGCAGCGACCCGCTGGCCAACCCCGAGGGCCTGCTCAACGCGGCTGACCAGGCCTTGCTGGCGGCCAAGCAGGCGGGCCGCAACCGGGTCTTGCTGGCGCCAGCAAACCTGGCGGCCAACGGTGCGGCCAGCAGTGCGGCCAGCAGCGCCGACGGCGGCGAAGGCCCTGCCGACCCCGGCGGATCACCGCGCCGGCCTGCCCTGCGCCGCGTGGCCTGACGGCTACACCCGGCGAGGGCACACTGCGCCCAGACCGATCCACCCCCTACCTTATTCGGAGACCCACATGACCCTGCCCGCCCCCCTTGCCGCCTGGCACCACGTTGTGCAGTCACGCGACATGGCCGCCCTGGGCCGCCTGCTGGCCGACGATGTGGTGTTCCACTCGCCGGTGGTGCACACACCGCAACGCGGCAAGGCCATCACGCTGCAGTACCTGGCGGGCGCGATGGCGGTGCTCAACACGGCGCAATTCCGCTACGAGCGCGAGATCGTCGGCGCCAGCGACGCCCTGCTGGAGTTCAGCACCGAGATCGACGGCATCGTGGTCAACGGCATCGACCTGATCCGCTGGAACGCGGACGGCCAGATCATCGACTTCAAGGTGATGGTGCGCCCACTCAAGGCGATCAACCTGCTGCACCAGCAGATGGGCGCGATGCTGGACCGCATCAAGCAGGGCACGGCAGCGCCGGCTGGCGGGCAGTAGCCCAGACACCGGCCACCGCCGCTTAAACCGCCGCTGCCACCCTCGCTGCATGCCCGCCTCTCGCACCAACGCCCGGCCCCGGCCCATCCGATCCTGTTACTCAGCCGCAGCAGCCTGGCTTCAGCCCTGGCGCACGGCCGCGCTGGCTTGCGCCGGGGCTGCCGCCATGGCCAGCGTGTGGGCAGTGCCGAACGGGCCGTCGGACGCTGCCGCACCGGCGGCACCGGCTGTTGCGGCCGCGCCAGCCGACAGCGCGGCCCCGGCCGACATCGCCAATTGCGGCCTGCTCTGGCAGATCAAGGTGCAACTGGGTGCCGGGCCGCGCAGCCTGCTGGTGGACATGGCCTTTGATGCCGGCCCGCGCACCCGCACCAGCTTGCGCCTGCCCGGCGGCTGGGCCGGCGTGGTCGAAACCAGCGCCGGCCTGAGCGCCACAAGCGCAGCCGCAAGTGAATCCACAAGCACCGCCACAAGTGCCGCCGTCAGCGCAACCGCCGGCACCGCTGCGCGGGCCGCGCCTTTGGCCCGTCTGCAGGCCGTGGCCGACATGCCGACCCTGCGCACGGTCAACCACGCGGCCGGTGAACGGGTCCAGCTGCGCTGGCGCCTCACCCCCTTGGCCGACCCGGCCCAAGGCGGCAGCGTGCAACTGGCGGACACCTGGTTTGCGCTGGCCGGCCAAGGCGTGCTGCCGGTACCCGACGACCTCGATGAGCGCCGCCCGCCGACCGCCTGCATCGCGTTTTACGGCCTGAGCCCCCGCCCCGATGACGCGGCCCCGGTCCGCTGGGCCAGCAGCCACGGTCTGGCCGAGGGGCCGACGGCGCTGTTCCGGGTGGCGCCTGGCCCGGCCAGCCTCAAGTCCCGGGTGCAACAGGCGCTGTATGCCGGCGGTGCCTTGCAGACACAGACGCAGGCACCGGCACAAGCGGGCAGCCCCGACGGCGGCAGCCTGACGCTGGCCCGGCCCGCCAAGGTGCCCTGGCGCTTCAGCCTGGACGCGCTGGGCCAGGCCACCGCCCAGGCCCTGGCCGCCCAGCGCCAGTTCTGGGGCGACAACAGCGCCGCCGGCCCGCTGCTGGTGCTGCTGCTGCCCAACGCCGCCACGGGTGCGGGCCGCGGCTCGGCGTGGTACCAGGCGCTGGCGCTTCAAGGCCCGGCCGACCTGGCGTTGCCGGGCAGCGCCGCCGACACCCTGCTGACCGAAGCGCTGGTGCGCAGCTGGGTGCCTGACCGCTTTGGCCCACTGGTCCACACCGGCCGTGGCGACGAAGCCAACCGCGCCTGGTTCAGCGAGGGTTGGGCCGAGTTCTACACCCACCGCCTACTGCTGCGCGGCGGCCAGTGGACACCCGAGGACTACGCCGCCGCACTCAACCGCAAGATCGAGCGCTTCCTGGACGCCAGCGAACGCACCAAATCCCCGGCCCGCGGCGCCGCCCCGGCCCCAACAGCCGATCGTCCCGGCGCGCTGCCGACGACCGAGATGGCCGGCGCCCGCGGCGAATGGCTGGCGCTGCAGTGGCACGGCGCGCTGCGCGCCGCAGGCCAGCCGGGTCTGGACGCCACCATGCGCCGCCTGCTGGTGGCCCCGGCGCTGGCACGCCATGAGGGCCCGATCAGCGCGCCGCTGGCCACCCACCGGCTGGTGGCCGCATTGCGCCCGGCGCTGGGGGATGTGCCGCTGCGCGACATCACCCGCCAGGCCGACCAGGGCGACGCACCGGTGTTCGGCCCGGCGGCGCTGGGGCCGTGTTTTGTCGGCCAACGTGTGGCCAGCGCCACCTGGCGGCTGGGCTTCGATGCCGCCTCGTTGGGCAACCGGGTGGTCAGCGGGGTCGAGCCCGGCGGCCCGGCCTACGCCGCCGGACTGCGCGACGGCATGGTGCTGACGGGCCACCTGCTGGTGCCGGGCGACCCGACCCAGGCCGTGCAGCTCAAGGTGATGGACCCCGGGCCGAGCGCCAGCGGGGGTGCCAGTGCGGGCGCCAGCACCGGAACGGATACCGGCGAGATCCGCGAGATCCGCTACCTGCCGGCCGGCGAGCCGGTGCGGGATCTGCCGCGCTACCAGGCGGTGGCCAAAGCGATGCAGCAACCGGCCTGCCTGGGCTGGTTGGGGCTGGGGCCGGACGCATCGGCGGTGGCGGCAGGCGGCCACCGCAGTTTGCCGGCAGCCGCGGCCACCAGCAAACCCGGCGGCAAGTCGGTGGGCAAAACCAGGGGCAAGTCTGGCGTTAAAGCCACGGGCAAATCGGCCGGCAAGCCTGCCGCCAAGCCCGGCAAGCCCGGCAGCGCGGGGACCGGCCAGTCCAGCACAAAAACCGCCCCGGCATCTACCGGCAAGCCCCAAAAGGCCGCGCCCGTGAAAACGCGTGCCTGATGCCTGGCCGCGGCGCCATGGCGATCACCCTCTGGCCTTGCGATGCACGGGGCCGGCCGCTGGCCATCGCGCCGCCCAGCCCCTGGACCCGCTACCTCGCCTGGGCTGACGGGCAATGGGTGGGCGGTGGTGGTTTTGCCGGGCCGCCACGGCGCGGCCGGGTCGAGATCGGCTACTTCACGCTGCCCGGCCAGCGGCGGCAAGGCCTCGGCCTTGGCACCGCCAGCGCCCTGCTGGTGCTGGCCCGGGCCGTCGATGCCGGCCTGACCGTGATCGCCCACACCCGCCGCCCCTCGGTGGCGGGCAAGCCAGCCACCGGCGCGGCGGCGTCGGCCCGCATCCTGCGGGGCCTGGGCTTCGGGCCGCCACGCGCTGGGCGCGACACGCGGGTCGGGCCGGTCTGGCGCTGGGCGCTGCGGCCGACCCGGCCAGCACAGCCGCCCCACGCACCGACAATCGGCGCATGACCGCTCTGCCTGCCACCCTCACCGAACCCCAGCAGTTCATCGTCCGCCTGCGGCACAGCCTGGCCGACGGCGGTTTTGTCAGGCTGGTGCTGGGCCGGCCGCACGGCACTGACGCGTCGCTGGACAAGCTGCTGGTGCGCCGGGTGGTGTTGCGGGACGTGGAGCACCTGTCGCTGGTCTGGCGCCACCGCACCAAGGACATCACCAAGAACCTGCCGGTCGAAGCCGCGGTCGACCTGATCGCCACGCTGCTGGTGGAACAGTTCCACCACGCCCACCTGGTCACCCGCAGCCACGACATCCAGCTGGCGCTGGGCAAGAAGGGCAGCTGGGGGCTGCGGGTCGGCAAGTTGTCAGTGCCGGCGGGGGAACCCAGCGGCGTCGATGCCGACCGCGCAGCCACAGACAAGCCAGTCAATGCCGACCACGACCGCACCAAGCAGCGGGCGCTGGCGCTCGACACGCCGTTTCTGGCCGAGCTGGGCATCACCGACGCCCAGCACCGGCTGGTGCCGGCGATGGCGCGCAAGTGGAAGCAGATCAACAAGTTTCTGGAGGTGCTGGCCCATGCCATCGCCCAGTCGCCGCTGGCCGGGCGTGATCCGGCAGTGCCGGTGCGGGTGCTGGACTTCGGCGCCGGCAAGGGCTACCTCACTTTTGCGGTGCAGCAGCACCTGCAGGCCAGCGGCCGGGTGCCGGCCATCGGCGGTGTCGAGTTGCGAGAGGATCTGACGACGCTGTGCAACAGTGTGGTGGCCCGTCTGGGCCTGGCCGGGCTGCGCTTCGAGGCTGGCGATGTCGGCCACCACGCCGTGGCGGCCACCGACATCATGATCGCGCTGCACGCCTGCGACACCGCCACCGACCTGGCGATGCACCACGGCATCCGCAGCGGCGCGGCCATCATCCTGTGCTCACCCTGCTGCCACAAGCAGCTGCGCCCGCAAATGACGGCACCGCCGGTGCTGGCGCCGATGCTGCGCCACGGCATCCACATGACCGAGCAGGCCGAGATGCTGACCGACGCGCTGCGCGCGCTGCTGCTGCAGGCCGAGGGCTATGACGCGCAGGTCTTCGAGTTCATCTCGCCCGAGCACACCGGCAAAAACAAGATGGTGCTGGCGGTGCGGCGGGCCACGCCCCTGCCCGCGGCGCAGCGCAGCGCGCTGCTGGACCAGGTGGCGGCGCTCAAAGCCCTGTACGGCGTCCGCACGCAAGCCCTTGAAACCCTGCTGGCGGGCGGCACCCTCAGCGGGCAACATACGGCATGCCCTGCCGGAGCGCCACATGAGCCCAAGCCAAACCCTGACAGGGCCAGACCCGACCCGGTCGCCCCAGCACCGTGAGTTGATGGCCGAGGCCGAGCGCGCCGCCGCCGCGCTGGCCGGCCGCAGCGCCGAGATCGAGGCCAGACGCTCACTGCCGCCCGATATCGCCGACAGCCTGGCCGCCGCCGGCCTGTACCGGCTGCTGACTCCCGCTGCCTACGGCGGCCACGAGACACCGCCGGCCAGCTATTTCTTGCTGATCGAGCGGCTGGCCCGCGCCGACGCGGCCGCCGCCTGGTGCTGCTTCATCGCCAACACCAGCTGTGTCAACGCCGCCTACCTGCCCGAGGCCGAGGCCAGACTGCTGTTCAGCCCACCCGCGCTCAAGGCCGCCGGTGTGTTTGCGCCGCGCGGCAAGGCCGTGCCGGCGGTGCAGGACGGCGTGGTCGGCCTGCGGGTGAGCGGCCGCTGGGCCTGGGGATCGGGCGCGCACAACGCC
>JBBRZR010000137.1:0-11336 GCA_038236495.1 Burkholderiales bacterium
CAGGGCCAGCCCTCTAGGCTTTGATCAGACCCAGGGTGCCGGCAGGCCTTCGTCGGCCAGCACACGCTGCACTGCCGGCCGCGCCAGCACCCGGTCCAGCCAGGCGCGGATGTGCGGCAGGGTGCGTGCGGGCGCCGGGCCGGGGCCGTCAAAGCCGCGGGTCCAGCGGCACAGCATCAGGCCGTAGCTGTCGACCAGGCTGTGCTCGGCGCCCAGCAACCAGGGCAGGCCATGGCCGGCCAGCTGGGCCTCGATCTGCGCCAGCTGCCCACCCACCTGGGCCTGGGCGTTGGCCCGGATCTGCGCCGCCACGTCGGCATCCACCCCCGCGATCACACGCTCGGGGTAGAAGTAATGCCCCAAGGTCGGCTGCAGCGTGTTGCTCATCCACAGCAGCCAGCGGTAGGCCAGTGCGCGCTCGGCGCTGCCCAGTGGCGGCAGCAGGCCGGCGGCGGGCCGCTGGTCGGCCAGGTGCAGGCAGATGGCAGCGGTCTCGAACAGCACCAGTTCGCCGTCGCGCAGCACCGGGATCCGCCCGTTGGGGTTGAGCGCCAGGTAGTCGGCCGACTTGTGGGCGTTGTGCGCGCGGTCGACGAGGCGCAGCTGAAAAGACAGCCCCAGCTCGTGCAACAGGATATGCGGCGCCATGCTGGCGTTGCCGGGGAAATAGTGCAGCTCGATCATCAGGGGGTCTCCGGCGGTGGGCGGTCGGCGGTGGGCGGTCGGCGGTGGGCAGCCACCCGATGATGCCCGCTGCGCTGTGGTGGCGCGGTACCTATGCAGGCTGCTGCATATCGCGGCGCGGCGCGGCAACGGCAAGAATCGCGACCCACGCGGGGCTGTCTACCGCCAGCGCACGCAACGGCGTGCCCGCCGACCCTGGCAAGCACCGCGCGCCCGCTGCCCTCACCCCCACCACAAGCCCGCCCCGCCTACATCTCCGATGGATGCCTTCTCCCAGAGCCTGGCCCTCGCGCTCAGCCTGATCGCCCAGGCCGACGCCACGCTGTGGCGCATCGTCGGGCTGTCGCTGCGGGTCAGCGGCACGGCCTGCGCGCTGGGCGCCGGCATCGGCCTGCTGCTGGGCGCCTGGCTGGCCGTGGCGCGGTTCCCGGGCCAGGCGCTGGTGGTGGGCGCGCTCAACACCTTGCTGGCGCTGCCCTCGGTGGTGGTGGGGCTGATCGTCTACCTGTTGCTGTCGCGCTCGGGCCCGCTGGGCGCCTGGGGCATCCTGTTCACGCCCACGGCGATGGTCATTGCACAAAGCATCCTGGTGGTGCCGCTGATCGCCGCGCTGGCGCGCCAGCTGGTGGCCGACACCCTGCGTGAAGGCGGCGACGAGCTGGCCGCGATGGGCGCGGGCCGGCTGCTGTCGGCGCTGTTGCTGCTGGCGCACGAGCGGCGCGCGGTGCTGACCGTGCTGCTCACCGCCTTTGGCCGCGCGGTGGCCGAGGTCGGCGCGGTGATGATCGTCGGCGGCAACATCGACGGCGTTACCCGGGTGATGACCACCGCCATCGCGCTGGAAACCAGCAAGGGCGACCTGCCGTTGGCGCTGGCGCTGGGCGTGGTGCTGCTGGGCGTGGTGGCGCTGATCAACCTGGCGGTGGGGCTGACGCAACGGCGTGCGGTGGGCGGCGCGGGCCTGGCGGGCGGGCTGGCCGGATGACGGTGCGCTCGCCGACCTTGCCTACGTTGCCGGCCTTGGCGCTGCGCCTGGCGCCACCGCCCCAGCCGCCGCTGGCTGCCGTGCCGCTGATCGGGCTGCAGCGCGCCACGGTTCGCTTTGGCGCCGTGGTGGCGCTGCGCGAGGTGTCGCTGCAAATCCACCGGGGTGACCGCATCGCGCTGGTGGGCGCCAACGGCTCGGGCAAGACCACGCTGCTGCGCTTGCTCAACGGTCTGCTGCCAGCCAGCGAGGGCCGGCGCGTGCTGACACCCGCCACGGCGGGCGCAGGGGCCGGCCCGGCCTGGCCCAGCGCCTCCGCCGCCCCGGCCACCTCCACCGCCCCGGCCACCTCCGCCGGCACCGGCCGGCCGCCAGTGACGGCGATGCTGTTCCAGCGGCCGTTTCTGCTGCACTGCAGCGTGCGCCTCAACCTGCAGCTGGCGTTGTGGCTGGCCCGCGTGCCGGCGGCCGCGCGGCCCGGGCGGCTGCAGGCCGCGCTGGACCGGGTGGGCCTGCAGGCGCTGGCTGACCGGCCGGCGCGCGCGCTGTCCGGCGGCCAGCAGCAACGCCTGGCGCTGGCCCGCGCCTGGGCCGTGCAGCCCGACATCCTGTTTCTGGACGAGCCCACCGCCAGCCTGGACCCGTCCGCCAAGCGCGAGGTGGAGACGCTGATCGACGAGTTTGGCCAGGCCGGCATGGCACTGGTGATGAGCACCCACAACCTGGGCCAGGCCAAGCGGCTGGCGGAGCGGGTGCTGCTGCTGGACGCCGGCCGCCTGGTGTGTGATTTGCGCGCCGACGATTTTTTCCGCCGTACCGACCTGCCGCCTGAAGCGGCCTTGTTCCTCAAGGGAGAACTGCCATGGACATGAACAAACGCGGCCTGATCCGCCTGACCCTGCACAGCCTGCGGGTGGCCGTGGCCGTGGCCGTGGCCGGGGCATTGACCAGCGCCGGCCCGGCTGCGGCGCAGGCCAACTTCATCGTGATGGCCTCAACCACCTCGACCGAGCAGTCGGGCCTGTTTGGCCACCTGCTGCCGGCCTTCAAGGCGGCCACCGGCACCGACGTGCGGGTGGTGGCGCTGGGCACCGGGCAGGCGCTGGACATGGCCAGACGCGGTGATGCCGACATCGTGTTTGTGCACGACCGCGCGGCCGAGGAGAAGTTTGTCGCCGACGGCTTCAGCCTGAAGCGCCTGCCGGTGATGTACAACGATTTTGTGCTGATCGGCCCGGCCGCCGACCCGGCCAAGGCACGCGGCAAGGACATCGCCGCAGCGCTGCAAAAACTGGCCGCAGCGGGCGCACCGTTCATCTCGCGCGGTGACAAAAGCGGCACCCACGCGGCCGAATTGCGCTACTGGACACTGGCCGGCATCGACCTGGCCAGCGCCAAACCCGCCGGCTACCAATCCTGCGGCTGCGGCATGGGCCCGGCGCTCAACATCGCCGCGTCCACCGGCGCCTATGTGCTGGCCGACCGCGGCACCTGGCTCAATTTCAAGAACCGCGCCGACCTGGCCGTGCTGGTCGAAGGCGACACCCGGCTGTTCAACCAATACGGCGTGATGGTTGTCAACCCGGCCAAGCACCCGCATGTCAAGGTGGCGCTGGCCCAGGGCTTTGCCGACTGGGTGGTCTCGCCAGCGGGCCAGGCATCCATCGCCGGCTACAAGATCGGTGGCGAACAGCTGTTTTTCCCCAACGCGGGCCAATAGGCCCAGCGGCACGCCGCGCCGGGTGCGCGCCGGGACAGGTCCTGCAGGCCCGGGGCGTCACGCCTGATCGCGGCGGTCAGTCATGGCGGATGGCATTGGGGCATCACGCCGCTGACTGAGCGGCCGCAGCGGCGGCAGCGCGACAGGCTTGCGCTCGTGTCAGCGGCTGCCAGCGGCGCCCAGCGGCTGCCAAAGCATCTCCAGGCAAGACGCCGCCGACCTGGCGCTTGATCGCGGCGGTCCGGCCGTCGGACGGCGCGATCGCCGGTAACACCGGCAACACCGGCAGTTTTTGTTGCGGCTGCAAGCGGGCAGCCGGTGCGCGCAAAGACAGGCGCAAAAGGTCACTGTTTTTAACAGATGGTCACAGTTGCACACACGGCACGCTGGCGCACCGCCTCGCAACCCCCATGGACCATGACCACTGCCCAGCTTGGTTTCACCGTTCGCATCGCCGCGCCTGGCGCTGACCTGGCCGACGTGGCCACACTGCGGGCCCTGGCCTATGGCCACCACCTGCCCGGCATGGCGCGCGGCATGGCCGCACCGGACGCCGCCGACACCGCGCCGGGCAGCACCGTGCTGCTGTGTCGAGACAAGGTCAGCGGCCAGGCCATCGGCAGCGCACGCATCCAACGCAACCACCCACGCCCCTTGGCGATCGAAGCCAGCGTGGCCCTGCCGGCCACGATGGCGGGGCTGGCACGCGCCGAGATCACCCGTTTGGCGATCGCCCCCGGCGCGCCCAGCCTGGTGCGGCCCATGCTGGTCAAGGCCTGCTATCTGGCGGCCATGGCCAGCCAGATTCGGTTGCTGGTGATCGGCGCGCGCAGCCCGGCGCTGGTGCGCATCTACCGTGGCCTGGGCTTCGACGACGCCTCGGGTGGCGCCGGCCCGGTGCCGCTGGCCCACGCCGGCAACCTGCCCCACCATGTGCTGGCCTTCGACGTGGTGGGGGCCGAGCGCCGCTGGCACAGCGCCCGGCACGCGCTCTACGCCTTCATGGTCGAGACCTGGCACCCCGATCTACAGCTGCTGGTGGAAACGAACGCCGAGCCGGTGGCTCAGCCATGGGCGCTGGCCGCGTAACAAGCGGCTGGCCGTTCGGGCGTGGCTCAGCCTGCCCGGCCGGCAGCGCGAAGCGCATCGGCCAGTTGCAGTGGTGTGAAGGGCTTGGCGATGACCTCGTCCATGCCCGCGTCCAGGCAGGCCTGGCGGTCGGTGTCGGTGGCGGTGGCGGTCAGCGCCACGATGGGTAGGCGCGGCAAGCCGAGGGTGCGCTCTTGGCGGCGGATGTCGACGGTGGCGGCCAGCCCGTCCATCACCGGCATGCGGCAGTCCATCAGCACCAGCTCGGGTCGGTCGATCTCGCGCAGTGCGCGGCTCACCGCCTGCTTGCCGTTGTCCACCCGCTCATAACGCACACCCAGGCCGTCCAGGTAAGCGCCGACGATCAAGGCATTGACCTCGTCGTCCTCGGCGACCAGCACCAGGCGCGGCAGACGCAGTACGGGCCGCAAGACGGGCAGCGCCGCGCCGGTTGCGGCCACCGCCGGCAACAGCGCCTCGAAGCTGAAGGTCGAGCCTTGGCCCGGGGTGCTGCTGACGTTGATGTCGCTGCCCATGGCGATGGCGATTTCACGCGCGATGGTCAGGCCCAGGCCCACGCCATCGGTGGTGGCGCCCCCGCCGGCTGCGCCCCGCGCGCCCAACGGCTCCACTTGGTGGAACGGCTGAAAGATGCGCGCGGCCTCGCCCGGGCTGATGCCCTCGCCGGAGTCGACCACCGCCAGCACCACCCACTCTGGCCCGCGGCCCGGCCAGGCACGCAGCGTGATGCCGCCGCTGTGGGTGAACTTCACCGCATTGCCCAGCAGGTTATTGAGCACCTGGCGCAAACGCGCCGAATCGCCACGCACCCAGCTGGGCCGGGGCAGTTGCAGTTGCAGCGCAAACTGCAGGCCCTTGTCGGCAGCGCGCAGCGCAAACAATTCGGCTTGCTGATCCAGCAGCGCCGCCAGGTCGAAGGTCTCGGCCTTGAGCGTGAAGTGGCCGGCATCGATGCGCGAGACGTCGAGCAGATCGTTGATCAGGCCCAGCAGTTGCGTGCCCGAGCTTTCGATCAGCTCCAGCCGGTGGCTCAGCGTGGCGTCATGGGCCTCCAGGTGCAGCAGCCGCGTCAGGCCCAACATGCCGTGCAGCGGCGTGCGCAACTCATGGCTGACCTTGGCCAGGAAGCGTTTGCGTTCGGCGCTCTCCTGGTGTGCCAGGCGCAGCGCGGCATCTTTCTCGGACACCAGGGCATCGGCCTGCAGCCGCAGCAGCAGGCCGGTGTTCAGACGCTGCGCCGTGGCACGCGCGGTGGCCAGCAGCAAGCCCAACAGCAGCAACTGGCCCGCCGCTGCAAGGTAGGCGATGTCGTCGCCCCGCCGGGCCAGGCCCAGGGCCAGCGGTAGCAGCATGGGCAGCACATAGCACGCCGTGGCCGCCAGATGCACTTGCAAGCCGAAGGTGGCGATACAGCTCACACCGTCCAGCGCCGCCACCACCAGGGCGATCAGCGGCACAGGCTGGTCGCCCATGGCCCAGCCCGCCAGGCCCCAGATCAGCCCGTCCAGTGCCAGCAAGGCCAGCATGGCCCGCTGCCATGGCCTGCCATCGTCGACCCTGGCACCGCGCACCGACCACCACCAGGCCAGTGCCACGCGCGCCGACGCCACCAGCAGCTTGGCCGCCACCCACAGCGCCAGCCACTGCTGCGCTGGGCCGGCGTCCAGCCTGGTATGCAGGTACCAGGCCAGCATCAGCGCAAACGCGGTGGCCGCCAGCGTGCCCAGCCGCGTGTGCATCAACACCATGCGCGCCTGCTCCTGGGCCACCTGGACGCGGTGCTCCGGCAACAGCCGCAGGCCGATCTCGTGCGCTGACCGCTCGAGCATGGACGGGCCTGACCCGAACCGATGAAACATGAAGGTGCAGCTCCCTACAACGGTCAGTGGTGCACCCGGTGCGGCCCGGGCCGACCGATGGCCCAGCGCCGCCCGAGCGTCGTATGGAGCCGGCAGTATGCGGGAGCAGGCAGCGGGCCGTGCGGATAACGGCCCCTGGCGCTGCAGGTGATACGCGTGCTTGCAATTCCGTGTTTGTGCCGCAGTGCTGCGCGCACCGCCTCGGCGTTAGCCATGGGCGTCGAGAGCGCCTGTGCGCCTGGCGATCGGGCCCTCCAAGGGCAGGCTGCGCTTCCATCCTTCGGTGAACCTGTCGATCCTGAAGGTCCCGCCCTTCGAGCAGACCTTCAACAACGCGCTGACCACGCTGCCCATGGGCCGTGCTCGATGGGGTGGGGAAATTCAGGGAGTGGCGGGAGAACTTCAGGCTAAAGCGGGTGCGTCCAGGCGTCACAGGCTGGCACAGCCTCGCCAATTACCGACGCGAACCTAGGGTTTGGCCCAGGTTCCCGCCGCCCGGCGCTATGTCGATGATTGCATAGGCCTTCAGCGCGCGCCTGGCGTGCGGGCGGGCCTGACCCCCAATCCTGAACCTTGCGGAGAAGATCGCCATGCAGAAAAGCCTGCACATCAACCCGGAGAAATGCACCGGCTGCCTGCAATGCGAGATGGCCTGTTCGTTCGAGAACTACGGCGTCTACGCGCCGGCCAAGTCGCGCATCAAGGTGTTTGACTTTCACCACACCGGCCGCAAGGTGCCCTACACCTGCACCCAGTGCGACGAGGCCTGGTGCCTGCACGCCTGCCCGGTGGAGGCCATCACGGTCGACAGGGCCACTGGCGCCAAGGTGGTGAACGAGTCCACCTGCGTCGGCTGCAAGGTCTGCACGATCGCTTGCCCGTTTGGCACCGTCAACTATGTGCAAGAGACCGGCAAGGTGCAAAAGTGCGACCTGTGCGGCGGCGAGCCGGCCTGCGCCGAGGCCTGCCCCACTGGCGCCATCACCTACATCGACGCCAACTGGACCGGCTTCGACAAGATGGCCGCCTGGGCCGACAAGCTCGGCAACCAGCCCGGCGCTTAAAGCCGCCGCACCCCCCGATTCGGAAACAGGAGAACAGCATGTCCTGGGCAGGAAAAATCCTTCGCGTCAACCTCACCGCCGGCACCGTCACGTCCGAGCCGCTCAACATGGGCTGGGCCAGGCAGTACCTCGGCTCACGCGGTCTGGCCACCAAATACCTGGTCGAAGAAATCGACGCAGCAGTCGATCCACTCTCGATCGACAACAAGATCATCTGGGCCACCGGCCCGCTGACCGGCACCATGGCGTCCACCGGCGGCCGCTACACCGTGGTCACCAAGGGCCCGCTGACCGGCGCCATTGCCTGCAGCAACTCGGGCGGCTACTGGGGCGCCGAGCTCAAGATGGCCGGCTGGGACATGGTCATCTTCGAGGGCGCATCGGCCAAGCCGGTCTACCTGTCGATCAGCGACGACGTGGCTGAACTCAAGGACGCCGCCCACCTCTGGGGCAAGAGCGTCTGGGTGACCGAAGAAACCCTCAAGAAGCAGCACCAGGACCCGCAGCTGCGCATCAGCTCGATCGGCATTGCCGGCGAGAACCAGGTGCTGTATGCGGCCGTCGTCAACGACCTGCACCGCGCCGCCGGCCGCTCGGGCGTGGGCGCGGTGATGGGCAGCAAGAACTTGAAGGCCATCGCGGTGCGTGGCACCAAGGGCGTGGGCAACATTGCCAACCCCAAGGAGTTCATGCGCGTTACCTACGAGAAGAAAAAGATCCTGGCCGAAAACGCCGTCACCGGCCAGGGCCTGCCGACCTACGGCACCCAGGTGCTGATGAGCGTGATCAACGAGATGGGCGCACTGCCCACCCGCAACCACCGGGACAGCCAGTTCGAAGGCGCCAAGGACATCGGCGCCGAGGCCATGGCCACACCCCGCGCCAGCGACGGCAAAAAGCAGCTGATCACCAACCAGGCCTGTTTTGGCTGCACGATTGCCTGCGGCCGGATCAGCAAGATCGACCCGACCCATTTCTCGGTCGTCAACAAGCCGCAGTACTGGGGCGCCACCGGCGGCCTGGAGTACGAAGCGGCCTGGGCCCTGGGTGCCGCCAACGGCGTCAATGACCTGGAAGCGCTGCAGTACGCCAACACCATCTGCAACGAGCAGGGCATGGACCCGATCACCTTCGGCACCACGGTGGGCGCGGTGATGGAGCTGTTCGAGATGGGCGTGATCACCCAGGAGATGCTGGGCATCGCCGCCCCCTTCGGCTCGGCCAAGGCCTTGTGCGAGCTGGCCGACATGACCGCCAACGGCGTGGGCTTTGGCAAAGACATCGCCCAGGGCAGCAAGCGCCTGACCGCCAAGTACGGCCACCCCGAGCTGAGCATGAGCGTCAAGGGTCAGGAGTTCCCGGCTTACGACGGCCGCGGCATCCAGGGCATGGGCCTGGCCTACGCCACCAGCAACCGCGGTGCCTGCCATTTGCGCGGCTACACGGTGGCGTCCGAGGTGCTGGGCATCCCCATCAAGACCGACCCGCTGGTGGCCGACGGCAAGCCCGAGCTGGTGATGGCCTTCCAGGACGCCACCGCGGCGTTCGACTCGGCCGGCATCTGCATCTTCACCAGCTTTGCCTGGGGTCTGGCCGACGTGCAGCCGCAAGTGGCCGCCGCCTGCGGCGACGAGTTCACTCTGGAGAACTTGAGCCTGATCGGCGAGCGCATCTGGAACATGGAGCGCGACTTCAACAACCGCGCCGGCTTCACCGAGAAGGACGACACCTTGCCGCCGCGGCTGCTGAACGAGGCCGTCAAGACCGGCCCGGCAAAAGGCCTGGTCAGCAAATTGCCCGAGATGCTGCCCAAGTACTACGAGATCCGCGGCTGGGACACCGGCGGCCGGCTCAAGGCCGAGACCCGCGCCAAGCTCGGTTTGTGATCCTCACCGACCGGTGCTGAGTTCAAGGCGGTTTTCGGACCGCCTTGTCGCTTGTGGGTCCGAGTCCGTACCCGCCAGGCCATTCACTCTGACCCTAGAAAGTTGATGCCATGAAGCACGTGATCCTGGGCGCCGGCCCGGCCGGCGTGATCGCCGCCGAAACCATCCGCAAAAACGCCCCCGCGGACGAGATCCTCATCATTGGCGACGAGCCCGAGGCGCCTTACTCGCGCATGGCCATCCCCTACCTGCTGATCGGCAACATCGGCGAGTCGGGCACCCACCTGCGGCACAACGTGGACCACTTTGCCACCTTGCGTATCACGCTGCAGCACGGCCGCGCCAAGTCAGTGGACACGGATGCCCGCTGCGTGCTGCTGGACGACGGCAGCAGCGTGCCGTTCGACCGGCTGCTGATCGCTACCGGCTCGTCGCCCGCCACACCGCCGATCCCGGGCATCCACGGCAAGGGTGTGCACCCGTGCTGGACGCTCAAGGACGCCCGCGCCATCATGGACCTGGCGCAGCCCGGCGCCCGGGTGCTGCAGATGGGCGCGGGTTTCATCGGCTGCATCATCATGGAATCACTGGCGATGCGCGGCGTCAAGCTCAGCGTGGTCGAGATGGGCGACCGCATGGTGCCGCGCATGATGGGCCCCACCGCCGGCGGCATGATCAAGGACTGGTGCGAGGCCAAAGGCGTGACGGTGTACACCGGTGCCCGGGTCGAGGCGGTGGAGCGGCCCGCGGCGTCTGTGCCGGCAACCCCGCCGGCCGCCGCGCCGATGCCCGCCCCGGCCGCACCCACGTCGGAGCCTGGGCTGCTGAGCAAGATCGCGCACGCGCTGGGGTTGGGGTCCGACCCGGCGCCTGCACCTGCACTTGTTGCCGTGCCGGTAGCAGCGCCGTCCCCGGCACCCAGCGCCCCGATGGTGGTGCGCCTGTCCACCGGCCAGCGCATCGAGGCCGACCTGGTCATCAGCGCCACCGGCGTCAAACCCAACATCGGATTCCTCGAAAACTCGGCCATCCGCTGCCTGGTCGGGGTGCTGACCGACGAGCACCTGCAGACCAGCGTGCCGGGCATTTACGCTGCCGGTGATTGCGCCGAGGCCTTCGACAAGGTCAGCGGCACCACCATCGTCAGCGCGATCCAGCCCAACGCGGCCGAGCAGGCGCGGGTGGCCGCGCTCAACATGGTGGGCAAGACCACCGCGCTGAAGGGCGTGACCCAGATCAACGT
Organism: Burkholderiales bacterium; assembly: GCA_038236495.1. Lineage (GTDB taxonomy): Bacteria > Pseudomonadota > Gammaproteobacteria > Burkholderiales > Burkholderiaceae_C > Pseudaquabacterium. The sequence continues at coordinate 10,552 of JBBRZR010000137.1, forward strand.
GCTCGACACGCTGGGCATGATCTCGACCAGCTTCGGCAAATGGGACGGGGTGCCCGGCGGCGAGCAGGTGGAGTTGGTCGACCGCGCCGGCGGCAAGCTGCTGAGCCTGCAGTTTGGGGGCGACAAGCTGGTGGGCTGCAACAGCGTGGGCTGGACCGACCATGTGGGGGTGATGCGCGGCCTGGTCGAGGGCGAGGTCAAGCTCTCACCCGACTGGAAGCAGCGCCTGATGCAAGACCCCACGCTGCTGATGGAGGCCTACCTGGCCAATGCCCAGGCGCAGCAGGACATGGCGCACCTGCGCGCTTGAGGGCGCCGCCCAGCGTTGACCCCTTGGGTTTTTGGGCATCATCCAACCCGCCATGAAAATCACCTTCAAGCTCTACGCCAGCCTCACCGACTACCTGCCCCCGGCTGCCCGCATCGGCAACCGGATCGAGCTGGAGGTGGCGCCCGATGCCACCATCGCCCAGATCATCGAGCCCTACGGCATGCCGATCAAGCTGGTGCACCTGGTGCTGGTCAACGGCGTCTACATCCCACCCGACCAGCGCGCCAGCCGCACCTTTGTCGAAGGGGACGTGCTGGCGATCTGGCCACCGATTGCGGGCGGCTGATCCGGCGGCTGACGGCTCACCATGCAGGCTGACACCCCCGCCGACTTCCGGCGCGAGCAAGGATTTACCGAGCGCGACTGGCTGCGCTGCCTGCCCGGCGCGGTGCGCGATTGCGTTGTGGACCTGAGCGAGCCCGGCTTGGCCAGAGTGCAGATCGGCGGTGGCTGG